>JACPQW010000113.1 GCA_016190285.1 Candidatus Methylomirabilis oxygeniifera
ATCTGGAAGAAAGCGGTCGGCGATGTAGCGCTGCGACAGGCGCGCAGCAGCCGTCACCGCCTCGTCGGTAATGATCGCGCAGTGATGCGCCTCATAACGATCCTTGATCTCCCGGAGGATCCGAATCGTCTCCTCCACGCTCGGCGGCCCGACCTGGACCGCCTGGAACCGTCGCTCCAACGCCCGGTCCTTTTCAATGTGGCGGCGATACTCGTCGAGGGTGGTCGCGCCGATGCACTGCAGCTCCCCCCGCGCGAGCGCCGGCTTCAACATGCTGGACGCATCGATCGCACCCTCCGCGGCGCCGGCACCCACCAACGTATGCAACTCATCGATAAACAGAATAATATTCTGCGACTGCTGAATCTCCTTGACCACGGCCTTCAGCCGCTCCTCGAACTGACCGCGATACTTGGTCCCGGCTACCATGCCGGCGAGGTCAAGCTGGACCACCCGCTTCCGAAGCAGGGTCTCTGGCACATTGCTGGCCACGATGCGTTGGGCAAGCCCTTCCACAATGGCGGTCTTTCCGACACCGGCCTCCCCGATCAGGACCGGATTGTTCTTGGTCCGGCGAGAGAGAATCTGGATGACCCGCTCGATCTCCGTCTCGCGGCCGATAACGGGATCCAGCCGGTCCTGGCGCGCCATCGCGGTCAGGTCCACGCCGAACTCATCCAGCGCCGGTGTCCTGGTCGAGGTCGTGGGCTTGGAGGCCTGCTCGCCCAGCAACTCCTGGGCCTGCGCCTTCGCTGAGGCGACGCTGACGCCAAAGTCCCTCAGGACCAATGAGGCAATCCCCTCGCCCTCGCGGATCAGTCCGAGCAGCAGGTGCTCGGTCCCGATATAGTTGTGTCCGAGCGATCTGGCTTCAGAGATGGCGTATTCCAGGACCTTCTTCGCCTGCGGCGTAAAAGGGATCTCGCCGGCGGGGCTGAACTCGGAGCCGACCGAGACGATCTTCTCGATCTCCCCCTTGACTGCGGAGATATTCACGTTCAGCTTCTTGAGAATCGCAACCGCGAGTCCATCGCCCTCGCGGATCAGTCCGAGCAGCAGATGCTCGGTCCCGACGAAGTTATGTCCAAGGCGGATCGCCTCTTCCCGGGCCAGGATAATTACCTTGCGGGCTCGCTCTGTAAATCGCTCGAACATCTCCTCACTCCCCTTCTTCAGCGCCCTCACGTCACTGACATGCTCAGTATAGCCGATCCTTCCAGAATTTCAAGACTTCTCTACGATGCGACCATCTAATATTGTCACGATCCGATCCGATCGATGGGCCAACTTCTCGTTATGCGTGACCATCACAAAGGTGAGGCCGCGTTCTCGATTCAGCCGATGGAGCAACTCAAATGTCGCATCGCCTGTCTTGGTATCAAGATTTCCGGTCGGTTCGTCTGCGAGGATGACCTTGGGTGAGACACTCAGGGCTCTGGCGATTGCGACTCGCTGCTGTTCCCCTCCGGAGAGTTCAGAGGGGCGATGCAAGAGCCTGGGCTCAAGCCCTACCTCCCTCAGCAGGGATGCGGCAATCTCCCGTGTCTGTGATCGATTCCGACGCGCCACCAGAAGCGGCATCATGACATTCTCCAGCGCGGTGAACTCCGGCAATAGATGGTGAAACTGGAAGATAAACCCGACAGTCCGGTTGCGAAAGCCGGCCAGTTGTCCGTCGTCCATCTGGTCGAGGCTGACATTCTCATAGAAAATCCGACCGGCGGTGGGGCGATCCAGAGCGCCGAGCAGATGCAGGAACGTGCTCTTTCCGGCTCCTGACGGTCCCACGATTGCGATGAACTCTCCCTTTTCAATACTGAGATCCACACCCTTCAGGACCTCGACTGTTCCGCCATCGATCTGAAACGACTTGTAGACGCCATCTGCTCTGATGAACTCATTCATAACGGATCGCGACGACCGGGTCGAGCCTGGCCGCCCGCCAGGAAGGGTAGAGCGTCGCGAGGAAGCTCAGGACCAGCGTCGAGGAGGCGATCAAGGCCAAGTCGGTCCCTTTCATCAGGATCGGGACGGCATCCAGCAGATAGACATCGCCCTGAAGCCTGACAATTTTATAGGTCTCCTGCAGCTTGCAGATCACTGCGCCCCCCACGGTTCCCAACAGGGTACCGACCAGTCCGATGACCACGCCTTCCACCATGAAGATCGACATGATGCTCCTGGAAGTGGCGCCAATCGACTTCAAGATGCCAATCTCTGCCCCCTTGTCCATCACCTTCATGATCAGGGCGCTGACGATGTTAAAGGCGGCCACCAGAACGATCATAGTCAGAATGATAAACATGGCGATCTTTTCCAGCTTCAGGGCAGCAAAGAGGTTGCGGTGCAACTGCATCCAGTCTCTCGCGACGTACGGGAACCCAAGGCGTCGCTGAATCTCCGCTCCCACCTCCTTCGCCCTGTACAGATCGTCTACCTTCACCTCGAGCCCTGTCACGGATTGTCCCATCTGGAAAAGCTGCTGAGCCGCCGTAATGGTGATATAGGCCAGTGCGCTGTCGTATTCATACATGCCCATTTCGAAGATCCCGGCGACGGTGAAACTTCGTACGCGCGGCGCGAGTCCGAACGGGGTCAGCACATTGCCGAAAGGGGAAATGACGTTCACCCGTCCGCCGAGACCGACCCCGAGATTTGTGGCCAGGGCACGCCCGATGATGATCCCCTCGGGATCGAGACGCCATCCGCTTCCCTCGGCCGGTTTTTTCAGCCGTGTCGGATCGACCTCGGCGAAGCTCTCGGTCAGCGTCGTCACCTCCCGCGCGGAGTCGAGGTCGATGCCGCGAAGGACCGCCCCTCCTGCCCCCCGACCCGTGCTCAGCATCACCTGGTGATAGGTGAAGGGCGAGACCGCCACAACATGCGGAACCTCGCGGACCCGGGCGGCCGTCTGAACCGGCGCCTCTATCCCTCGATCTCCATAGCGTACGATCCACAGGTGAGCATTCGTCCCGAGGATCTTACTCCGAAGGTCACGCTCAAATCCGCTCATGACCGCCAGAACAATGATGAGCGCCATGACGCCAAGGGCGACGCCGCCGATAGAGATCAGCGTGATCAGGGAGATAAACGCCTGCCCTCGTCTTGCCTTCAGATACCGAAGTCCTACAAACAGCTCAAACGGCATCGATACCGCCCTGTTCGCCCTGGGCGGGCTTCAGGAGAGGAAAGAGAATAACATCGCGAATCGATGGGGAGTCGGTCAAGAGCATCGCCAATCGGTCGATACCGATCCCTTCACCGGCCGTCGGAGGCATCCCGTACTCCAACGCCCGCAGAAAATCCTCATCCAGGCCATGGGCCTCCAGGTCGCCTTGATCCCGCTGCCGCAACTGGTCAAGAAACCGAGTGCGCTGCTCGCGCGGATCGTTCAGCTCAGAGGAGGCGTTGGCGATCTCCATCCCGCCGACGAACAACTCAAACCGCTGGACCGTCGTCGGCTCCCCGTGTGTCGCTTTGGCCAATGGTGAAAGCTCGGTGGGAAAATCGATAATGAACGTGGGCTGAATAAGCTTTGACTCCACCAGGGTATCGAACAGCTCGGCCAGCACCTTCCCCCTGCCCCAACCAGGCAAGATCGTGATCCCATGGTGTCCAGCCGTCGCGCGCACACCCTCTTCCGTCGTAAGGGCCTCCGCCTCCAGTCCGCCCACCTTGACGAGGGCCTCCTCCAGCGTGAGTTTCGGCCAGGGTGGAGCGAAGGAGATCGGCTGCCCCTGATAGGTCACCTGCGGATCTCCCGTGATCCCCTTAGCCAGGTGAGCCAGCATCTCTTCCGTCAGCGCCATCAGATCCTGGTAATCGGCATACGCCTGATAAAACTCCAGCATCGTGAACTCGGGGTTGTGTTGGGTCGAGATCCCCTCGTTCCGGAAGTTTCGGTTGATCTCGAAGACCCGGTCAAACCCTCCCACCACCAGCCGCTTCAGATAGAGTTCCGGGGCAATCCTCAGATACAGTTTAATGTCGAGGGCATTGTGGTGCGTCACAAAGGGGCGCGCCATGGCGCCGCCGGCCATCGGCTGCATCATAGGGGTCTCGACTTCCAGGAACCCCCTCGAGTCAAGGAAGCGCCGGATCTCCGCGATCAAGCGGCTGCGTGTCCTGAAGGCATCGGCAACCTGGCGGTTCACGATGAGATCCAGGTAACGCTGGCGAAAACGGGTCTCCACGTCGGTCAGTCCATGCCACTTCTCCGGCAGCGGCCGCAGCGACTTCGATAAGAGCTGAACCGTCCGAGCTCGCACCGTGAGTTCCCCTGTCCGCGTACGAAAAAGCTGGCCCTCCACACCCAGGTGATCGCCAACATCCAGCCTCTTACAGAGGTCGTAGAGTTGCGCGCCCAGCGCGTCGTGCGAGAGGTAGATTTGCATTCTACCGGAGCCGTCTTGAAGGTGGGCAAAGGTAACCTTCCCGTGATGGCGAAGGGACATCAGGCGACCGGCAAGGGCCACCTCGGGTGCGGCAGTGGTCTCTTCAGGAAGGATGGTGTACTCCCGGTGAAGGTCGACTGCGAGGTTCCGGACCTCGAAGCGAGCCGGATAGGGATCCACACCTGCCGCCTCAAGTTCCGCCAACTTCCGCATCCGCTCGCTCACCAACGGATTGTGTTCTTCCACAGAGCCTCCAATCGTCAGGTTCGTTCGATTATAGGAACCACCCCGGCAACTGTCAAGGAAGCTCCAGGTGAAATCTCTGGAATTCGGAGCATCTTGAGTGGTATGGGAGTTACGTTGCTTGACTGTGCCTCTGGCGTGACGCGTAAACCGCAAAGTTCACAATGAGCAGGCCGCTACATGCGGCTTTCACGGCGAACGCGGTGCGGTCGCAAAAGGAGTAGCGGGTGTTACAGGTGAGAGAAGGATATTTGTCGTCTATATAGATATCCCACGCTTCACCTATCTCGCCGGCCATACACGCGGCGTACGGGTTGTCGTCGCGCTCCCACCAGTTGAGATAGTCGGCAGCAAGCGCATGCTCGGCTGCGGTTACGGCTTGATTGGGCGTAAGGCCTGCGGCGGCGGCGGCATAAGCGAGGTTCGGATTGAGCCACCCCTCAGCGAGCCAACCAGGGAGGTCGCTGTCGGCACGGAAGCCTAGCGCATGCCATTGCGCAGCGAGGGCGGTGATGGCGGCCTGGTCGCAGCGGAGGTCGGCGTAGCGGGAAATCAGATCAGCGATCTCCGAGATCGCTTTAGCGGTAGCACGGGTATCAGGCTGCAGGCTCATCGATTGCGTCCGTGTCGGCGACCTGTCTTGCTCCAGGAGCCTGCGTAACACGATGCTGACGTTACATTGGCACCCTATCCAGCACCATCAGCAGAAACAGTGCCGGAAGCTGTACGAGCGATGCGAACACCAGCCGCTTCACATCTGCCGTCGATCGCCGGATAGTACAGGCGCACGCGCATCCAAGCAGGCCGATGCCAAGCATAAGCGCGCCTACGAAATAGAATGGGCCGGCGAATCCCATGAGGGTCGGCAGCAGGCTGACGGCAAGCAAGATCAGGCAGTCGCAGACAATCTGACATCTCGTCAGTGTATCGTCCGTATCGATCAGGGGGAGGAGTCGAATCCCTGCCCGTTCATAATCGTCCTTATACAGCATGGCGATGGCTAACGTATGGGGAAGCTGCCACACAAACAGGATGGCGAACAGTACCCACGCTTCAATGCCGAGCCTTCCCGTAGCCGCGGCCCAGCCGATCACCGGAGGTAACGCCCCGGGGACCGCTCCCACCACGACGCATAACGCAGTCTTGCGCTTCAGCGGCGTGTACAGAAATAGATAGCTTCCCGCGGTCACCGCCGCCGCAACACTACTCCAGGTGTTGACCGCAACAGCCAGATACAACAGCCCTGCGACTGTAAGCACTACCCCGAACAGGAGTGCCTCCGCAGAATGGAGCCGCCCGGCAGGCAATGGTCGGAGTTGTGTACGCGTCATCCGCCCGTCCAGGTCACGCTCGAGGAACTGATTCAGCGCGAGGGTTCCTCCTGCAGCAAGCGCGGTACCGATGAGTACCTGCCACAGCACCCCATAGCTGGGCGTACTGCCGGAGCCAATGTAAAAGCCCGCACATGCGGTGAGCAGCACCATCATCACGATACGCGGCTTCGTCAGGGATATGAAATCCGCCGCGCGCCCCCGAGCCCGCGTGAACTCAACGCCTAATGTTGCGGATGTGAGCATCATGCGCGCGCCCGCGCGGCGGGTAATCCCCCGCTGGTAACAGCCTGCCGCGACGTCAACAGCCGATAGGATCGCAACGTCAGCATGATACAGACTGCCAGCATCAGCGTACCCGTGAGTCTGTGAGTAGTCGGCAGCGCCAACCGGGTAAAAGCTGCATAGGGGATTTCGAGTGAGGTAAAACGATTCACATACGATCCGAGGCCCAACAGAAGCTGTAGCCCCAGCAGGCCGACAAGTAGCATGACGGGCCACGTCAGCTTCACCTGATCCGCATGAGGTCTCAGGATACGTGTGGCCAGGCGCCAGACATGGATAGCGACAAGGGCGGCACACAACAGATGGGCCAGGAACCAGTCGCCGATATGTGTCAGCATGCCCCCGAAGAAGATCTGCAGGTATACCAACCCGGTTGTCAAGAGACAGAGCCGCTTGACCGCTCCGCCATCAGCCACTACCACGCTTCGTGAGTTTTGTTCCCACTCCTGAGAGGTCAATACCACCGAACTCACTGTGAGGGCAAAGAAGGCTTGGGCAAGCAGACCATGAATGAGCGCGAGTTCGCTCCCGGCCGACACCAGGATTACTCGAAGGCCGCCAAGTAGCCCCTGGATGATTACCGCGCCGACGGCAGCAACTCCGAGCCACCGCGCCAATCTTCTTGCGTCTTTCAACCAGAGCACAATAGCGAATGCCAGGGTAAGAAGACCTACGAGAGATCCGATCAGTCGATGACTGTGTTCGTAAAAGATCCCCCCCACCATGTGTGACCATGGATAGAGGAACATATTGTACCCGAACGTCGTCGGCCAATCCGGTACCGCCAGGCCCGCCCCCGTGTTCGTGACCAGGCCGCCGACAAAGATCAACATCAGCGTTGATGCCGCGGTCAGCACGGCGAACCGATGGGGCCAGGGGCTATAGTAGACCGGCGCCTGCGTGTAGTCCGTTAACCTCTCATCGTGATTCTTCATCACCTCTGTGTTCTAGCCGAGCTGCGAAGCGAAGTCAACGAAAAACCGGTATCCCCGTGTGTATCCTAGGTTGTAGACTACGCCACACACCCCCGCACAAATGATGTCGCGGTCATTGTCTTGCCGCTTCAGATGTGCTATATAGAACCGCCGTAACCACCGAGCGGAACGATGAGAGGGCGAACCTGATCAGACTTGAATTGCTGCGATTGCCGCAGCACACCAAGAGGACAGGGAGGGACAGCATGCAACGCCGGACAAAAGGGGTACTCATTATTGGCGCGCTATTTTCCACTGTATTGGGTCTTTCCGTTACGGGAAGCGGCGCGGAACAAGCTTACAAGCTCAAGATGCCGTTGGGTCTGCAAGAGGAGGCGGCGTATATTCCCCCAGACAATCCTTTGGCAGCCGACAAGATCAACCTCGGTAAACAGCTCTATTTTGATAAGCGGCTCTCAGCCGACGGGACCGTTGCCTGCGTCACCTGTCACGCGCCGGACAAAGGGTTCTCCGACGGCCGCCCCACCTCCACGGGGATCAAGGGACAGGTGGGCGGGCGCAACGCCCCCGTGACGATCAATCGAATCTTCAGCCAGGAGCAGTTCTGGGATGGTCGGTCCCCCTCGCTCGAAGATCAGGCCCTGGGCCCGGTCCAGAATCCTATCGAGATGGGTCACACCCTGCAAGGGATGGTAGCGACCCTGGATAAGTTACAGGGATATCGGGAGCAATTTAAGAAGGTCTTCGGTACGGGAGTAACCAAAGAAGGCGTTGCTCAGGCCATTGCGTCGTTCGAGCGAACCCTCCTCTGTGGCAACACCGCCTTCGATAAGTTTAAGGCCGGCAACCAAAACGCTCTCACGAAGAGCGCCCAACGTGGCCTGACCCTCTTCAGTGGCAAGGCCAACTGTGTTGCGTGTCACACGGGCTTCAACTTCACCGATGAAGGCTATCACAACCTCGGCGTGGGCATGGATAAGCCGGACCCGGATCTTGGACGGAATAAGGTCACCAAGAAAGAGTCAGATAAAGGGGCCTTCAAGACCCCGACCCTCCGCAACATCGCCGCCAGCGCGCCCTATCTGCATGACGGCAGTGCCAAGACCCTGGAAGACGTGATTGCACTCTACGATAAGGGCGGCATCAAGAACCCCAATTTGTCGAATGAGATCAGGCCGCTCAAACTCACAGCTCAGGAGAAGGGGGACCTGACGGCGTTACTGAAGTCGCTGAGTTGCCCCGATCTCAAGGTAGCCGACCCGGCGTTACCCAAGTAAGGTAGAGAAAGCAGTCAGTACTCAGCTATCGGCGGTTAGCGGTTTAGACTGAAGGCTAAAGGCTTTTAGGTATAACCTCTGCTCCCTTCAGCCTTCAGTCTATCCTCTTACCTTTCCTTGGCCTACTTTTCCCCCATCTCCTTGACCTTCACCTGCCTCTTCAGAACGGCATGAGCCGCCGCCAGCTTGGCGATGGGAACACGGTACGGGGAGCAGCTTACGTAATCCAGACCCAACCGGTGACAGAGATCGACGGAGTTGGGCTCGCCTCCGTGCTCCCCGCAGATACCGACCTCCAACTGTGGCTTGGCCCGGCGACCTTTTTCTATACCGATCCGCATGAGCGCTCCCACCCCCTCTTCGTCGAGGACGGCGAACGGGTCCGTCGGAAGGATGCCCTGTTCCAAATACAGGGGCAGGAACCGACCGGCGTCGTCGCGTGAGAACCCGAAGGTCGTCTGGGTCAGGTCGTTGGTCCCGAAGGAGAAGAAATCGGCCGCCTCGGCAATCTGATCGGCCACCAACGCCGCTCTTGGCAGCTCGATCATGGTCCCCACAAGGTAGCGGACCTTCACACCGTACTCCTTCATCACCTCTCGAGCAACCCGGTCCACAATCTCCCGCTGGAGCCGCAGCTCTTTCACGTGGCCGACAAGAGGAATCATGATCTCCGGAAATGGACGCTTCCCTTCCTGTTTGAGTTCGCAGGCCGCCTCAAAGATCGCCCGCGCCTGCATCTCGGTAATCTCAGGATGGCTGATCCCGAGGCGACAACCACGATGGCCCAGCATCGGATTAAACTCGTGAAGGATGCGGACCTTGTCCTTGAGCGCCTCTTCCGATACCCCCATGTTCTCAGCAACCTTTCGAATCTCCTCGTCCTTTCTCGGGAGAAACTCATGCAATGGGGGATCCAACGTCCTGATGATCACAGGGAGCCCATTCATGAGCTCGAAGATCGCCTTGAAGTCCTGCTTCTGCATTGGCAGCAGCTTGGCCAAAGCCTTCCGCCGCTCGTCAGCGTCCTTCGCCAGGATCATCTCTCGCACGGCCACGATCCGATCTCCCTCGAAGAACATGTGTTCGGTCCGGCAGAGGCCGATTCCCTCGGCCCCGAACTGTCGCGTGACCCGAGCATCTGTCGGCGTATCGGCGTTGGTCCTGATACCGATCTTCCGAAAGCTGTCCGCCCACCCGATCAGGGCGCCGAACTCACCACTCAGTTCCTCAGGCTGGGTCAGCTCCACCTCTCCGATAATGACATCTCCCGTCGTACCATCGATCGTGATCGAGTCTCCCCGCCGGACGGTCAGATTCGCCACTTGGAAGTACCCGTCTTCCTCATTCACGAAGATGTCGGTGCAGCCGGCAACGCAGGCTTTCCCCATACCACGAGCCACCACGGCGGCATGGCTGGTCAGGCCTCCCCGAGCCGTGAGGATCCCCTGGGCCGCCACCATCCCCGCGATATCCTCCGGAGAAGTTTCGGGCCTGACCAGGACGACCTTCTCGTGCCGCTCCGCAGCCTCGACCGCCTCCTCCGCCGTAAAGACCGCCTTCCCGACGGCGGCGCCCGGTGAAGCCGGCAGGCCTTTCGCAATCTTACGGACCTGCAACTTTGGATCGATCCTCGGGTGCAGCAGTTGCTCGAGTTGCCACGGCTCCACCCGCAGGACGGCCATCTTTCGGTCGATCAGGCGCTCCTTCGCCATATCCACGGCAATCTTGATCGCGGCGTGGGCCGTCCTTTTGCCGACGCGACACTGCAGCATGTAGAGTTTCCCATTCTCGATAGTGAACTCGATGTCCATCATATCCCGATAATGGCGCTCCAACGTTCGGCAGATCCGCTCGAACTCACGGTAGACACGAGGCCAAGCCTCCTTCAGGTCCGTAATGGGGCGGGGGGTTCTGATGCCCGCTACCACATCTTCCCCCTGAGCATTCTGGAGAAACTCCCCGTAGATGCGTCTGTCCCCTATTGATGGATCGCGGGTAAAAGCCACACCAGTTCCGGAGTCCTCACCCAGATTACCGAAGACCATCGCCTGGATATTGACAGCGGTGCCCCAGTCATCCGGCACCTTGTAGATCCGCCGGTACTCGATAGCCCGTTTGTTGTGCCAGGATTCGAATACGGCCCCGATCGCCATGCGAAGCTGCTCTTGGGGATCCTGGGGAAATTCACGCCCCGCCTCGCGCCAAACAACCTCCTTAAACTGTTCAACGACGTCCAGAAGATCCTTGGCGGTCAGAGCCGTATCGGCCGTAACCTTTTTCTGTCGCTTCTTTTCGCTGAGGAGCCCCTCAAATGCGATTTTTTTAATGCCCAGCACGACGTCACCGAACATCTGGAGCAGTCGGCGGTAGCTGTCATACGCAAAGCGCGGGTTCTGAGAACGCTGAATGAGCCCCTGGACCGTCTTGTCGTTTAATCCCAGGTTCAATACCGTGTCCATCATCCCCGGCATAGAGATCCGGGCTCCGGAGCGAACGGACACCAAAAGCGGATCTTTCGGATCGCCGAACCGCTTGCCCATGGCGCGCTCCAGCTTGGTCACTTGAGCCTCGATCTCCGGCCAGAGCCCTCGCGGAAAGCGTCTGCCCTGCTTGAAGTACTCAATACAGGTATCGGTAGAAATGGTAAAGCCGGGCGGTACCGGGATCTTCAGGGCAGTCATCTCGTGGAGGTTCGCTCCCTTGCCCCCAAGAAGATTCTTCTGCTCCGCTCTTCCTTCAGCCCGGCCCTTTCCGAAGAAGTACGTATATTTTTTGGCGATCCCCATTTTCTCCCCCGTAAGTTGAACGCTTGGCGATGGACTACGTATCTTACACGCTTAGGGTGCGCGGCGGTTGGCGATGCGTCGTCGATGGCAGGCGAAGCATGGATAGCGCAGCCTGCCATCGACGATTCGAGCTGTACATGGATGTACGGCGAGATTAAGCGGAGTCGACCGCCGACCGCCCCTCAATCATAATCAATAAGCTCTACTGTTGGAACCGACTACCGCTTAGCGAGCTCGATGTTGAGCTTGGTCTCCTGCTTGGACTTGTCGACGTCGTCCTGCACCTTCTTGCCGAGCGTCTCCTGCCAGACCTCGAGCTTTTAGTTGCCTGGTGGCTCATGGCTGAGAGTGAACTCGCCCTTATCGTTGGTCTCCGCCACATACGGATGGTCGGAA
>JACPQW010000007.1 GCA_016190285.1 Candidatus Methylomirabilis oxygeniifera
AGCGCGGATCGGATGTGTCGAAGGCGCCTAAACCCATCAACGTCAGCACAACCGGGATCTGGGTCATATCGACCAACTCACGGAGCTCTTCGTACGCCTCCGAGTGAATGATCCCCCCGCCTCCGTATATGAGCGGCCGCTTGGCGGTTCTCATCAATTCGACCGCTCGCTTGATCTGACCGACATGACCTTGAGTGGTTGGCTTGTAGCCGCGAATGTTCAGCTCTTGCGGATGACCGCGATACTCTGCGCGTCCCATAATCACGTTCTTTGGAAGGTCCACCAGCACCGGCCCGGGTCGACCGGAGCGGGCGATGTAGTACGCCTCCTTCACGATCCGAGGGATGTCCTCGGTCTTGAGGGCAAGGAAGTTGTGCTTGGTGCAGGTGCGCGTGGTACCGACGACATCGGCCTCCTGAAAGGCGTCGCAGCCCATGGCTGTTGTGGGCACCTGACCGGTAAAGACCACAATGGCCATGGAGTCCAGCAAGGCATCGGTAACGCCTGTCACGGTATTGCAGGCCCCCGGCCCGGAGGTCACCATCACCGTCCCCACCTTGCCGCTGGCCTTATAATATCCTTCTGCCGCGTGCGTCGCACCCTGCTCATGGCGGCAGAGGATGTGCCGGATCTTCGACGCAACGGCGGTATCGGTCATCACGTCATACGTATGCAGGATTACGCCGCCCGGCATACCGAAGACGGTATCAACGCCCTCCTCGACCAGGCTTCTCAGCAATATCTCCGATCCCGTCAATTTCATAACCTCGTCTCCCCTGCGGACGATCAGCCGTAAGCATTCGGCAATAACGCACAGTAGCTGTGGTTCAGACGCTCACCTCAAAAACGCCGGCTTCTCCTGTAATCCTTCATCTACTTATCGAACGCTTATAGCTGAACGCGTATCTTAACTTAACGATTTATTTAGCACATTACCATCTTACCGTCAATGACAATCTTCCTCGGATCCTCCTCCTCTTACCTCCCGACGTCGGCCGGTCAGCCCTCGTACTAAGCCTTTTAACTCTTCAGAACCCATGCAGGCGGCGGCTCCAACGAAGACGGCGAGACTTGCCGCAAGCTCAAACGAGAGCACTGCGGCGCGATAGAGGGACGGTTCGACCGCCAGCGGATCACGGAGGTGAACAAGCGATAACCCGATCAGAGCCATGACGGCGGCAGCCCCGGCTATCTGCACGAGCGAGCGAACGCGTAACCCGTTGAGCCGCCCCAGGCGGCGCTGCAGGGCGATCAGCAGGAGACCCAGGTTTACGAAGGAGGAGAGAGCCGTCGCCAGGGCCAGGCCCGCAAGTCCCATGGGCCGCATCAGCAGGAGAGACGAGGCAATGTTGACCATGACGGTTACCATCCCGATCTTGACCGGCGTCGCCGTATCCTGAAGCGAGTAGAAGGCTGGAACGAGAATACGATTTGACACATAGGCCCCAAGACCGACAGCATAAAACAACACAACCTCGGCGGTGGCGAGGGTCACACTTCGGTCAAATGCGCCCCGCTCAAAGAGGATCTGGATGATCGGGATTCTGAACACCATCAGGCCTACCATCGATGGCAGCGTGACGAACAGGACAAGGCGGATGGCGTAGGCCACAGTGGCCCCAACCTCTCCAAGGGAACGGTTTGCGGCCTGCCTCGCCATGGTAGGGAAGGCCACCGTGGCAATCGCCACACCGAAAAGACCGATCGGAAGCTGGATCAGTCGGAATGCGTAGTAAAGGACTGAAATCCCTCCCTCCCCCATCAGCGAGGCGAGTAAGGTTCCGATAAACACATTGACCTGCGTGATGGCCAGCCCTGCGATCCCCGGCGCCATGAGACGTGTGATCCGCCCTACGGCAGGATCGCTGACATCGATACTCCAGTGCGCCCCCCTGCTCCGTCTCCAAATGGCTGGAATCTGGATCAGAAGCTGGCCTACGCCCCCAATGAGGACGCCGATTGCCAGCGCCAGAATCGGCGGCTGCATATAGGGCGTGAGATACAAGGCGCAGCCGATCATAGCGATGTTGAGCATGCTCGGTGAGAGCGCCGGGGTGGCGAAGTGACCCTGCGAATTGAGAATCGCCATGAAGAGCGCCGCCACTCCGATAAACAGGATGTATGGAAACATCATCCGGGTGAGATAGACTGCCAGATGAAGTTTTGACGGGACGGCCTGGAAACCGGGGGCGATGAGTCTGATCAACCACGGCGCGAGCAGGATGCCGGCGATGGAGACCGCTACGAGCAGCAACGCCAGCAGCATCAAGGCAGTCCATGCCAATCGCCAGGCGCCCTCACGTCCGCGCGTTCTGAACGATTCGGTGAAGACCGGGATAAACGCCGCCGAGAGGGCCCCCTCTCCCAGCAGCTCCCGCAGCATATTGGGGAGACGGAAGGCGGCAAAGAAGGCATCGGTCGCAGTTCCGGCGCCGAACAACCTCGCAATGATCAAATCGCGGAGAAAGCCAAGAATACGGCTTAAGAGGGTGGCCCCACTCACCACGCCGGCCGCTCGTGCGATTTTCCCGGGACGTTCTTGCTCCATCAGAAATTCCTTGACAACGAAGCGCCGTTCCATTCTAATAAACAGCGCGTTGGACCCTTCCGCAGAGCAAATAGATACGACACGCGACAAAGGAGAAACGAAACGATGCCAATCACCAAGTCAGCACAGAAGCACATGCGGCAAAGCCAGAAGCGACGATTGCGCAATCGTGCGGCAAAGAGCACCCTGAAGACGGTGATCAAGAAGGTGCGAACGGGGATTGAGGGAAGTGACCGGGATGCTGCGGAGAAGGCATTCTTGCAGGCTGTGCCGACCATTGATCGAGCCGCCAGTAAAGGCTTTATCCATAAGAACGCCGCGGCCCGCTACAAGTCACGACTCGCTCGCCAGGTTCACGCCCTCCCGCAATCGTCGTAGGACTCACGCCCGGCAGAGGTTCCAGACTAACCCGGTCAAGGCATCAGGAGCCGCAGATCTCCCGGTCTTGATGGCCACGTCGGCCCCTGAGAGCGACTGGAGCGCATCCGATAATTGCCGCCATGAACGCGAAGAACTCTGTTCTGCCAAGGCAACAACGACGCGAGGCGGCAGATGAAACTCATGGGTCATCCTACTGATCGGAATCGACTGCTCTTGCAGCGCTTTTGCCCGAACCAACAGACGGATCTGACGGGCGAGCATACCGATAATGGCCAGGGGCTCTTCCCCGCTCTCCAATAGACTTATCAGGCAACGAAGGGCCCTCTCCAGGTTCCTGCTTGACACGGCGTCGGTCAGTTGAAAGATCGATCTTACCCGGGTCTCACCAACCATAGCTTCGATATCGTTCGCGCGTATCTCCTCGCGCTCGCCAATGAAAAGCGCGACCTTCTCTATGTTGTAGATTAACTGCCGGAAATCGTCCCCAACCAAGGCTATGAGCAGGCCGATCGCTTCCGGATGTAGTCGCACGCCCCGGTCGTCAGCCGCTGCCAGGAGCGACTCCTTCAATGAATCTGCCTCCAAACGATCAAAGCGGAGAAGTACGCCTTTTTTCTGTATGGCCGCGGCCAATCGGGTCCGGAGGTCAAGACGTCTCGCTGCCAACACAAGACAGCTCGTGGGGCACGGGTCGTTGAGATAGATAAGCAGCTCCTCCTGCTGCTCCCGCGACAGCTCTTCGACGCCTCGGATCAAGACAACTCGCCGCGACGCCAGAAACGGCAGCGTGCGCGCACTCCCTAGAATCGACGGCGTCCCCGCCTCCCCTGGCCGAATCTGGTCGAGATTCAGGTCTCTTGCATCCTTCGTCAGCAACGCGTCGAGGAGCTGGTTCAGCGTCTGTTCCCGACGGTATTCTTCCTCTCCATAGAGACAATAGACCGGCGCAACCTCCCCTCTACGGACTTGTTCGGCAACCGAGTAGCTTTTCCTGGTCCCGCGCCCCATTACACCCCATCGATCAGTCGACTGACGACCTGCTCGGCCAGATCCGTCACCGCGCGAAGCGTCGCCTCATCCTCAGCCGTTCTGGTCTCAGCGAGGCCCGTTCCGGTAAAGTAATAGGCCACACCTGTGACGCCGTCTCGGAGAAGCACCTTATCATCCGACCGATTTTTCAATGCAAAGGAGAACGAAATGACGATGCGCAGGCGCTTGGCGGTATCCGCAGAACCGAAGGCGAGCGGTTCTTCGCCGAATCCTTCAATGGCTCCTTCCAAAATGGCGTCGGCGCCCTCCTCCACAACTTTGATCCGGCCGTCGGCCACGAGTCGACGAATCAACGCATCTCTCAGGGCCGGCTGAACGGTAGGACGGAAGGTTCGATTCTTGACAATCCCGATACTGATCGTCTTCACGGATGACTGAAGAGCCTTCACCTCTCCAGAACCTACCGATCGATAGCCGCATCCAGCCAGCATCAATAGTACCGCCATGTATACGATTGCTCTCATCGGACTCCCCCGATCACAATATTCACCAGCTTCTTCGGTACGACCACGACCTTCCGGATCGGTCTGTCCTCAAGCCACCCCTTGACCCGCTCATCCGCAAGGGCTGCCCCGCGCATGGCGGTATCGTCGGCATCGGCAGGCATGACGAGCCGACTGCGGACTTTCCCGTCGATCTGAACAACCACCACAATCTCCTCAGCCGTAATGATGGCGGGATCGTAGGACGGCCATGGCGCCTGAAAGATACTGCCGTCATGACCAAGTCGTTCCCACAGCTCCTCGCACAAATGTGGCGCAAAGGGTGACAGCAGCAGCAGAAGGGTCTCGACCGCATAGCTGTAGGCAACACGCCGCTCATCAGCGTCGTCCGCAGAGCCTACCAACTCAAAGCGGCCGATCTCGTTGGCTAACTCCATGAGGGCGCTGATGGCGGTATTGAAGTGAAAGTCGTCCTCGATATCCTCTGTGACCCGTCTGATTGTCTGCTGAGCCTTTCGGTATAAGGCGCGACCCGCAATAAGCTTCTGAAACGGGATAGATGGATTGGGCCCTTTGAGAAGCTCTTCCTGATCTTCGATGAGACGGACGATCCGACACAAAAATCGGAATGATCCCTCTACGCCTTGGTCGGACCACTCCAGATCCCTCTCCGGTGGGGCGGCAAACAGACAGAAGAGTCGGGCAGTATCAGCCCCGTATTGCGCCAAGAGATCTTCAGGATCGACGACGTTCTTCTTCGATTTCGACATCTTCTCGATGCGCCCGATCTGCACCGGACGACCGCACGTGCGACAGCAGGACGAAGCGTCCACCTCCTCGGGTAATCGAAAGCCGTGCTCCGGGCAACGATGTGTCTCTTTGCATACCATACCCTGAGTCAACAGCCGCCTGAACGGCTCATCGACAGCTATCATGCCGAGGTCGCGGACTGTCTTGGTGAAAAAGCGCGCATACAGCAAGTGGAGCACCGCATGTTCGATCCCCCCGATATACTGATCGACCGGCATCCAGTAGTTGACGTGAGCAGGCGTAACCGGTCCGTCCTCGTCTTTCGGACTCGTAAATCGAAGAAAATACCAGGACGAATCGACAAAGGTGTCCATCGTATCGGTCTCCCGCCTGGCGGGAGCGCCGCACCGTGGACACAGCACATCGGTGAACTCAGCGACCTTCTGAAGCGGGGAGCCACCCTTGATCGTAATCTGGATGTTCTGAGGTAGGATGACCGGCAGGTCCCGGTACGGGACTGGAACCGTCTTGCACCCATCACAGTAGATGATCGGGATCGGGTTTCCCCAATAGCGCTGTCGCGAGATTCCCCAGTCGCGGAGCCGATAGTTCACCGTCCGCTTCCCGATCGCCTCGCGCTCGAGGAAGTCTGCGATCGCCTCGCGCGCCTGTTGGCTAGCCATGCCGGTAAATGGGCCGGAGTTGACCAGCACCCCCTCACCCTCATAGGCCTGTTGTAAGTGACGCTCATCCGGATCAACATCAACCGGCTTCACGGCCAAGCGGATCGGCAGACCATACTTCTGTGCAAACTCAAAGTCGCGCTGGTCGTTGCTCGGCACCGCCATGATGGCGCCGGTCCCATACTCCAGCAGGACAAAATTGCCGATCCACACAGGGATCCGCTCGCGCGTGAGCGGGTTGATGGCATAGGCGCCCGTGAACACCCCCGCCTTATCGACGTCGGCCGCTGTACGCTGCAGCCGATCCTCGCGCGACATCCGTTCGATGAAGGCTCTCACCTGCTGCTCCTGTGACGTGCCCTGCGCGAGGGCGAGTGCATGCGGGTGCTCCGGGGCCAGGACCATGAAGGTCGCCCCGAAGAGCGTGTCCTGTCGTGTGGTAAAGATTGTCAGCGCCCCTTCCCGGTCGGCCAGCGGGAAGCATACCTCCGCCCCAACGCTTTTGCCGATCCAGTTGCGCTGCATCACCTTGACAGGCTCAGGCCATCCGGAAAGGTTATCCAAGCTGCTTAGCAATTCTTCAGCATATGCGGTAATCCTGAAGAACCATCCCGGCAGCTCTTTCTGTACAACGGATGTTCCGTCTCGCCAGCAGAGCCCCCCTTCAACCTGCTCGTTGGCCAGGACGGTCTGGCAGACCTCACACCAGTTGACGGCGGACGATTTCTTATAGACCAGCCCCTTCTCATACAGCTTCAGAAAGAGCCACTGTCCCCACCGATAGTAGGCCGGATCACTACAGGTGATTTCGCGCTGCCAGTCGTAGGAGAACCCCATCCGTTTAAGCTGGGTACGCATGTAGGCGATATTGTCGTTGGTCCACTTGGCCGGATGCGTGTGATGTTCAATCGCTGCGTTCTCAGCGGGCAGACCGAAGGAGTCCCAGCCCATCGGGTGTAACACGTTATACCCCCGCATCCGGAGAAACCGAGCCAGTACGTCGCCGATGGCATAGTTACGCACGTGGCCCATATGGATTCTCCCGGAGGGGTACGGATACATCTCAAGGAGGTAGAACTTCCGCCTCTCCGGCTCTTCCGTAGCCGCGAAAGCGCCACTTTCCTCCCATACGCGCTGCCATTTCGCTTCGATTGCCTGAAAGTCGTAACCCCGCGCCATAGCTTCCTTCGAAAAGGTCCGTTGCGTCGATCCGGTCTATCTGGTCTGTTTGGTCTATTTCGTCGTCTGGTCAGACGTAGGTCGGGTGAGCGCAGCGTAACCCGACAACTCGGCTGAGATCGGCTGGAAACGTACCACAGGCGCTCAGATTGCGCAAGAGTGAAGCAACATCTGGCGAGACGAGAGCGATGAGGTGTCGGCGGGTAATCTGAGCGTAGACTTTTGTGGTGACATGCGGATTAAGACGACTGAGATGCAGTGCTGTGGTCGTCTCAATCCTTACTGGTCAGGATGGATGTGAGAGCCCATGCCCTGGCAGAGATACGACCCCTAACTGCTGCATGACGAAACCGAGGAAGTTATGCTGCGCCCATCGCTCCACGATCTTCCCTTTCTCAATTCGGTAGATGACAATACCAGTCATTTCTACCTTCTTCCCGGTTGGTTTGATCCCCTTGAATTCCCCTGTCTGCGTTCCGGTTCCGCTCACTCGCACCACGACCCGGTCGCCCTCAGCGATGAGATCATGGATGACATGGGTGCCGTCAGGGTAGGCGCTCGCAAACACCTTGAACGCCTGCTTGATGCCTTCCAGGCCGGGTTTGAGCTCAGGGATTGGCGGTGGATCGTGATCGATGAGATCGGCGGAGAAGAACTCATCCATCGCCGCGAAATTCTGCTTATCAGTCTCTTCGTAGAGACGACACACCAGACGCTTGTTGTCTTCGATCGACATCTCACACCTCTTGCTTCGCCGCTGCGTTCGCGGGACTGAAGGTGAAGCATGTTTGAAGACCAACTTAGTTATTCGGGTTCTTACATTTAAAGCCGGAATTTTTTTTCAAGTCAAGAAAAATCGAACTGCATCCGGGGCCATCCTCGATGGGATCCCAGTAGACTGGGATGAGCAAGGCACATCCCAGCGCTGCGCATCTATATCTTCGCGTGGCTGCCGTATAGCAGGATTTCATTCCTCAACCCAGCCTACCGCACTTGACGCGAATTATTTCAAAGAGCTGCGAAGCTCGCGGTCGATGAGCTTCCGGAACATCTCCAGTGGCAGGGCGCCAACCACGAGCCGCCCGTTGATGAAGAAAGTCGGCGTTCCGGTGATGCCGAGGCGCGCCCCTTCCTGCACATCAGCCTGGATCGCTGCTGCGTACTTTCCACTGTCCAGACAGGCGGCAAAGCTGTTACCGTCAAGCTTCAACTGCTCAGCGAATTGTTTGAAGTCTGAGATCTCCGCATGAGCCTGGGACTCAAAGAGGCGATCGTGATACTCCCAGAACTTGCCCTGGTCGCCGGCACATCGCGCGGCCTCGGCCGCCTTCTGCGCCTTGGGGTGAAGGCCGGCGATCGGGAAGTCCCGGAACGCCAACCGTACCTGTTTTGGGTAAAGTCGCACGACCTCCTTCAGTGTTCCGACGACGCGACTGCAGTAAGGACATTGAAAATCGGAGAACTCAACAATGGTGACCGGCGCATCCTTGGGGCCTTGCGCAAAGGCTCCTTCCGCGCTCACCGCGCTCCGAATCGGCTCAGGCTCTTCCAGGAAGCGCTCGACCTTCGCGTGTTGCCGGAGTTCGGCCAGATAGATCCCTTGCCTTTCTTCCATCTTTTGGTTGTTCAAATATTCACGGACCTTGGGACGAAGCCCGGCTTCGTCTCCCTGAAGGCGCGCCCGGTTTTGCGTGATGAATGCCGTCACCTCTGCGTCGCTTACCTCTGGGATCTTCGAGGTGACTTCGGCCTTCACTAGCTCCTCAACCGTCATCCCGCGGCGCTTAGCCTCGACTGCCAGAAGGCGCTTTTCGATCAGCTCTTCCAGCTTCGACTCCAGGAGCTGGAACTTTTGCTCTTGCAGCTTGGCGAGCTGCGGGGCCAGAGCCTTCTCGATCTCATCAAGCGTAATCACATGGTCATCGATCTTTGCAGCCACCCTCGATTCAACCGGTTTGGCCGCCGGCTCGCCGCCAAACGCGGACTGCTGCCACAACACGACCCAGAATAAGAGGAACGCTACCCCGATAGCTGCGGCCCGATGTTCAGCTCTACTCTTTCCCATTAACAGCATTGCATCCTCCTTGTCATTGGTGTCAGGTGGAACGATCCGACGATGTGCTGGTTGCGCTAGGCTTGCACCAGGAAGTTTCGCATCATGTCCAGATTCTCGTGTTCCAGATTGTGACAGTGATACAGATACAGACCCGTATATCGGTCAAAGCGCTTCAGGATAGTAATCTTTTCGCCCGGCATCACGAGCACCGTGTCCTTCCAACCGTTATCCATAAACCCCTGACTGACCGAAGCGTAACGTTGCTCAAATCCAGGCGCGAGCTCCCGCTTAAGTACCTGAAACGTCTGTCCATGGATATGCATCGGATGGGCCATCATCATACCGTGGGCGCGGTGATCCCGATTGACGAATTCCAGGACCTGCAAGGTGTTCAGCGGGATGATCTCCTCCTCGGCGACCCTGGTCAGTTCAAACGAGCGGCCGTTCAGTCGTGGCGACATACCCATCATCGACAGGCGAATCGATCTGGGCTTCTTGGCATTCGCAGCGTCTTGCGGCCGGTACCGCTGTATCTGCGAAAAACGGCGCGGGAGGACAAGCTGATCACGTTCCTCCCGCGCAATGCGCGCCGTCAGGATGGGGTACTCCGCGCCTTGGGGCAGCGCGCCACCCATCATCCCCGTCATCCCGCCTCGCATGCCACCGCCCATCCCCATCATGCCACCGCCCCCTCCTCCCATCATCCCGCCACCCATACCCATCATGGGCATAACGCCGGAGAAGGCAGTGCTGCGCAGCGTGATTTCGTCGCCGACCTTTCGGCCACGGAAATCTGCCCAGAGGTCCACTCTTTCGCCGGGGGCCAGCATCACATAGTTACGGACCTCCGGACTCTCCAGAAGCCCCCCATCAGTGCCGATCACGGTCAACGGACTCCCATCACTCCAGACCAACTTGTAGATGCGCGAATTGGAGCCGTTAAGGATTCGAAGGCGGTAG
Source organism: Candidatus Methylomirabilis oxygeniifera (assembly GCA_016190285.1). Lineage (GTDB taxonomy): Bacteria > Methylomirabilota > Methylomirabilia > Methylomirabilales > Methylomirabilaceae > Methylomirabilis > Methylomirabilis oxyfera_D. Next base: position 10,051 of record JACPQW010000007.1, read on the forward strand.
GCTCGGGTCGACGCCTGGAGGATAAAATTCGGCTTGCCGTTGACCAGTATCCGATCGCCCAGGAACCCCCTCCATCGATCATGCATATGCGCGATATAGCGAAACTGGTTGCGGTCATCGAAACTGCGATCCTGAACTACCAATGGAACGTCATACTCGCCGCGCGGCAGCTCCAGCGACTGCTCTTCACTATCAGTCACGAGAATCAGACCCGCCATGCCGTAGTACACCTGCTCAGCCGTTCGTTTGTCGGTATGCGGGTGAAACCAATAGGTGCCGGCGCGATCAAGAACCGTATAGTCATAGACAGAGGTTTGGCCGCTTCCTATCTGATGTCTCGGGTGGCCGTCGGCCTTTTCAGGCACCAGCAGGCCGTGCTGATGGATCACGCAGTCTTCCGGCAATTTATTGTGGAAACGGACGCGGACCTTTTGCCCCCGGCGCAACCGTAATATGGGGCCGAGATAGCTGCCCGGAATATCCTCTACCGTACCGGGCGGTCCCTTCACTAACTCCCCGGAAAATTTCCAGACCTTCGTCGGGCGATCCGACGAGAGAACCGGAAGCTCCGTGGTCAGGGCTGTTATCCCAACCTCGATATCCGGTTCCGATTGACCTGATTGTTTCTGGGAACCCTGTTCGACCGTCGCAGACAGCCACTCCGGAGTTACGGCCGTCGCCACTGCGCTGAAGCCGAGGCACTGTAAGAGCTTCCTTCTGGAGAGATCGGTCGCGTTGCTCATAGGACACACACCTCCAGCCATAGGCGTTTCTTAAGAAATGGCCATCGGCTTTCAGCGGTCAGCTCTCAGCTCTTCTAATACGTCCCCCGCCTTATCCGAAGCTGATGGCTGAGCGCTAATTGCTGAACGCTTTTTTTCTGCGTGAAGGCCAAACGGGTGGTAGCCCACTTCAAGCAAACACAGTCCATGTGAAGATATCGTCTTAGATGCACGTTTACGATCTGTTCCCTCAAGTATCACTTTAAGCGCTTCGGACTGTAATCTTCCACGCCCAATGTCCAACAAGGTTCCCATGATGATTCGGATCATGTGACGGAGAAACCCGTTTGCCACGATCTCGAAGGAGAGGTGATCCCCCTCCTGCCTGAACTCAGCCACCAGGACCGTCCGGACTGGAGACTCTGCGGAGCTGTGAGCGGCTTGAAAGGCGCTGAAATCGTGGGTGCCGACCAGACTCCCTGCGGCATCAGCCATGGCATCGGTCTGCAGAGGATAAGGAACAAATAAGGTGTAGCGACGTTCGAGGGCGGAGGGGTACCGTCGCGTGAGCAGACTATACCGGTACCGCTTCCACTGAGCCGAGTGCTGGGCATGAAAGTCGTCGTCCATCTCCTCTACCGCCGTAACCACAATGTCCGGCGGCAGTACGCTGGTCAGGGCTCGCCGGAAGGTGTCCGGCGGATGGTGAAATTCAGCGCGAAGGCTGGCGACCTGACCAAGGGCGTGGACACCGGCGTCGGTTCGGCCCGCGCCCATCACATGGGCGTTTTTCCCGACAATTCGCGCAACAGCCCCCTGTAGCGTTCCTTGAATGGTCGTCATCCCAGGTTGGACTTGCCAGCCATGATAGTCGGTCCCATCATATTCGATCGTCAACTTAAACGTCGTCATTGTCGGCTATAGCGAAGCCACCAGGTCGATACGGTCATTGCGAGCGACCGGAGGGAGCGCGGCAATCTCATCGCACTTTTACTGCGAGATTGCTTCATCGCTACGCTCCTCGCAATGACACGACTATTAATGCGCGTGCAGTAGAAACACGAACAGGAGCGCCGACTCTGCGCTCCTGTTTACGGATTGTCTACGAAGATCAATGAGGGGCCGGTCAAAGGTAGCGTTTGACCAGCAGCTCAGCAATCTGGATGGCGTTCAGCGCCGCCCCCTTTCGAAGCTGGTCTCCCACCACCCAGAGGTTGAGGGCATGATCATTCGAAAGATCTTCTCTGATCCGACCCACAAAGCAGTCGTCCTTACCGGCCGCGAGGACCGGCATCGGGTAACGGCCTGCTTCCGGGTCATCGAACACGACGAGCCCCGGCATTTTCGAAAGCAACTCCTTTGCCTTGTCTACCCCGATCTTCCGCTCCGTCTCGACGTTCATGGAGATGGAGTGGGCGGTAAACACGGGGACGCGCACGGTCGTAGGCGAGACCCCGATCGATTCGTCTCCCAGGATCTTTCGGGTTTCGAAGACAAGCTTTAACTCCTCCTTCGTGTAGCCGTTCGCCTGAAACGTATCAATGTGAGGAATCACGTTGAATGCAATCTGTTGAGGGAACGCCCCGATCTCGATCGACTCACCCCTGGCCCAGGCCAGGGTCTGCCGTCTCAGCTCCTCGATCCCCTTCGCTCCCGCGCCGGACACTGCCTGGTAGCTCGAGGCAACGACGCGCCTGACGCGGCCATAGTCGTGCAGCGGCTTGAGCGGCATGAGCATAACGATCGTGGTGCAGTTAGGGTTAGCGATGATGCCCCGAGCCTGATATCCGGCAAGTGCGTCCGGGTTGATCTCCGGAACGACAAGCGGGATATCGGGGTCCATCCGGAACGCGGAGCTGTTATCGATGACGACTGCACCGGCCTTGACGGCTGCCGGAGCAAACTGCTGACTGCGGGTGGCGCCGGCAGAAAACAGAGCGATCTCGGTCCCCTGGAACGAACGCTCACCGAGCTGTTCAACCTTGAGTTCCTCCCCCCGAAAGATCAGACTCTTTCCGGCGGACCGATCGGAGGCCAAGAGCTTCAGTTGCCGGATGGGAAAGTTCCGCTCCTCCAGCAGTTGAAGCATCGTCTCGCCGACCGCACCGGTAGCTCCGGCGACCGCTACCGTATAGGCTTTGCTCATTATGTCACGCCCTCGCTGTCACAGGCCCTTCGGCGCAGCCGTAGCCTTGGGCGGCCGGTCGGCACCGACAATTTTGTTGATCGCGTTCAAGTACGCCCTTACGCTGGCCTCGATGACATCAGTCGAACTGCCTTTGCCGATCACGGTATGGCCATTGACCTCCAGCTTCAGGACCACCTCGCCCAACGCGTCCTTCCCGCCGGTGATGGCCCTGATCGAATAGTCGGCCAGCCGCCCATGGACCTTCGTAATTTGGTCGATTGCCTTGTAGGCCGCGTCCACCGGACCATCGCCCCAGCCCGACTCCTGAAACACCTCGTTCTCACGCTTGAGTCGTACGGTCGCAGTCGGGATGAGATTCGTGCCGCTGGTAAACTGCAGATGGTCAAGGGTGTAGGTCTCGCCGGCGGCCAGAGCCTCCTCCTCGACGATGGCCAGCAGGTCGTCGTCGAACACCTCTTTCTTCTTGTCGGCCACCACCTTGAAGCGGATAAAGGCCCTATTGACGGCCTCTTCCGGCAACATCACGCCAAGCTCCTCCAGCCGCTTCTTAAACGCATGCCGGCCGGAGTGCTTACCCAGGACCAGTCGGCTCTGAGGAACCCCCACCGATTCCGGGGTCATGATCTCATAGGTCAGCGGCTTTTGCAGCATGCCGTGTTGATGTACGCCGGCCTCGTGCGCGAATGCGTTGGCGCCGACAATAGCCTTATTCGGCTGGACGGGGATCCCGATGATGCTGGTCAGAAGCTTGCTGGATCGGTAGATCTCCTCCGTGTTGATACCGGTCTCAAAGTCGAGCAGGTCTTTTCGCGTCCGAAGCGCCATCACGATCTCTTCAAGCGAGGCGTTTCCTGCCCGCTCGCCGATTCCGTTAATGGTGCATTCCACCTGTCTGGCCCCGTTTCTGACCGCCTCTAGCGAGTTCGCCACCGCCAGCCCAAGATCGTTATGACAGTGGCAGCTTATGACCGCCTTATCGATGTTGGGCACCCGATCGAATAGATCCTTGATGCGGGCTCCGAACTCCCAGGGGACGCCATAGCCGACCGTATCAGGAATGTTGATCGTGGTGGCGCCCGCCCTGATCACCTCTTCTACAACCTTACAGAGATAATCCTGCTCGCTCCGATGGGCGTCTTCCGGCGAGAATTCCACATCGTCGGTATAGCGCCTGGCATGTTTCACCGCCGCAATAGCAGCCTGCAGGACCTCCTCCTGGGTCGATTTCAGCTTGTAAGTAATATGAATCTCTGAGGTCGCGATGAAGATATGGATTCGTGAGCGGTCGGCATATTTCAACGCCTCCCAGGCGCGATCGATGTCGATATCGCGAGTCCGACAGAGGCTCGCAATGATCGGCCCGCCCTTCAGGTTCTGGGCGATCGTCTTGACCGCCTCGAAGTCATCGTCGGAGGCGATGGCGAAGCCGGCCTCGATCACGTCTACCTTCAGACGCGCCAGTTGCCTGGCCATCTCCAACTTCTCCCGGGTATTCATGCTGCAACCGGGCGCCTGCTCGCCGTCTCTCAGCGTGGTGTCGAAGATCAGAATCCGCTTGCTCATCTTATCCCCTGGCCATACATCTTCTTCTCCCCGCATGCTTGGAGCCGGGAGCAAAAACCTCGAAAGACATTGGATTACTGGTCAAGTTCGGAATGACGGACTGCCCCTATGGTCTACCTTCTCCACCGAGGACATGTTCAATAGGCTCTGACACATGTCCTCTAATTGGCGGAATCATGCGAATGACACCGGACAGGGCGTAGAGGGAAAAGAAC
>JACPQW010000112.1 GCA_016190285.1 Candidatus Methylomirabilis oxygeniifera
CTCTTACGCGTTAGCGTGAGTGTTCCCCTACTTAAGGTTGGCCGAGCTTATTCCAGTTGATTGGGCACGGTCATACGTTACTTACAAATACTCCTTTTCCATCCGCTAAGCAACATACTACCTCACGTTTCGCTTGATCGGGTTCCTTGTCCGTATTGTTCTTCGACCGGCAACCCGGCTACTTACTCGCCGCCCTCAGACAGAACCCCACGTCGTAGTAGTTGTAGTTGTGCGAGTCGGGTCGGCTTCCGACGATCGAGCGATCCCAGACCTGTAACAGCACAACATAGCCACAGGGTTGCATACCTGTGGTGGCGAGCTCCCACTCGTCGCCGCCGGCGGCAAACGACGCCGTCTGCGAGATGGTCGGCGTCGCTGTTGTGGGACTGTTCGGCAACATGCTTGACGGCAGTGTGGTCAGAGAGAACCCGCCGAAATGCGTGTCCCGCGCAACGAAGTGCCCCTGGATCACCGTCCCCTTGGTTAAGTCCTTGCAGTCGCCACCGCTGTCGATGTGGATCTCGCAAGTGACGGCCGGCGGCTCGAACGGCGGCACGGCCGGCTTGCGGCACGGCGCCGTATTATCGAGCTGGATGCTGTGCCACGCAGTGGTCCCAACAACGATGTCGCCCAGCGTGGCCATCTCTATCCGGATCTCCCACACAGCGTCTCCCGGCGGCGTCCAGTGCGCCAGCACCTGGTCCATGTTTGAGAGCGTGTCCATGTAGGTGGCGTAGCCCGTAATTGGATCTGGCGTGATGTTGGATCCGACCCCGAGCCAGTTCATCACATGGAACTGGTCCTTCACAATCTGCTCAGTCATCGGGTTACCAAACTCCCGCGCCCAGAGCCGGTACTTGAACCCGAGCACGGGCGGCCCCTGGACGATGATCAGGCCGCCGAATGGGCATTCACGGTTCAGCAGCCATGGATAATCGGCAGCGAGGCCGCTGAAGCCGAATGTCGCTGTGGGCTTGGTCATGCCGTTGCCGAGGACGTTGATGTCTGCGACGCCGATGCCGCCGATGGCACTGATGAACGGCTGATCTCCAGGGACCGGGGTGCCGGGGCGGATCTGCGCATGCGCGTCCAGACGGTTGCCCCAGTGATTCAGCGCGTCAGGATCGGTTGTCGACGGCGGGCTGCTCCACGACAAGACAGCTCGGATACGCGCGATCTTCGGTCCGCCACCCGGGCCGCCGCAGGGACGCCGGACGGCGTTCAGGTCCACCGGCAGGATCGCGCTGTAGGCGAGCCCGTCGGCCGGAATCGTCGAGATATCGTGGACGTTGACCGTAACGGTGTTGAGGTATGTCCACTCGCACGTATCGTCCCAGTCCGCCCAGAAGGCTACGTATTCCTGACTCCCCTGGGCGCACAGATTGCCTGAGTATCCGCTTGGTCGCTTGATCCGGAAGGTCGCGACCAAGCGATCCAGGTTGTACTCCAGTCCCAAACACTCGAGTTCTTCATACGAGACGTCCGCCTTGGTCTTGTCGAGGGCGGCCAGTGCCCCGGCCAGATCAATACCGGCGGCCTTCCACTCCACGTTGGCGGCAGACAGCATGTCCTGGGTCCCCGATGCCACCAACGCCTGTAGGTGCGCCAGCCCGAACCGGTGGGGTTCTACGCCGGCGCTCTTGGTCTTCTCTTTGACGTGATAAAGTTCCGCGAGATCGCTCACGGACAGCGGTGGGGGATCGGGCAGTGGAATGGGGAACGGCTTGACTTCCTCGATCAGCGGTGGAAGGTTCTTCAGCGCGTCCTTGGGGATGACCTCGAAGATGTCGCCGAATATCGGGCGCCGTGGCTTGATCTGGATGTGCTGGTCGAGTACGTTACCCCAGATCGGAGGCCAATTCGAGTCCGCCGCCGGAGGCATCAACTGCCATGAGAGGATGGCGCGGACCTTCGGCAGAACAGGGTGTTTGCAGGTATCCCGCTGGGGGTCGAGGGAGAGTGTCACGACGTAGGAGATGGGCTTGTCGGGGTGGTTCGCGCAGTCCACAGTGTTAGGGATGTCATGTGCGTTGAAGGAGGCGAGACCGACGTCGATCCAGCCGGCGCCGTAGTCGATAAAAAACCGAACATACTCGGTCGATCCGGGTGTACAGAGGGTGCCATTGTAGCCACCGGGCCGTTTGATCTGGATGGTGGCCTCGAGGAGGTTGAGCGCCGGGTTGAATCCGACGCAGGTCACCTCCTCGTACGTCGTGTTTCCGACAATCTTCTTGACGGGTTTGAACTCGCTCTTCTCCAGATTACCAAAGTAGTTGGGATTGATCGCAAGAAGCTTCTTGAACTGTACGCGCTCCTTAGCTGGGTGTTCTTCTCGCTCATTCATGCCATCTGCCTCCTTGCCGTCAGCAGTTAAACACATCCTCTACAGCAGATTCACCTACATAAGAACCACCATTGTTTTCCCGGAAATCGGTATAAGTTCGATACTCATCCACCTATCAGTAATCGCAACTTATCTCCATTTCTCACGGCTCATCTGCTCAAATGCCGATGGTTTCTTACTGTCGCGTGGGGGAAGCCTCATCTGGCGCCTTCGGTGCGTTGAGATAGCGCTGGAACTCCTCGGTGCCGGTGTTGACCACATCCCCCGCCGCTAGCGCGTTGGCGAGCGGCCACCGCGCTTCCTTCAGCACGGGCGTACCCGCCGGCACAAACTCCGTGCGTCCCCAAGCCTCGCCGCCTTCGCCGCGGCCCTCGAACGCTATGGAGCAGCCGGCCTGCATAACCTTCGTGCGACGGGTAGCGCCGAGATCGACATAGCCGCACTCAAAGCGGCGGACTGTAGTGTCCTTGGTGCCGCCGAGAGGCACGGTCGTCGTGGCGACGCGGCGCGCCAAGTCGGTCTGTGACAACACACGCTGAACACGAGACGAAATGCGGTAGACCGGCCAGTCTACATCGAAGCCAACGGGTTCACGGGAGTTATCGAACCATACGGCCACCTTCGATCCGCTACCGACGATTGGCAGGCCTGCCACCTCACGACCAAAGATCGCGATGTTTGCAATGACCCGCTCGCGCTCTCGGGACGCGGTAGCCGCTTCCGCACCGGCCTCGCCGTCGTAGAGATAGCGCACCCCGAGAAACATCAGCGTTTCGCCCTTACCCAGCTTGACCAACGGCGAGAGCGCCTCACGGACGAAGCGACGGCCTACATCTTCCAGCTCTTTCTTCTCGATACGACCGGCGCCGGCGCGTTCAATCTCCTTCGTATCGTCTATGGCCCCTCGGACGCGCAGCTTCGAGCCGTCGGCCATGACATCCACGTACCCCGCCTCGCCGAGAAACGAGAGGACACGACGATCCGCTGTTCCCGGCTTCAGATCGGCGAGCCTGAGACGCCGACCAAGGTCGCCCCGTTCCAGTCGTACGAGGATCGCCTTGGCGGCAGCGTCGCGGCCTGGGCCTGGAGCCACCTTCAGCAGCCGCACGCTGCGAGTAGGGAAGGCCTTTTTGTACGAGCGCTCCGTCAGCGACGCCAGATAGTCGGAGTGGCCTTTACGCGGTTCAGCCGCGCTGAGAGTCGTTGTGGTAAGAACGAAACCTGCAGTGAGTAGGGCCGCTATTCGGGAGATACGCATGGCATCCACCTCTCGATTCAGTTGTTGTCAATGCGCGAGCGACACCACCATTCAGCCTGACCGTCGCGCCAGCGCGCGAAGCTGCCGAAGTTCTGCCACTTCACGTTGTCGCGGCGGAACTTGCAGTCCGCGCTGGCGTCGTTGGCTGCCGTCTGGGAACTCCCCGTCGCCATCACCGCCACATCCTGGTCTTCCCACCAGTCCCCGTTGCCGTCGAACCACGCCCACTTGACAACTTTTCCTTTCTGAAGATCGTCAGCGAAATCTTCGCCGGTCTCATTGGTCGTGACGCTGTCCCAAAGCTTGTCGTGACTACCCAGAGCCATGATCAGCCCACCTCGAAAGGCCGTTCGCCAGCGACTCCAGATATTGCCATCGCCATTCGTGAGTGTTTCGCAGGCGTATTGTGCGAAAAACGCAGCGCCCGTGTTCTCGTCCCCATAGCGCCAGGTGTCCGTGATGGAGAGCGCACGCACATTCTGGTCCCACATCACCAAGCGGGCGTTCGTATCGTTGATCGCGCCGCCATGCGTGCCCACGTAGAGGAGGTGCACGTCATCCACGCCGTTGCCGCAGCTGTCGCAGGTCGAGAACGAGTTACGGGCGCCATGGAGGTTCCAGTAAAAGACCTTTGTATCGGTGTCGTCGAGTTCGTCGTTGAACCACCCACAGCGATCCCACATGTACGGGAGCGTTGCCCGCCAGCCGTTCTGGAATTCCTTCTGACAGCGAGTACCAAAGCGAGCAACCGCCAGCGCCGATCCGGTCGGTACAAGGATCGCGGCCAGGAGCGCTATGCCAAGAGCCATCCGCATGAGTGTCTCAGGCTTTATCGCTAAACACTTTAATGGGCTCATTGTTCCCCTTTCCGTCTGAAAGCAAGGAGTCGTTGCTACACTGAGCAACGACTACCTCGCATCGCTTCTGTATCTCCCCAACGCCTGGTGTATCCCTTCTCCTCCATGCGAGAACTGCGAATAAATCCAATAGTCACGTGATCTTGCCGCCTTTGTATCGACGAAGCATACCAGATTCAGGGATCGTGTTTGCGATAGCGGTCAACTCCATTCCATACGACGTCGCGAAAGGCAATAATGGATGATTCTAATAGGCGCAAGCAAGACCGGGGCCATCACGCACCGGCCAACAGTGGCCTCATCTAACTATTGATTACTATGGCTCTCTTCCAAGATTTTGCGTATTCAGTCCTTTGTCCGGTTTGGCGGGGGATATCACAGAAGGCGTTACAGGTTTTTGAACTGGTGTAGGGAGAGGGTGACGGAGAAGCAGGATAGGCGCAGTTAAGAAGGTGGGTACAATTACTGTGTTAGCTGACACCGAAAAAGATAGTGATGAGGTAGGGGCCGCAATCGAAGCCTGTCACAGTGTACTGTCACAGCGGTGTCACATCGAAGGGAGGATGTTACAGTGTACTGTCTGACAGTACCGGTGTGCCGCGATCGATTTCACTGTGACTGGTGAGAATGTGGTACTTCGCCAGCTTTCGGTAGAGGGTCATCCGAGACCAGTGGAGCTTCTGGGCGGCCTGACTCTTGTTCCATTTAGTTGCGCAGAGAGCACTTATAATCGCGTCTTTCTCGTCGGTACTGCAACCCGGTAATCTATCTCGATACTCTTTCGGAATGTGAGTGAGGTCGATCATGCCGGTGTCCAGATCCATCATGCAGACCTCTGTCATATTCCTAAGCTCCCGGACGTTGCCTGGCCAGTCGTACTGGAGGAGACGCTCGACCAACTCATAAGAGAACCCACACACTTGCTTATCCATTCGCGTATTGAGCTCACCGATGAAGTACCTCAACAGAAGCGGGATGTCCTCTCTCCTTATCCTCAAGGGGGGTACGCTGATGTGCGCAACGTTCAGACGATAGTAGAGATCCCGTCGGAACTTACCGGCAGTCATCAGCCCTTCCAGATCCTGATTAGTGGCGGCAATGACGCGACAATCGATGGTCACGTCCCTTCGCCCGCCCACGCGCTGAACGGTTTTCTTGTCCAACAACCGAAGCAGCTTGGCCTGGGCGGACAATGGCATGTCGCCGATCTCGTCCAG
>JACPQW010000115.1 GCA_016190285.1 Candidatus Methylomirabilis oxygeniifera
GAGAGCGGAGATCGAGGCCGATCTCGAGTTTCTCCGGTCCCTTTGGAAGAAGATTAAAGGCAAGGCCGAAACACTCGCCGCCCCAGCATTGGTCCAGAAGGACCTGGATCTAATCTTCCGGATCTTCCGCGACCTCTTCACGAAAGAGGTGGTCCGCCTGGTGGTGGACAGTCCGACGGAGTACGAGCGGTGCCTGGAGTATGCCGAATCGCTGCATCCCGAACTGAAGTCACATCTGTTTCTGTACACCGAGGACGAGCCGATCTTCAAGTCATTCGGCATCGAACGAGAGGTCGAGAAAGCGCTGCGACACAAGGCGTGGCTCAAATCAGGGGGCTATATCGTGTTGGAGGAGACGGAGGCACTCGTCTCTATCGATGTCAACACCGGCAAGTATGTCGGCAAGCACGATTTTGAAGAGACGGTCCTCAAGACCAACCTGGAGGCGGCCCAGGAGATCGCGCGCCAGGTGCGCTTGCGAGACCTTGGTGGGATCATTATTATCGACTTCATTGACATGGCTCGGCAGGAGAGCCGGGATCGGGTGCTCCAGGAACTGAAGGAGGCGCTGAAGCCGGACCGGTCGCCGACCAACGTCTCGCTTTTGTCGGAGCTGGGCTTGGTTGAGATGACGCGGACGCGGGTCCGCCAAGGACTAAATATAGCCCTGAGCGCGTCCTGCCCCGAGTGTGGGGGTCTTGGCTATATCCGTTCGACCCCCTCCATTGCCCATCAAGTCCTTCGAGAGGTAGAGTGGCGGCTGTTCAGCAAGCGAATCCCGCTGGTCCGGATCCGCGCCCATCCCGACCTGATCGGCTGGTTCCAGGCAGAGGACGGCGAGGTGATCGAAGCGCTCCAGCAGACCTATGGCGGGGAGATCGTCCTGGTTCCGGAAGAATCGCTGGCGCCCGGGAAATATCAGTTACTGGAGGGCTAGCGGCCTGACACCGTGAGGCCTCACCATTGCGCGTATCCCCGTCGAATGCTTTGAGAAGCCCCGCGATGACCGCATGAAGCGCCTTACCTTATCCAACAGCCGCCTGGGATTGTATACCGAATGCCCCCGTTGCTTCTGGCTGGAGTTCAATGCCGATATCAAGCGCCCCGACACGATCTTTCCGAGTCTCCCTGGCGGGCTGGACCTGCAGTTCAAGCGGTACTTTGACCGGTTCAGGGATCGGGGCGAGCTGCCGCCCGAAGTGAAAGGAAAGCTCCCGGGGCGACTGCTGTCGGACGCGCGGATGATCGACCGATGGCGTGACTGGAGACGCGGGATCCGCTATGTTTCGACCTGGGCTGACGTTGAGCTGATGGGCGCGTTGGACGAGTGCCTCACGGACGAGGCCGACTTCTACTATCCGCTGGACTATAAGACCCGAGGGTATGCCCCGAAAGCCGATAGTCACCAGTACTACCAGAATCAGATGAACCTCTATACGCTCCTACTGGAAGGCAACGGCCACAAGACCAAACGCCTTGCGTATCTGATCTACTATCATCCGGTCGAAGTAAAAGAGCGCGGCCTCATTCAGTTTCAGGTCGACGTCCATGAAGTTCCGACTGACCCTACGGCTGCCGAAGCGCTTGTCAAAGACGCTGTGACAGCCCTTCGCGGCCCTATCCCGGCCGGCTTCGCCTCATGCGGGTTCTGCCGCTGGCACAGCGCAGTCCGGGAGTGGGAAGCCACCCCGCGGCTGAACCTGTGAGTCGAAAGAGGCTGGTAACTGAAGCAGAAAATGGAGAGCCCGATGCCAAGATTACTGATCACCGCGACCTATGGGTACGATAACTCTACACGGGCGGCGATGCCGTTCTTCGTGGCGAAGGGTGCGAAGGAGTCGGGCATCGACGTCGGTATTGTACTGGCGCTCGATGCGACGGTTCTGATCAAGCCGGAGCTTCGGCAGCACGTCAAGCCCTATGGTCTTCCGCCGCTCGACGAGCTGTTCCAGTTCGCCGTGGACCATCAGATCCCGATCTACCTCTGAGGGGGGTGAGCGCAGACCCGTGGGGTCTTGGATGAAGACCTCAAGCGTGTGTCGATCGTTGAGAAGATCGACATCAAACGGTACGCCCAACTGCTCGTGGACTACGACCGGTCAGTAACCTTCTAGGAGTGATCACAATGCGCGCGATTCGCATACATGAGTATGGCGGTCCTGACGTGCTTCGCTACGAGGAGGTGGCGCTCCCCGAACCCGGCGCAGGTGAAGCGCTGGTCAAGATCGACGCGGCCGGAATCAACTACATCGACATCTACCAGCGGAAGGGCCAATATCCTGACCCGCTGCCGGTGATCCCAGGCAGGGAGGCGGCCGGCGTCATCGACGCGGTCGGTCCGGGCGTGTCGGACCTCACGCCGGGAACCCGCGTTGTCTACGCGATGCACGTAGGCGCCTACGCGGAGTATGCGGTGATCCCGGCGCGAAGACTGGTGCCGATCCCGGATGCCATCGATGTGCGGTTGGCGGCGGCAGTGATGCTGCAAGGGCTGACCGCGCACTATCTGACTCACAGCACCTATCCGCTCCAGCCTGGCGACACCGCGCTGATCCATGCGGCGGCAGGCGGCGTCGGCCTGCTCCTGATCCAGATGGCGAAGCGGCGGGGCGCCCGGGTCATCGGGACTGTCTCGACCGAGGAGAAGGCGGATCTGGCGAGACAGGCCGGCGCAGACGAGGTCATCCTTTACACACAGGCTGATTTCGAGGCAAAGACCAGGCGCCTGACGGACGGCAGGGGCGTGCACGTGGTCTACGACTCCGTCGGGCAGACTACCTTCGATAAGAGCCTGAACTGCCTCAGCCCTCGCGGCTACATGGTCCTCTACGGCCAGTCCAGCGGACCGGTGCCGCCGTTCAACCCTCAGGCGCTCAGCGCCAAGGGTTCAGTCTATTTTACCCGTCCTAACCTGATGCACTACACGCTCGATCGGGCGGAACTGCTGAAGCGGGCAGGGGATCTGTTCGACTGGATCAGCGCCGGGACGCTTACCGTGCGGATCGACGCGACCTTCCCGCTTGCCGAGGCTCCGCTCGCCCATCGCCGTCTTGAAGCGCGCCGGTCTACAGGGAAACTGTTGCTGATTCCCTGATGCGCGACCCCCGGCTCGGCCTGTTCTTCCTCATGTTACTGACAGGGTTGGTGTCTTGCGGGGGCGTCAACAACGCGCAGGGATTGCCGCTGCACCAGATTCGCTTGCCGCACGAGTTTGAGATCGGCATCTACGCGAGTCCTGTCCCCAACGCTCGGTCAATGGCCCTCAGCCCGAACGACACACTGTTTGTCGGTACTCGCACGGCAGGGAATGTCTATGCCATTCTGGATCGGAACCAGGATCAGAAGGCGGACGAGATCATCACGGTCGCGCGAGGACTCAACATGCCGAATGGCGTTGCCTTTTACAACGGGGCGCTCTACGTGGCCGAGGTGAACCGGATCCTGCGGTACGATGATATCGAGGCTCACCTGAAGGATCCTCCTGCGCCGGTAGTGGTGTATGATGGCTTCCCCCTGGATCGCCATCATGGCTGGAAGTTCATACGCTTCGGTCCAGACGGCTGGTTGTACATCCCAGTCGGCGCGCCATGTAACGTCTGCGAGCGCGAAGACGGACGCTACGCGTCGATCACGCGCATCAAGCCGGACGGGACTCAATTGGAGATCTTCGCGCGGGGCGTCCGCAATACGGTTGGGTTCGATTGGCATCCGAAGACGCGTGAGCTCTGGTTTACGGACAACGGGCGAGACTGGATGGGCGACGATCTGCCGCCGGACGAGCTGAATTATGCGCCGCGTCCAGGGCTGCATTTCGGCTTTCCCTATTGCCATGGGCGAACCATTTCCGATCCCGCGTTCGGGAAGCAGCGCAGGTGCAAGGAGTTCACCCCGCCGGCAATGGAACTCGGGCCGCACGTGGCGGCGCTCGGCATGCGCTTCTACACGGGGACGATGTTTCCTGATGAGTTTCGGAATCAGATTTTCATTGCGGAACACGGATCGTGGAATCGGAGCGCGCCAATCGGGTATCGGGTCATGCTGGCGCGGGTCGCGGACCAGCGCGCGCTGACGTATGAGGTGTTTGCCGAAGGCTGGTTGCAAGACGGCCACGCCTGGGGACGCCCTGTGGACCTGCTGGTCATGCCGGATGGGGCGATGCTGGTTTCGGACGATGAAGCAGATGTGATTTATCGGATCAGCTATAGAAAATAACCTGTCTAAGATTTCAGCAAGAAAGGTTTTCGGACGAAGGTCGGGTTGCATATTTTGCATATTTTGCGCGACAAGAAAGAAAATTCGTGATAAAGATGTGAGGCCTTTTTGGGAATTCGAACGGTGAGACAATGGGGCAGGGGCGTCGAGAAGAGATTTCGAACATCGGCTTTGACCAAGGAAAGGAGAGAAAGGGTGGGACACAGGGTCAGGAGAGCATTGCCGTGGATGGGTGTATTGGCGGTTGCCGTGGCAATCGCAGGCTTAGGCGCGTCGAGCGTCATGGCAGCGGATCCGCAATCGACTGATGAAGGCGCTGTCCGACAGATGGAAGGCGCGGTGTCGATGGAGAAGGAGCAGATTGAGGAGTATGACCCTTGGGAGCCGTACAATGAAACGATGTTCGACTTCAACCACAACATAGTTGATCGGTATGTGCTCAAACCTGTGGGGACTGCGTGGGATTACCTGCCGGATCCCGTACAGGAAAGCCTCGGCAACGCCTTCGATAACGTCGCCATGCCTCGGCGCGTTGTCAACCACATGTTGCAGGCCGAATTCAAGGGAGCCGGTAACGAGCTGACTCGCTTCGGCATCAACACAACAGTGGGGGTCATCGGCCTTTTCGATGTCGCGAAGAAGTGGGGATTTGAAAAGAACGACGCGGACACGGGCCAAACGCTGGGTAAATGGGGGGTAGGTCCCGGTCCCTATTTTATCTTTCCATTCTTGCCTCCGCTGACGGTCCGCGACGCCTTCGGCCTTGTGGCGGACGTGGCGTTGGACCCGATCAATTACTTTGTCCCATTAGCCGCATCGTTCGGGAGAAGGAGCGGAGAAGTCGTCAATACCCGGTCGCAGAATCTGGAATTGTACGAGAGCGTTGAGGAATCGACCGTTGACTTGTACAGCGCGGTACGGAACGCCTATCTGCAGCGGAGGCAGAAAGCTATCGAGAAGTAATCGTACGCTCTCAACCCTTTCGCGCCTTTCACGTATAAAGAAGGCGGCCATACCCCGGCGTTTGCCTGATTCGATCAGGACGAAGGATCACTCCGATGCTTGCTTGGGGATCGCAAGCGTCGGTCACTCGGAGTCCTCTGGAGCGAGGCTCTCAGTCTTCGCGGAGGGGTCCTCATATTCCTTCTGAACGGAGACTCGGTAGGTCTCCGCGCATTCCGTGTCATCCGTTCCCGTCTCTGCCACATCCACCTGCACACATAGATGACCCTTACCGAGTGTCCCTGTTGAAGAAGAAGCAAAATTTACCTTCCCGATGTGCAATTCTCACACGTTAGAGATCGAGCCGGCCTGAGCGTGACAGAGTCAATTATGCGTTGTACCAGCGCTTTACAAGGCATCATCGTCTGGGGTCCGGCGTGGCATGATAGTTGCCTTTTACTGTCGTGGTGTGGGCGCGGTTCGGATGACTCGAGACGATAGCGAGATTCGATTGCAAAGACTATGAGTGGGCAGGCATCATCCCTTGGGCGGTCGGCAATTCGTCCGAGGATCTTTCTGGTTCTGCTCGCAGGAGTCGCAGTCGCCTGGGCGGTCTGGCATGGTCTGGCCGGCCGGGCATTCGGCCCTACGCTGTTGATCTATGGCGATGGCGCTAACAGGCCGATGGCGGTGTTCAATGGATCGGCTTACGAATTGCGCGAAGAGCGTCCCTTGAGTGCCTACCCGTCCCTCTTGGTCGACGCGGTGCTGCTCATGGAAGATCGGCGATTCTATGAACATCATGGAGTGGATGCGCGCGCCGTCCTACGAGCCGCATGGGCTAACGCGAGGCGCGGGACCATCGTGCAGGGCGGCAGTACGCTTACCCAACAACTGGCCCGAGTCCGTTATCTGAATCACGAGCGCACGCTCTGGCGAAAGATAAAGGAAGCCGTCCTCGCCCTCAGCCTGGAAACCACCCTGTCGAAGCGGGAGATCCTGGAACAGTATCTCAATGAGGTCTATCTCGGACAGCGCGGGACCTACGAGGTGCACGGCATGACGGCCGCCTCGCGCCATTACCTGGGCAAAGAGCCCGGGGCGCTTCGCCCGGCTGAGGCGGCGCTGCTGGTCGGCTTGATCCGATCTCCCAATACCACCTCTCCCCTCATCTCGCCGCGACGTGCCCAGGAGCGCCGGGACCTGGTTCTCCGCCGGCTGCAAAAGGAGCGGAGATTGAGCGAGGCCGAGTACCAGCGCGCCCTGAAGGAACCAGTCCGGATCGTACGGGACTCGACTGTGGAAGCGACCCATTTTCTGGATTTCATCCGGAAAGAACTCGAGGCCAAGCTCTCCGGCATCTCGGGTGGCGGGATGTTGAAGGTCTTTACCACCCTTGATATGGCGACGCAGCAGGCGGCTTATCAGGCCGTTGTACACGGACTATCGAAGCTTGACGGACGGCGAAAGAGGACGCCAGGGATTGCCGTAGAGGGGGCATTGGTGGCGCTGGACGTGAAAGCAGGGACCATCAAGGCGATGGTGGGCGGGAGGGACTATCACCGCAGCCAGTTTAACCGCGCCGTCCAGGCCAAACGACAGCCAGGCTCGCTGTTTAAGCCGTTCATCTATCTGGCGGCTTTTGAATTGGGACACGTCGATGGGCGCGACGCGCTTACCCCTGCTACCATTGTGGAGGATCGTCCGCGTACGCCACATGCGGGAAACGAGCGATGGATGCCGAGGAACTTTAACGGTCTCTACTATGGGAAGGTTCGGCTACGCGAGGCGCTTGAGCGGTCCCTTAACGCCGCCACCATCACGATTGGGGAGCAAGTCGGGTTGAGTCGCGTGATTGAGCAGGCTCGAGCGTCCGGTATCGAGAGCCCGTTGCGACCTGACGCGGCAACGCTCCTGGGCGCATCCGAGGTCAGCGTACTGGAGATCACCGCGGCGTACGGTACGCTCGCCAGAGGAGGGACGTGGCTCAAACCACACGCGATCAGGAAAGTGGAGGATGGACAGGGGCATGTACTGTTTGAGGAGAAGCCGGAGAAGCGACGGGCAGCCTCACCTCAGGCAGCGTTCCTGGTGACGTCGATCCTTCAGGGTACCATCGAACGTGGTACTGCGGCCTCGGCTCACCGCCTCGGGCTTACCAGGGACGCGGCCGGCAAGACCGGGACAAGCAACGACCTACGGGATGCCTGGTTTGTTGGTTACACGCCCGACATGGTCGCTGGTGTGTGGGTCGGTATCGATTCCGGGACGCCGCTTCAACTGACAGGAGCTCAGGCTGCGCTGCCAATCTGGACGCAGTTTATTGAGCAAGCGTCTGTTGGCCATCCGTCTCGAAGCTTTGAACCTCCGCCAGGCATCCTCACTGCCAAGATCGATCCTGCCTCCGGCCTCCGCCTGACCTCCGACTGTTCAGGTGGCGTAGACGAGGTCTTTATCCAGGGGACGGAACCAAGAGCAACCTGCTCCCAAAGTGACTTCGTACTTTGGCGCTGGGTTCGTCACCTCTTTTCCCGATGAATCTCTTCAATCGTGGCTAACCCAATTGGGATAGACCACGTCCCAAAGCGGGTGAACAAAAGGACGTGGCCCTTCCTTCATCGCCTGACTCTGGTAGGTATGGTTCGTAACTTATGAGATTTATAGAGTAGAATAATTTGTGAAAGAATTCGACTCTTGGCACTGCTCCTGCAAAATGTAATAGTTATATTCTTCTGATGATGTGATATCAAAACGAGGAAGGAGGTGATTTGAAGCCATGATGAAGAAACTCGGTATCGTAGTGATGGCCGGCCTGTTCAGCGTCTCCGTGGCTGGTCTCAGCTTTGCTGACGAGAAGAAGTCAGCGGCTCCCGCCGCGCCTGCAGCGACCGGTGCTCCAGCCAACCCTTGTGCTGGTAAGGAGATGAAGAAAGAGGAGAAGAAGGGCAAGAAGACAGCCAAGAAGCCGGCCGAGACCCCGGCTCCAGCTGCTCCAGAGAAGAAGTAACTTCCTCTTCTTCTGACGATATGACGTCGAAACTGGAAAGGAGGTGATTTGAAGCGATGATGAAGAAACTCGGTATCGTAGTGATGGCCGGCCTGTTCAGCGTCTCCGTGGCTGGTCTCAGCTTTGCTGACGAAATGAAGAAGCACGAGGCCGCGCCTGCGGCGCCTGCTGCGCCTGCTGCTGAGAAGGCGGCTCCTGCTGCGGAGAAGTCGGCCAAGAAGGCTAAGAAGGCTAAGAAGGTGGCCCCGAAGGCGGAAGAGGCCCCCGCTCCAGCTCCAGCCCCCGCTCCAGCTCCAGCCCCAGCAAAGAAGTAGCGCTGATTTGTTCTTTGGGCTCGAACGCGAGCCAAAAGGCACCCCGCGAATTGCGGGGTGCCTTTTATTTTGTTGACATGGGGACGCGCGTGGGATAAACATACCCCGTCCCGCCAGAGCAGGACGGGGGTTGGGTCCGCTGATAGCGGAAACAGGGAAAACGGTGAAGCCTTGCCACGGAGCGTGAAGGGCCAGACCGTTGCTGCCCCGCAACTGTAAGCGGCGTTGAAATCTGCTCGATGCCACTGTCCAACGGATGGGAAGGCGCAGAGAGTAAGAGAAGCCGCGAGCCAGGAGACCTACCCAGCCCCGAGGTGCTGATGACCTTCCGAGGGGAAGGGCGGC
>JACPQW010000116.1 GCA_016190285.1 Candidatus Methylomirabilis oxygeniifera
CCTCCATACCATCAATTCCCTTGGAACGCCGGGGAATACTGAGCTGCGCCTCCACCCGTTTCAGCCCGCCGAACAGGCCATACCGCCAGCACGTATACATCAGATCGTGGGATTCGATCGTCGCGCACAGGTCGAGACCCAGTCGGCGACGGATCACCGGGAGATCGAAGCGGCTGCCGTTATACGTACAGATCGTCTCCACGCCGTCCAGCGCCTGCCAGACTGTGACATCGCTGATCTGTGTCCCGATCAACTGGATCAGGCCACGGTCGGGAGTATACAGACCCACGACCGTGATGGCACCGTCGAACGAGGTTTCGATATCCAGGTAGGCCTTCATCGGTACTTGAGCTTACCACAGGTCGCGAAAATTTCAATTCAAAAGCGCCATACCTGGCGGTTTCGGTAGCGCGCGCTCCTGGGCCTGTGCTATTGTGAACCGCAAGCGGTCAGGTATCAGCCATCGGCTTTCAGCTTTTTCTTGTCTTGCTAACCGCTCATCGCTGATAGCTGAACGCTACGGAGTAAACATGCGCATCGGTATTATTGGACTACCGGCCTCCGGCAAGAGCACCGTGTACCGGCTGCTGACCCACGGCCAGCCAAGCCACCAGGCGGGCCAGTTGGGGGAGGCCTCAATCGCTGTCGTCAAGGTCCCCGATCCCCGCCTTGAGCGCCTGGCGCTCATGTTCAAGCCAAAAAAGGTCACACCAGCCAGCGTGGAGCTTGTCGACTTCGCCCCGCTCGTGAAAGAATCGGGTAAGCCCACGAGCGCCGGCACACAGCTCCTCCCGCAGATGCGACAGAGTACCGCCCTCCTCATGGTCGTTCGGGCCTTCAAGGATGAACGGGTCCCCCACATCGAGGGGCGGGTCGATCCGGCCAAGGATGCGGCGACGCTGTGGGCCGAGTTGGTCTTGGCCGATCTGGATGTGGTGGAGAAGCGGATCGCCAGGATCGAAGAGGCCTTCCGAAAGGGGAAAAAGGGTGAAAGTCATCAGGAATTGGCCCTCCTGAAGCGATGTTATACGGCACTACAGGAAGAACAGCCGTTGCGGGGAATGTCGTTAACGGCTGAAGAGGAGCGCCTGCTTCGCGGCTTTCAGTTCCTGACGGCCAAGCCAAGCCTTGTAGTGGTCAATACCGATGAAGAGGGCGGCGGCGACCTTGGAATCCTTGAGGCCATACCGGCACTGGGTACCTCCCAGCCCGCCTCGATGGCCGTCCCGGCCAAACTGGAATTGGAGTTGGCGGACCTGCCTCCGGATGAAGCCGGCACCTTCCGTGCCGAACTCGGCCTGGAGGCGTCCGCGGCGCCGCGACTGCGCCAGGCCTGCTATGACCTGTTGGGCGTGATGACCTTCTTTACGGTAGGAAGCGATGAGGTCCGGGCCTGGACGATTCCCCTGGGCGCCACAGCGCTTCAGGCGGCGGGCGCAATCCATAGCGATCTCGCGCAGGGTTTCATCCGAGCTGAGGTCGTGGCCTACGACGCGCTCATCCGCTGCGGCTCGCTGGCGGCCACACGGCAGGACGGGTCGCTCCGGCTCGAAGGGAAGGACTACCGCGTGGTCGATGGCGATATCATGACGATCCGGTTCAACGTCTGATTGAGCGCGAACCTACAGCCGCACATCGAAACACGCCAAGACCCATATGAGCCCAAGGTATGCGCCGACGGTCAGCGCGCAGGCGACGCCGAAACCAGGCCAAAACGCGACACCGGAGCGAAGGAGAAACGGCAAGACCAGGAACAGTGGAAGCGAAACCAGTAGGTCGGGTTAGCACAGCGTAACCCGACAATCCGATCCCATCACTCATGCCCCACTCCATCGAAATCTATTACACCCTGTCCCCAATCCGCTGGATACATCCCCGCCTTAACATATCGGCGAAAGCTGGAATACGGCCATTCCATCGCCAATGACATAAGCCCGTGTTTGGCTGGGTTGAAATGAATGCGCGCCGGCGGCTCAAGTGCTTCGTCGGGTTACGCTGCGCTAACCCGACCTACTTGTCTTCATGTCAAGCAGAAAGCCGAGCCATTCGTCAGGCGCGCTTGCCTTTCAAGACCAGGCGGATGGGGGTGCCGACGAATCCGTACGCGGCTCTGAGTTGGTTGACCAGATAGCGCCGGTAGGCGACGCGCACACCGCGCGGGTCGCTCACGAAGAGCAGAAAGGTGGGCGGAAGCGCCGCCGCCTGTGTGGCGTAATGAAATCGAACGGGGCGCTTGCCGTGAGCGGGCGGGGGATACTTCTGGACCGCCTCGCCGATGAGCTCGTTAAGATGGGGGGTCGGTACCCGGTGAGCGCGCGCTTGCGCGACGCTCTGCACCAGCGGAAACAATGTAGGTACGTCGGAGCCGGTCAGGGCCGAGACGAATGCGATGGGCGCGTAATCCACGTGCCGCAGTCGATCGCGGATCTGTAGCGTGGACTGTTGCCGGGCGTCGGCGCCGGACGGCATCAGGTCCCACTTATTCGCCACCACGATGGCGCCGCTTCCGACATCCTGAACGTACGCGGCGATCTTGGCATCCTGGTCCGTAATCCCGTCTTTAGCGTCAACCAGGATCAGTGCCACATCGCTCCGTTCAATAGCCTTGAGCGCTCGCACCACACTGAACCGTTCCAATGGCTGTTGGACCTTACTGCGGGATCGAAGCCCTGCGGTGTCGATTAGGATATACGCGGTGTCGTTGTAGGTGAACGGAGTGTCGATCGCATCCCGCGTTGTGCCGGCCTGCTCGCTCACGATCACACGCTCCTGACCCAGCAGCGCATTCACCAGCGATGATTTGCCTACATTCGGGCGACCGACTACCGTCACACGGATGGCCTTCGATTCGGATGCGCTCTCTGCCACCGGCAGCGCCTCGACAATGACGTCACACAGTTCCGCCACACCCAGGCCATGCTCGGCAGAAACCGGACAGATCTCAGCGAACCCTATCCGAAAGAATTCGGATGCCAGCACCTCGTGCGTCGGCCGATCGACCTTATTCGGCGCCACAACGATGCGCGCCCGGACATCGTGCCGAAGCAGCCGGGCGATCTCCTCATCCAGTGGCGTCAGCCCCTCGCGGGCATCAACGACGAAGATGACGAGGACGGACTCCTGGACCGCCTGCCGAACCTGGGCGAGCACCTGAGTTGCGAGACCCGTTCCCACGCCAGGCTCCAGCCCGCCGGTATCACCGAGAGTGAACGCACGGCCCTTCCATTCGACTGTTGCGTATAGCCGGTCCCTGGTAACGCCGGGCTGATCGTGCACAATCGCTCGTCGCCCACCCACCAGCCGGTTGAATAAGGTCGATTTCCCCACATTGGGCCGACCAACGATTGTCACGATAGGAAGGGACATTGCAGTTCTCTCCAATGAAATACGTTATCGTGGAAAAGTCCGCCGGATCCGCTTTCGGAAGGGATTGATACGGAGGATCGCGGTCGCCTTCACCGGCTCAGCGCCCTCGCACCTCGGCGAACGTAATCGAGCCCTGAACCGATCGTGACGGCTGCGGCAAGATAGATGATCCACGGCACGTAGGACCCGATCCCGCCGGTCACACGGGCGATAAGCGTCGCCAGTACGGTCAGAAGCTGCAGGCCTGTCGTAAGCTTCCCCATCCAGGAGACGGACACCGCCGTCTTTCCGGTAACGACGTAGAGGACCAGAAAACCGCCGATCAATATCAGATCCCGGCTGACAACAATGATGAACAGCCACTGCGGAACCTGGCGCAGGTAGACCAGCGTCACGAAGGTCGCAGAGAGTAACAGCTTGTCGGCCAGGGGATCCAGGATCATCCCCAGTTCTGTTCGCTGGGCCCTCGAACGCGCGATAAATCCGTCCAGGGCGTCGGTGACCCCTGCCAGCAAAAAGGTTGCCAGACCAAGCCTCCAAAACTGATAGACCAGCAGGATTGAGATGACGGGAGTCATGAAGATCCTGAGAATCGTGAGGCTATTGGCAAGGTTCAGCATCAACAGGGCTCCGACCGGCGGAAAGGGGTAATCAACCTTAGGCGTGAACGGCGGGATAGGGTAGCCGGTCGTATTCTCTCGCCTGCGAAGCGGCAGTGGCAAGCGACTCACGCACGCTCTGCAGCAGCCGATCGAGGCCATACCCTGTGAGGGCGGATATCGCCACTCGCGGCACTATCGTCTTACTGCCGATGAAGGATTGCCCAATCCCGCCCGTCAAGCGATCCACCTTATTGAATACCTCGACAATCGGCTTAGTCGACAGGCCGAGATCCCTGAGAATCGTATCGACCGCCTCTTTCTGCTCCATCACCTGGGGATGGCTGGCGTCGATCATGTGCAGCAGGAGATCGGCCTCGTCCAACTCCTCAAGGGTCGCCTTGAACGCCGTCACCAATTGCTCAGGAAGGCGCCGGATAAACCCTACGGTATCGGAGAGCAGAAAGCCGAATCCGTCGGCCGTCGTCACTCGACGCAAGATGGGATCAAGGGTCACAAACAGGGCGTCATCGGTTTGCACACCCGAATGCGTGAGGGCATTGAAAAGCGTCGACTTCCCGGCATTGGTATAGCCGACCAAGGCCACGATCGGGATGGCATGGCGTTTTCGAGGCCGCCTCAAGAGCGCCCGATGACGGCGGACCTTGGCCAGATCCTCCCGAATCTTCGCCATACGCCGACGGATCGTCCGCCGGTCTGTCTCCAACTGGGTTTCGCCCGGGCCGCGTGTTCCAATGCCGCCACCCAAACGTGACAGTTCGGTTCCCGTTCCGACCAGCCGGGGCAGGCGATAATCAAGCTGAGCCAGCTCGACCTGCAACTTGCCTTCCCGGCTCCTGGCCCGCTGGGCGAAGATATCCAGGATCAGCAACGGGCGATCGACCGTTTTCCATCCGGTCAGTTCCTCCAGGCTTCGCTGCTGCGATCCGGACAGCTCCTCATCGATCACCAGCAGATCCACCTTCCCACCCCACTGCGCCTTGGTCTCCTGCGCCTTGCCCTTCCCGATCAGATAGCGCGGATCCGGCGCGGCGCGTTCCTGCAAGATGGTTCCGACTACCACAGCTCCGGCCGAGTCCGCAAGACGCGCAAGTTCATCCAACGAATCCTCCGCCTCCCAGCGCGGGTCGCGCTTGCGGTGAATGCCTACCAGCAGCGCCCGCTCGCGTGGCTCACCGACCTGGGCGCTCGCGATCGTTCCCTTCATTCCCGTTCCCAAGATCCTCCCGACAGGCGCGCGCCCTCGCAAACCGCTGATGGAGGCCGTCGCCGTCTTCAGCGCTGATCATGGCAGCCAGATCGCTCAGGCCAGCCTGAAATCGAGCGATCATCTTCAGGATCGGCTCACGGTTGGCGAGGCAGATATCCCGCCACATGACCGGATGGCTCATGGCCACTCGACTGAAATCTCTCAAGCCGCCTCCCGCCAATGCCCGCAGATGTTCGCCGCCTTCCAGATCAAGTATAGCACCCATCAGCGCATAGGCCACAATGTGCGGCAGATGGCTGATGGCCGCGAAGATCTCGTCATGGCACTCCGGACGCATCTGCAGCACCTCAGACCCTACTGCCATCCACAGGGCGCGAACCCGCGCAATGGCAACAGGACCGGTCAACCGACCCGGGGTCAGTACGCACTTCGCGCCGACAAACAGCTCGGCCGACGCCGCGCGCGGCCCCGACGTCTCGCGGCCGGCGATCGGGTGGCCCGGCACCCCGTTACCATCCGGCAGCAGCCGGTCCATCGTTGTCGCAACAACTCCTTTGACGCTTCCTACATCAGTCACCACCGCGCCCGGCGCCAGATACGGAACGAGCCGCTCCAGCGTCGGCGCAATCGCGCCGACCGGCACAGCAAGCAGGACCATGTCGGCTCCCTCGACCGCAGCGGCGATATCCGCACAAGCCAGATCGACCACGCCAAGCGCAACCGCGTACGCGCGATGGTCAGGCACGACATCGACTCCCCGGATCTCTTTGGCCAGACCACGGGCCCGACAGGCCAGCCCCACACTTGAACCGATCAGGCCCAGGCCAATGATCGCCAGCCGCTGCACAAGAGGAAGCGACAGTGGAGCGGCGGCATCATGAGGCGACTCCGGTCTTGACTCGCTGATCACAGGGACCTTCCTACGGCCTGAGCGACTCTCTTCAGGTCATGCATCAGTGTCTCGAATGTGCTGGGCAGAAGGGCTTGCGGACCGTCGGACAGGGCCTCTTCCGGGTGAGGGTGAATCTCCACCATGATGCCGTCTGCGCCTGCGGCTACGGCTGCCAGAGCCATCGGCGGGACCAGATGCCACTTGCCTGTGCCATGACTCGGATCGACCACCACCGGCAGGTGCGAGAGTCGCTTGATCAGGGGGACGGCCGAGAGATCCAATGTGTTGCGGGTGGCGTCCTCAAAGGTCCTGATCCCGCGCTCGCACAGGATGACGTCGTAGTTGCCCTCCGACAGGATGTACTCGGCGGCGAGCAACAGCTCTTTGACGGTGCTGCTGGATCCCCGCTTCAGGAGAACCGGCTTCCGACGCGATCCCACCTCCGTCAGGAGCTTAAAGTTCTGCATGTTCCTCGCGCCGATCTGTATCAGGTCGGCGTATTGATAGACCGCATCGGCATCACGACTGTCCATCAACTCGGTTGCAATCGGCAATCCGGTTGCCTGCTTGGCCTCGGCCAGATAGGCCAGCCCCTCCTCACCAAGACCTTGAAAGGTGTACGGGGAAGTCCGAGGTTTATACGCGCCGCCCCGGAGGATGTGTCCTCCACCGGTCTTCACGTACTGTGCGATCTGCAACAGACCGTCCCGACTCTCCACAGCGCACGGACCGGCCATCACCACTACCTGCCGACCGCCCACCAGCACCCCGTCTACATTCACGATGGAGCCGTCAGGCTTGAATTCGCGGCTGGCCAGTTTATATGGCTTCAGAATCGGCAGGACCTCCTCGACAAACGGGAAGGCCTCTAATGGGCCCTCCTGGAGGGCCCGCTCGTCGCCGATCGCTCCGATGATGGTCCGCTCGGTCCCTTTCGAGATGTGAGCGGCCAAACCGAAGCTTTCGATCTTCTTCACGACCACGGCAATCTCCGCCTCAGTTGCGTGCGGCTTGAGGATGATAATCATGTCAGGACTTCAGCTATCAGTCCTCAGCTTTTCAGCTTTGGTTGATCGCTGCCTTTTTGCAGTACTGTTTTCAACGCCTCCATGAACCGTTCGTTCTCCGGAGGCGTCCCGATGGTCACGCGGATGTGGGTCTTCAATTGGGCTCCTCCTAATGGGCGCACGATGACGCCCATGTGCAGCAATGCATCGGCCACCGCCAGCCCGTCCTGCTTCAGATCGACCAGCAGGAAATTGGCCACTGATGGCGGGCACTCAAGCCCCAGACGATGAAGCTCGCCGGACAGGTAGGCCCTACCCGACTCATTCATCGTTCGACTGCTTGACAGGTGCGCTTCGTCATCAAGGGCAGCCAGCGCAGCCCGCTGCGCCAACGCATTGACGTTAAACGGCGCACGAATCCGTTCGAGGAGTTCCACCATCGACGGCGGCGCCATCCCATATCCGACTCGGAGCCCGGCCAGGCCATAGATCTTGGAGAAGGTTCGCAGCACGATCATGGAGCGTCCCTGCCGGACAAACTGAAGTGAATCCGGAGTCATCTCCGAAGGGACATACTCGATATACGCCTCATCCATGACGACAATCACATCGTTTGGAAGGGCGTCCATGAACGCGGTCAGCTCCGTCGGCCTTACAGCCGTGCCAGTAGGATTGTTCGGATTGCCGACAAAGACCATCTTGGTCCTGGAGGTCACCGCCTTCGCCATGGCCTCAAGGTCGTGGGTCCACGCCTTCAGCGGTACGCGGACCGTGGCGCACCCCTGCAGATGCGCCAGCATTCCGTAGATGACGAAGGCCGGATCGGCAATCACGACCTCGTCACCCGGCAGCAGGAAGCAGCGGGCCATCAGCTCGATGAGTTCATTACAGCCGTTCCCCAGCACCAGATGGTCCGGTGTCAGCCCAAGGCGCGTCGCCAGTGCCTGCTTCAGGTAATAGCCGTCGCCATCGGGATACCGATGGCTCTCCGACAGCGCATCTCGTAGGGCGCGGAGCGCCAGCGGCGAAGGGCCCAATGGGTTCTCGTTTGAGGCCAGCTTGATGGCCCCCGTGATTCCGAGTTCCCGCTCTACTTCGCCGATAGGCTTCCCGGGGATATACGGTACAAGCCCCTGAAGGTATGGCGAGGCGAGCTCTTCCAGCAACTTGGCCATGACTCTTCCGGTTCTCTCAGCTCTCGATTGAGCGTTCTCTTGGGTACGAGCCGAGGACCTTGAGAAAAAGACACTCCTCCTGTAAGAGCGCGAGCGCCGCCTTGACAGGCTCGTCGGCAATGTGCCCCTCAATATCCAAATAGAAGATGTACTCCCACGCTTTCGTCTTGGATGGGCGGGACTCGACCTTTGTCAGGTTGATCTGATACTTCGCAAACGGCTCCAGAATCCGATATAGCGCCCCGATCCGATCTTTGATCGAGAACATTAAGGAGGTTTTATCGTGATCAGTGGGTGCGGGACCATTCTGACCTATGATCAAGAATCTTGTGACATTACAAGGCGTATCCTCTATTTTCCTAGAAATAACTCGAAGCTTGTACAGGCTTGCCGCCAGTTCGCTGGCGATGGCCGCGGCGGTCGTATCCTTTGTGACAAGCTTTGCCGCCGCAGCCGTACTAGAAGCCTCAAAGAGCGGCACGTGCGGCAGATTCGCCTCTAACCACTTCCGTGACTGAGCGAACGCGTGTGGGTGCGAGTAGACCTTTTTCACCTTCTTCAGATCGCCTGATTTAGACAGGAGGCTGTGGGATACCCCTAGAAGAATCTCTCCGCAGATCTTCAAGTCAGAGTCAACAAACATGTCTAAGGTGTGGCTGACCACGCCTTCGCTGGAGTTCTCAATCGGCACGATCCCGTACTCGACGTTCCCCTTTTCTACCTCGGCAAACACATCACCGATGGTGTGGACCGGCATGAAGTGGGCCGAACCCCCAAACCGCCGAGCGCAGGCCACGTGGGTAAACGTCCCTTCCGGACCAAGATAGGCCAGTTTCAGAGGCCCCTGTACGGCTCGACAGGCTGAAATGATCTCGCGAAAGACAGGCTTGATCGCGTGGGCTGGAAAGCGGCCTTTGTTTTGCCGTATCAGACGGGTGACAATCTCCTCCTCACGCTGTGGAACGTGGACGTTGAGATTTGCCCTGGCCTTTTCCTGCCCGATCCTGACCACGAGCTCGGCCCGCTCGCCGAGCAGCGATACGATCTGTGAATCGATCCGATCGATCTTACGCCGTAACGTCGTAATCTTCATCCGGCTCTCCAGTCCTCTCGGGGGCGCTACCCTTCGCTCTCAGGTCTACGCGCAATTCGCCGTCCTACCGTCTGTCTACGTGCGCCGTGCAGGCAGGCGCGACGGATGTCGGCAAGCTCAGCGGGGGAGAGTCGACGCCAGCACCCTTTCGGCAATTTCCCTAACATGATCGGGCCGACGCGAACCCTTTGGAGCCGCAGTACCGGGTGTCCGATGGCGTCGCACATCCGTCGGATCTCGTGATACCGTCCCTGATGCACGATGAGTTTCAGCCACGCGGACCCGATTCCCGGCTTCACAATCTCGGCGTGGGTCGTCCACAGCCTCTCTCCTTCCGACACCACCCCCGCCTTCAATCTGGCCAGATCGTCGGGCGTAGGACAACCACGCACCTTGGCAAGATACTCCTTCTCCACCTCGAAGCTGGGGTGCATGAGCCCGTGGGCCAGCGCCCCATCATTCGTCAGAAGCACCAGTCCTTCAGTCTGATAGTCAAGCCGTCCGACCGGAAAGAGCCTGGGCAGCCCACGCGGCGGCAGGAGATCGCCGATGACCGGTCGCCCCCGCGGATCGGACAATGAGGTCAGGACGCCTGCCGGCTTATGAAGAATGAGATAGAGTAGACTCTGAGAGGAGGTAACTGGTTTATTGTCGCACGTGACCGTATCGAGGCCAGGCGAGACCTTGGTCCCAAGCTGACTCGCGATCCGGCCATTAACCCGCACCCTCCTATCAAGGATCAACTGCTCGCAACTCCTGCGCGAGCCGAGCCCGGCCCGTGCGAGATAGCGCTGCAGCCGCTCCTCTCCACTGCCTGTCTGTCGTGCCGGCTTAGTCGGGTCGGCCGACTCCTTCCGCCTCCTCGATGTGCTCAACTGCCTCGTGTGAATCCTCCTTCCCAGCCACATTCGGGGCCAGCGCTTCGATCTCTTTCAAGGTCGGCAACTCCGAAAGGTCCTTGAAGCCAAAATACTCCAAGAAGGAGCGGCTGGTCCCATACAGGATCGGTCTGCCTACCTCTGGCTTTCGTCCGAGAATCCGGACCAGATCACGCTCGACCAGCGTCTTTAAGACGCCGTCAACCATCACTCCTCGAACCGCCACAATCTCCGGCTTCGTGATCGGCTGCTTGTAGGCAATGAGCGCCAACGTCTCGAGTGCGGCCCTGGACAGCCTGGCCGGCTTGGATCCGCGAAGCCGCTGGATCCAAGAGGCCGCCTCCGGTTTGGTCGTCAGGCGATAGCCCCCCGCAACCTCGCTGACCAAAATGCCTCGATCCGGTTGGCGGTATTTTTCCAGTACGTCGGCGAGCAGGCGGCCGACCTCGGCTTTAGAGTACCCATCGAGTACCGCCTCGATGCGCTCCAGTGAGAGCGGCGCGTCAGAGACAAACAACAACGCCTCGAGGATCCCGAGCGGACTGAGGTCAGCCTGGGTGTCCATCGGTCTCCACTGCCGTTTCAACGGTTCGATAGATCGTGATCTCGCTCCCCGGCTCGGTTTGCCTGGCCCGGACCAGGCCTCGACGCAACAGCTCGAGCAACCCGAGGAAGGTGGCGATCAGTTGGAGGCGCGTCGTCACCCCTTCAAAGAGGGCCATAAACGACACCGGACTCTGAACCGCCAGCCGATCCAACAGCGTCACCATTCGCTCTCCTACGTTGATCATCTCCGGGGTGATTTCGCCCGCGACGGCCTCCGGCGCTCGCTGCATCACCGTCATAAATGCGCGAAGCAGCGCGGAGAGACTGATCTCCAGAGGGCCGTCGGCGATCGGAACCACGGGATCGGCAGGCCTGACATAGAGGAGCGACTGGCCCGCTTCCAGCTCCTCAAACGTCATGGCCGCCTCTTTAAACCGCTTGTATTCCAGCAGGCGTTCTACCAACTCCTGCCGCGGGTCCTCCGCCGGCAGCCCCTCCGCTGCCGCTTCTTCGACCGGGATGAGCATCTTCGACTTAATATGGATCAGCGTAGCGGCCAGCACCAGAAACTCTCCCGCAACCTCCAGATCCAGCTCTTTCATCTTTGTCAGGCATCCGAGGTACTCCTGAGTAATCTCGGCAATAGGGATGTCGTAGATATCGATCTCGTTGACCTGAATCAGATACAACAGGAGATCCAGCGGACCCTCGAACATCTCCAGACGAACGCGATAGCTCATCGCTCAACGAGCCTCGATCCAGGGTTCAACCTTACCAAAACGTTTCGGACCGATCCCATCAACCTCCAGAAGCCCGCTGGGATCGGCGAACACACCATAGGCCTTTCGATGGGCGATGATCCGCTGAGCCAGCGTCGGACCGATTCCCGGCAGCGTCTGAAGCGCTGCAATATCCGCATGATTAATATCTACACGACTGCCCGGTCTGGGCTTTGCGACCCTGGCCGCCGCCGACGATACGCGAGTCTGCGCAGGAACCCGCTCTTCAGGGAGATGGAGTGTTCCGAGATCGACGGTATGGCCATTAGTGAATGGCCGGAGGAGAGCGGGACCCCATATAATACCGGCAATCGCCAGACCGAAGAGACTGGCCACGATCGTCTCGCGTCTGGTATACGCCCCCTTCACGCACACTCCTCTACCAGCTTGTACTCGGTCAGGCCGAAGGCCTCGTGAAGAACCCGAACGGCCAGCTCTCCATATTTGGCATCGATCACACAGGAGACTTTGATCTCGGAGGTGCTGATCATCAGGATGTTAATATTCTCGCGTGACAGGACCTCAAACATCTTCGCAGCCACCCCGGAGTGAGTCCGCATCCCGACCCCCACGATGGAGACCTTGGCGATCCTGTCGTCACCCATAACATGCTGGGCGCCGATCTCCTTGGCCACCCCGTTCACGAGCGACATCGCCTTCGAGAAATCCGACTTCGGGACCGTGAACGAAATATCGGTGGTCCCATCCTGACTGATGTTCTGGACAATCATATCGACGACAATGTTGGCCTCTGCAACCTGGCCGAACAGCTTCGCTGCGATCCCCGGCCGATCCGCCACACGCAGCACGGTGATCTTCGCCTCGTTCCTGTCGCAGGCGATCCCCGAGACCACCACTCTTTCCATCTCTGCATCCTCCTGGACTACCAGTGTCCCCTGGTTTGTATTGAAACTGGAACGGACGTGAATCGGCACGGCATAATTCTTGGCATACTCTACCGACCGAGCCTGAAGTACCTTGGCCCCCAAACTGGCCAGCTCGAGCATCTCATCATAAGAGATCTTCCCGAGCTTCCTCGCCTCCGGAACAATATTCGGGTCCGCGGTGTAGACCCCCTCTACATCGGTATAGATCTCACAGAGGTCGGCCTTCAGGGCCGCCGCCATGGCGACCGCCGTCAGGTCAGATCCGCCGCGCCCCAGCGTCGTCACATCCTCTTCGGCCGTGACCCCTTGAAACCCGGCGACGATGACGATGGCCCCCTCTCGTAATGCCTGTTGTACCCGGTCGACCTCAACACTGACAATCTTCGCCTTGGTATGAGCGGTGTCGGTCTGGATCCTGACCTGGGCTCCGGTAAAAGAGCGGGCCTTATGCCCATGTTGTTGGATGGCCAGCGACAAGAGTCCGATCGAAATCTGTTCTCCGGTAGCCACAATGACGTCAAGCTCTCGTTCATCCGGCCTATCGGAGATCTTTGCGGCAAGGCCCAACAGACGGTCTGTCTCTCCAGCCATGGCTGACACGACGACGACCAGGTCGTTCCCCTGAACCTTCGTCTCTACCACACGGCGCGCCACATTTGTGATCCGCTCTACATCCGCTACCGAGCTGCCGCCGTATTTCTGAACAATAAGTGGCATCTGTTGCTCCTACGAGGCGAGCCGATCGTGTTGCGACAGATCCGCTCCCTGCAGCTTTTTTCCGATCTTCCCTTCGTGTCCTGCAAGAAGGCGGCTCACGTTTTCCCGATGCCGGATGAGGATCAAGCCGCACATGATGATCGTCAGCCCTACATAGGGCGGTCGGCCGTCCAGGACCCAGACAAGAAAGGGGGCCGCAACGGTAGTGACGAGGGCGGCAAGAGACGAATAACGAAAGAGGGCGGCGGTCAACAACCAGACGCCCACTATCAGCAACGCGATCTTCGCAAACAGCGCGAGCAGCACCCCCAGGGCGGTGGCGACGCCCTTTCCCCCGCGAAAGCCGAGAAAAAGCGGATAGAGATGACCCAGAAATGCAGCCAGTCCAATCGCAGCAACGAGCAGCTCCGACGCGCCGAGGAGTTGGCTCAACGCCACAGGCGCCCACCCCTTCAGCGCGTCCAGGGCAAGGGTGAGTGCGCCGGCCCCAGAACCTACGATACGAAGGACATTGGTGGCGCCGATATTACCGCTCCCGGCTTTCCGTACATCTACTCCGGTCGTTGCTTTGGCGATCAAAAGACCGAATGGAATCGAGCCGGCCAGATACCCCAGCGGTACAAGCCACACACTGACGCTCATTATCCTCCGATGACGAAACGGTTTATCGACTCAGATCGATCAGTTTCCAGAACTTTAAGAAATAGTCGATGCCCGACGCAATACTCAACGCAATCGCCGCCCACAGACACAAAAAGCCCAGCGACTGGGTGCCCATAAAATCCCATTGCGGGGGCCAGTCAAGAATCAGGAACGTCACCGCCGCCACTTCAGCCAGCATCTTATACTTTCCGAAATCGCTGGCGTGGATAATGATGCTCTGCGAGGCAGCGACCGTCCTGAGCCCGGTAATAGCCAGCTCACGGCCGACAACCAGCACGACCATCCAGGCAGGCGCGCGACCGATCTGCACCAGCGCGATGAGCGCCGTCGAAATAAGCAGCTTATCGGCAATCGGGTCGAGCAGCTTACCCAGTGTCGTAACCTGCTTGGTGGTACGAGCGATCCGGCCATCCAGCCAGTCGGTCAGGACTGCGGCCAGGAAGATGACGCCCGCTGTATAGTTCGGAACCTTCTCTCCCACAACCAGAAAGACGATGATAAAGGGTACCAGGAAGATTCTCCCAAGCGTGAGCTTGTTGGGCAGGTTCATGTAGACTCTCGACCCTTTGAAATCTTGCCCCACTTCCATCGACTCTTCTCGATTGCTTCCGCCGTGCTCAATCACTCTTGTCTTCCTGGGAGCTGCCCGGACTAGCGCCATCATCTTCTTCTTTATGGCCCCCACTTTTCCATGCTCCCTGCCCGGTTTCCCGCAGTCATATACCCCGGCAAAAACGCTATACTATTACAAAGGTACCGTAGCAAACGCTGAACGAAGCTGTCAAGGTCGATCCCACACGCTCTCAGCGACGGAACGTCCAGTCCGCTGAGGCGTAGCGGGCAGCGGCATACTGCATGGACAGCTCGCACTCCTCCGGTCCCAGCTCGCCTTCGACGAACTCGATCCCTATCTCCGACGCGAACCCATCTCGAATCGCCGTCTCCACCTCCCGACGATCGGGAACCCGTCCCAGCGCTTCGCGCAACGACCCTACCGTCCCGAGGGCGTCTGCCGCTGCGACCTGCTCGTCGGGACAGAGAAGAGCAAGGATACCGGAAGGATCGAAATCCAAAAGAATACTCCCCTGTTGAAGAAGGGCCTCTGGAAATCGTCGTTGCGCCGAACCGATCACCTTTTTTCCACCCACCAGGAGTTCATGCTGCGAGATGGCCGGAAAGCAGAATGGGGACAGCGCCCCATCAGCCTGTCTGGGGCGGCGCCCGATCGTCACCTTGAGACCCAGCTTTTCAAGGCCCCGGAGCAGGCACATATTAATCAGACGATAACTCTCTGCAATCGAACACGTTGTCCAGGGTGGGCGTAGCGGCAGGATCAGACTGTACGTCAGGTCCTGCTGGTGCAGCACCGCTCGACCGCCGGTAGGACGACGTACTAGCGCAACCATGGATGTGCGACAGGCTGTCAGGTCGATGTCGTCGCACCGTTGAGCGTAACCGATAGAAAGTGTAGGCGCCTCCCAAGCGTAAAATCGCAGCGTTGCGCTATCCCGGCACAGAGTAGCAAGCGCTTCATCAATCCCCATATTGATGGGACCGACAGAAGCACCCGTCCTCAGAAATCGGCCTGCCGAGGGCATCTCCTGGCGCCACCGGTCTGTCTCGTCCTTTGAGATTCGGGAGACGAGGGGTCTTGTGTCGACTATCTGCTCTCCCTGCCTCCTGCTTGCGATGACTGCATAGTCAGACCTTTTCGATGTCACGGTGTCGGATGTTGATCTGATAGCCGGTCTCCCGAAAATGACCGGCAAGCTGTTCTACGAAGAATACCGAACGGTGATGCCCGCCGGTACAGCCGAGCGCGATAGTCAGATAGGCGCGACCCTCCTCCTCACAGAGAGGGACGACAAAGTCGAGTAAATCGACCAGGCGTTCCAGGTAAGGCTTGGTCACAGAGGTCCGCATGAGAAACTCGCCGATTTGCGAATCAAGACCGGTCAGCGGACGCAGATCATCGATGAAATGGGGACTGGGCAGAAATCGGGTATCGAAAACTATATCGGCATCGAACGGCAGTCCATGCTTATAGCCGAAAGAGACCAGGGAGAGACCGATCTTAGCCGTCAGCCGCTCTTTCACGAATGCCTGCGAGAGAAACCGCTTCAGATCATGAATGGTCAACGCACTCGTATCGATAATGAGATCGGCATCGTCACGTAGACGCGCCAGCATCTGCCGCTCCGCCGTAATTCCTACAAGAGCCGACTTTCCGGCCGCAAGGGGGTGCGGGCGTCGACTCTCGCTAAAGCGCCGCACAAGGACCTCATCGTACGCGTCCAGAAACACGATCGTGACGGTATGCCCTTCGGTCCGAAGCATCTTTAAGATGTCGAACAGCGGCGTGAGGAACTCGCCCTCTCGGACATCGACGACAAGGCCAACCCGCTCAATCGCATGCTCCGATTGCGTACAGAGTCGAACGAAGGTAGGGATCAATGTGGTCGGCAGGTTGTCAATGCAGAAAAAACCGAGGTCTTCCAAGCACTTGATCGCCTGGCTCTTGCCGGCTCCGGATACCCCCGTGACAATGACAACTTCAGCCGTCTTCACTGCATCGCACTCTTCACGTCTTCGTCCTCATGCCTTTCGTTGCGGGTAGGGTCACTCAACCTGCTGGTTCAATCAAGCCGTAATCCCCATCGCGTCTTCGATACAGAACATTGACCTCCTGAGTCCGAGCGTTTCGAAACACAAAAAAATTGTGACCCAACAGGCTCATCTGCATGGCGGCCTCGTCGGGAGAGAGCGGCTTCATGGCGAACCGCTTCGTCTTGACGATGCGGGGGCTGTCTTCAGGGGAGGACTCGCCCTCCTCCGCCGGCAGCATCTCTTCTGTGGAATACGACCGACCGGAGCCTCGACCGGAGTGCTCCACAATCTTCTCCTTATAGCGAAGAATCTGACGCTCAATCTTGTCGGCTACAAGATCGATGGCCGAGTACAGGTCCGTACTCGATTCTTCTCCTCGGATCGTATGTTCCCGTACGTGGAGCGTCACTTCGGCGATCTGTCGATGCTTCTCGACCGATAGGACGACATGAGCTAAGGTAATCTGATTGACAAACTTCTGCAGGCGGGCGATCTTCTCCTCCGCGTAATGTCTAAGGGGCTCGGTGATCTCGAGATTGCGAGTCGTAATCGTAATCTGCATCGGTTGACTCCTCGTCAGAGAATGAGATGCCTATGTACCGTCTTACATGTAGCGACGTTGATTGGATGAGGGGATCTTGAGTTGACCACGATACTTGGCGACGGTCCGACGGGCGATCTCGACCCCGTGAACCCTCGCCAGGATCTCCACAATCTTCTGATCACTCAGCGGCTTACTGGAGTCTTCTTCCGTCAGATATCGGCGCACCAGGTCCCTCACCCTGCGAGAAGAGACAACTTCACCGATAGTTGATGGAACACCGCGATGGAAAAAGTATTTCAGGCCGAAGAGCCCTTGAGGGGTCTGCACATACTTATTGGTGGTCACTCGACTGATGGTCGACTCATGCATCGAGATGTCATCGGCCACTTCGCGAAGCGTCAGAGGCTTGAGGTGGGAGAGCCCATACTCGAAGAAATCTCTCTGGTATTTGACCAGACTTTCGGCTACCTTGATCAGCGTCCTTTTCCGCTGTTCAATACTTCGGATAAACCATAGGGCAGAGCGCATCTTCTCTTCGACGTACCCTCTGGCCTCGCGCGAGGAAAGCGCTTGCTTGGACAGGATCTGTCGATAATATCGACTGACGCGAAGGCGCGGGAGACCGTCTTCGTTCAGCCCCACCAGCAATCGTCCATCGATCTTGAGAATATAGACATCAGGCGTAATATATTGGGGCTCTTCATTGCTGTAGTTCTTGCCCGGCTTTGGTTCCAAAGAGGCGATAAGCGTCATCGCCTCTTGCACGTCTCTGAGCGTCACGCCCAGCGCGGCCGCAATTTTGCCGAAACGGTGACGCTCCAGATCGGGGAGATAACTACTGACAATGGCTTCCGCCAGCGCATGCTCCTTCGGCCCTATTCTGAGTTGAATAAGCAGACATTCTCGAAGATCCCGCGCCCCCACCCCGGCAGGATCGAAACTCTGAATAAGCTGAAGCGCCGATTCCATCGACTCCAAGGGTGCGCCGACCAGCGACGCGAGTTCCTCGAGGCTGCTGCGCAGGTAGCCGTTGTCGTCGAGCTCTCCAATGATGAGGCTGCCCAACCTGAGGAGTTCGTCATCCCTGACGGTCAGGTGAAGCTGAAAGAGCAGATGGTCCTGGAGGGAGTTCGACCTGGTTAATAGGCTTTCGCTGTCGAATCGATCGATCGACTCGTATTGGATAGTTGGCCGATAGTCTGAGGCATCCTGAAGATAACTGTCCCAATCGATCTCCGCAGTATCCCCTTCCCCGTTGCGCTCGGTCGCCGGCTCCTCAGCAACGGTCTTCAATGCCGGCACCTCATCCGGTTCCTCTACCCCTTCTATCGTCTCTTCCAGAACCGGATTCTGCTCAACCTCCTGCCGCACCGCTTGAAGCAGCTCCATCCGCGACAACTGCAAGAGGTTAATCGCCTGCTGCAGCATCGGCGTCATGACCATCTTCTGCATTTGTCGCAGACTAAGTTTCGCTTCAAACGCCATCACAATCACCCCTACAGGCTAAACCGCTCGCCCAGGTAGATCTCCCTGGCCCGTTCGTCGGATGCCAACTCCTGGGCGGTCCCGGAGACTAACACCCGACCTTCATAGATGAGATACGCGCGATCAACGATCTGCAAGGTCTCACGCACGTTATGGTCGGTAATCAAGACCCCAACACCCTTCTGTTTGAGTCGGGCGATGATGGCCTGGATATCGGCTATGGCGATAGGGTCAATTCCCGCAAACGGTTCATCCAGCAGCATGAAATTCGGGGACGTGACCAAGGCTCGGGTAATCTCCGCCCGGCGCCGCTCGCCGCCTGATAGCGTGTAGGCCTTACTCTTGGCAAGGTGGGTGAGATCCAGCTCCTGAAGCAGGCTCTCGAGCCGCTGCTGTCGCTCTTCTTCTGACAGGTCCAGAATCTCAAGAATCGCCATCACGTTCTGTTCCACTGTCAGCTTACGAAAGATCGAGGGCTCCTGAGGGAGAAATCCTAAACCTTTACGGGCCCGTTTGTATACCGGAAGGTCGGTGACATCTTCCCCATTTAATATGACCTGGCCACGATCCGGCTTCAGCAGCCCGAGGACCATATAGAAGGTCGTCGTCTTTCCAGCGCCATTGGGCCCAAGCAAACCCACCACCTCTCCGGCTTCGAGACTGATGCTGACGCCAGCTACGACCGTTCGACCCTTAAATGACTTGACAAGGTTATCTGTTCGAAGGGTCCGCTCCATCCCGGTTCAGGACCCCCCCTGCGTCGTTGCCGGCTTATCAATCTTGCCGGGCGCTTGCGGCTCGGATCGCCCCGCCCCCTCAGACTTCGGATAAAGGATCGCTGTGACGCGCTTCGAAGGCTCGCCTTCAACGACCGCCCTGTCCTCCTTTGAGAAGATCGTGATCTTCGTTCCGGTGATAAGATCATTGTCCTGCCAGGCCCTGGGATTCCCGGTCAAGACGGCCTTATCTTCATCGGGAAACATCTCCAGTTGATCGGCGGTAACTCTTTTCTCCTTGATGGTAGCCCTCACGTTTCCGGTGGCGATCCCCTTTTGGATCCGCTCCATCTTTTCATCAAAGAGGAACTCCATCTTGTCAGCCAGGACGACCATATCCCGGTCCTTGTCATCAGCCATGACGTTCCCAGTATAGACGGCGGTGTGGAGTTTCCGACTGACCTCCAGACGATCCGAGGTGATCGTGACCGGGTACTTTCCTTTCGGCTGCTCCTGAGCGAACCCGGACCCGAGCGGTACGACGAGATTCACCAGTACAACGACAGCGGCAAACCAGCCACGGTAGCTCACTGAGTTCCTCCGTTTCGCGCGCCAGAACCGCCCTTCGTCTTCTTCTCGACACTCTCGGGAGCCACATGCGACCGCACACGACTTAAAAACGTCGCACGTTCAAGATCGGTCTCCGCCTCCATCCCCACACCCCAACTCGTCAGCCGGCCCCTGACCAACGTAACAGGTAGTCGAGTGGATACTCGACGATCCTTAGCCAACCAGTCCAGGGACTCGGTCTGCAGACTATTGCCCTGCTCCGAGGTCGCCGTCACATTACCCTCCAGATGGATATCCTTCGTCCGCATATTCACTCGAGCGCTATTGGACCGAGCCGTCAATTTGCCGTGCTCAGAATGGAGTACGACGGTCACCGGATTCGCCACCTTCATCACCTTTGCGACCTCTCCCTTCTCAAAGATCTCACCGCGATCGCCCCACACCTCCCAGAGCGTCTTGCCATCCTTCGTTTCCACGAGATGGAATTTCGTAATCTTAACGTCTGCTGTAGACCCGGGTGTTTCTTCACCGAACGCCGGTAATGAATTACCGAACACCCCGAAAGTCAAGGCTGTAGCGATCCAGACCACTGCGGTCCATACGATCCGTGTGCACCTAGTCGTTCGCATTCCTACTTTCCTATAGCATAAAGTGGAGATGATGTAAAGAGAAGCGGATGGCTGAAACGACAGGTACGAAGAGATTGGAGAGAGCCTACCTTCTTTGCCGAGGGCACCGCGAGGCTCGCGTTGAGGGCAGAGAAAACACGGTTACGATTGATAAAAACTCCAAGCCTTCTTTTATGAATTCGTCATGACTTTCTCCGGGTGTTTTTTAACACGTGAATCTCCGCTCTCGATTATCGCGTTTCAAGCTGTTGCGGAGTTGCGCTTCACTGGCACCCACAACTCAGAGTTAAGAATTATGATTATAAAATGATTATGA
>JACPQW010000117.1 GCA_016190285.1 Candidatus Methylomirabilis oxygeniifera
CCTGGGCGTTACCCAGCACCCTGCCCTGCGGAGTCCGGACTTTCCTCCCGTCCGCCAAAGGCGAACCGGCGGCCATCCGACCGACTTCGGCCACCACCAACCTAACGCACACCGGCGCGATTTGCAACTCCGATCCTCGCCGTGCCGGATAGCAGGCAATGCGAGGGCACAGTTGACATCAGGCGTACTGGGCGGCTTTCCACGACTGAAAATAGGTATCCACCTCAGCAATAAAACCGTGATGTTTCGGTTGCCATCCCAACAGGCGCGTGGCCTTGCTGGAGTCGACGCGTTGATCTAAGGCAAGGCACTCGGCAAAACCGTCAAGGGTGTAAGAAGCCTCATCTGTCGGGACGAATTGTGTCTGCCCGAGATATCCGGTCGCCCGCGCGACGGCCTCGGCCATGTCACGCAGGCTAGCGCTTGAGTGATCGGTGAGGTTGAAGACCTCGCCGGCAAGTCCGCTCTCAGCCGCGCGTAGATACCCTTCCGCCAGATCGTCGACATGCACCATCGCCCAGCGATTGTTGCCGTCGCCAATCACCTGGAGCTGGCGGCCTTTGTCGGGACCATCGAACCACATCCCGGTGAGCCCCCCTTGCCGGCCATAGACGCAGCCGGGCCGCACAACGACTCCCCACACCTCGGACGCGTTCAGCACCATCTGCTCGATATCAGGACGGCTGGCAACCAGTGGCGCAGGTCTCAAGGACGCACTCTCATCAACGGTCTTGCCGAGCGTATCGCCATACACCCACGTTCCACTTGTGTACACGACCGTCTTTGGTTGCGAATCACGTTTGCCGGCGGTCAGCAACACCTCTATCGTTTTCCGATCCAGCGAAAAGGTATCGGCCTGGTAATCTACGGCCGCGTGGATCAGCACAGCGCATTGCTCAGCAATCTGCTGATAACTGTCCGGATGTTGCATACTCCCGATAACCGGGCGGATCTCGTGCGTCGCGATGGTATGAGCCTTTTTCTCGCTGCGGACCAGCCCCCATACCTCATGCCCGGCACGGCGAAAGGCCGAGGCCACGTTCAAGCCGATGTAGCCGTTTGCGCCAGTCACAAATACCTTCATCGTTCCTCCCTATGCCAACGGTGTGTTCGAGCTTCCTGCCTCTATTCGACTGTGACTCTCTGGGCCTTCCGGCGCGATCCTGGCTTTGACTCAGAAGCCGTCGCCCACAGCCCTCTGTCAAACAACGCCTGGACCGCAAGGAACAGTTCACGTCCAGCCTGATTGAAATGTACACTCACTTCTGGGGGCAGGCACTCTCTGATTCCCCGCTGAAGCCCTTCCTGCTTCTCGTAGAGGGCACACAACGGACAGCGATGCGGGCAGATATGCTTTTCCTTCTTAGCCATCTTTTTCCTCCTTGGGCTCCTCCTTGGGGCTCCCGTCCTGACCAAAGCGCACCACGAGATAGCCCTCCTCAAGTCTTGCCCTTTTCACCGTCAGGTCGGCCAATGCTCTGGGAAGCACAAGATCTCGCCGGAAATTTCCGATCGATACTACCAGCTCATCGCCTCGTTTCAACAGCGACAACTCCTCCTTCTGAAGGAATGGGAGCCTCAACCGGAGATAGTAGTGGCCCCCTTTCTTGCGGACCGTCTGGATCGGACCCGGCATCCACACCTTGAGCGGATCCTGGTCGGCAAAGAGGCTCCTGCCCATACGTTCCAGCATCGCGAGACCGACAACCTCGCGATCAAAGAGTGGGACCTCCCAGATCGGGATCGGGGAAAAGCCTTGCTGGATCATCTCCCGGTACCGGCCCTGGATATGGCTCCACTCGGCAAAATAGCCGTGCTCGAGTTGACGGGGAAAGACACGATTACAGACGACGGCATCGGTCACGTAGCCATAAAGGTTCAGATAGGTGAGGGCCCGCTGCGCCTCTTTGATGACCATCTTCTCCGGGTTCAAAACCAGTCTGATGCTGGACCGCTTCGGATCACACAGCACCTCTTTCATCCCGTCAATGCGGGCAAAGAGGGCCTCGATCGCGGCATACACATTATCCTTGGGAAGGGGAACCGGCACGAAGGGCTGAACAATGGGACCCATCGCGGTCACGATCCGACGCTCCCATGGAAAGAGCTTCTCCATATACCAGCGAGCCACATCGGGAAAACTCAACAAGCGCATCGTCTCCCCGGTCGGCGCACAATCGACGATGAGGCAGTCGAAGCGTCCCTCCTCCCCTCGCAGCCGGATCTGCAGAAGACTGCACAACTCCTCCAGTCCCGGGAAGACCGCCATCTCTTCAGCGATCACCTCTTCGACACCACGCGTGGCGAACAGGACCATCAGATAGTCCTTGACCTCACCCCAGTGGGTCCGGATCTCCTCCAGGACATTAATCTCCTGTCCCCAGAGATGGTCGGTAATCGGGGTCGGCTCAGACCCGAGCGGTTGATCGAAGGCATCGGCCAAGCTGTGGGCCGGATCGGTGCTGATCACCAGGGTGCGGTGGCCTCGTTCGGCCGCCATCAACGCCGTGGCGGCTGAGACCGTCGTCTTGCCTACCCCCCCCTTGCCGGTATACAAAATGATGCGCATGATCGGCCCTCGCGTCAGCTCCCGGATTTACCGCCATTATAACGACCGAAGGTCGCCTCGTAAATCCCTCGTACTCGCTCGGTATGATGCTGGTAGTCGGCCAGCAACCGTTCCCCTGGAGTTGCACCATCACCCGCATGATACCCAAGACGTCGTGCCAGGCGATCGAGCCGGCTTGGATCCTGTGGCAGCGCCGAGATCTCACGATCGGCTACAACCCGAAGACGATTCTGCACGGTTCGCAGGAATCGATAGGAATCACAAAGCTGAGTGATATCCCGGTCCTCCAGCAGGCCCGCACCACGCGCCGCCTCCAAGGCCTTCAGCGTGTTGTTTACCCAAAGGGTAGAGCGCGTAGATCCGTACGCGAGTTGAAAAAACTGGGCGATGAACTCAATGTCAACGATCCCGCCGCTCCCCAACTTTACATGGCGCTCACCAGTTTTCTCCTTGGTCAGTTCCAGTTCCATTCGGCGCCGCATCGCCGTCATATACGCCGCCAGGCTCTCCACTGATGTGGGTCGATAGATCAGCTTGGATAACGAGGCGATAAACGGCTCCGCGCTGTCGAGATCACCCGCGATGGGGCGCGCCCTTAGGTACGCCTGGCGCTCCCATAGCTCTGCCGTATGGGCGAAGTGAGCCTCAAATGCCGCAAACGACTGCGCCACCCTGCCCATCGATCCGCCCGGTCGCAGTCGGATGTCAACCCGGTAAGCCGTTCCTTCCTTGGTGATGGTCGTCAGAATCCTGCAGATCCTGTCAGCCAGGCGTCCGAAATAATCGGCGTGGCTCAGGCACTGGGACCCGCCTGTCGTCACGCCTTCTTGCGCGTAGGCAAAGGCGAGATCAATGTCGGATCCATACCCCATCTCCTCGGC
Organism: Candidatus Methylomirabilis oxygeniifera; assembly: GCA_016190285.1. Lineage (GTDB taxonomy): Bacteria > Methylomirabilota > Methylomirabilia > Methylomirabilales > Methylomirabilaceae > Methylomirabilis > Methylomirabilis oxyfera_D. Next base: position 3,451 of record JACPQW010000117.1, read on the forward strand.
GCCGCACTTGCCCAGACCCAACACCACGAACCCGTCTGAGGACGGCAGACCATGCTGCGTCCTCAGGTCTTCGCGACCCAACCAATAGGCCGTCTGGACACAGGCCTCCGAAAGACGCGTCAAGGCGCTGCTCGTATCGCTCAGATCAGCCTCACCGAGCAGGTCCAGCACACCGATTCGAAACTCTTCGGCCTGTTTGAACCGCCGCAACGCATCCAGCCTGGGGCTTCCCGGCGGCGCAGCGGCCACCGTGTCCAGGCATTCCTCAACCAGCTTGCCGGGACGACCGAGTTCAGCCTGATCGGGTAGGAGTAGCAGATCGACGAGCGCAGGGTGCCGAATCAGGATCTGTGAGAGAAACTCGCTTGAGCCGAACAGCCGCATCAGGTGGACCAGTGTGATCGGCGCCTGCTTGAAAAGGTCATAGAGGCCGGCACTGGAACCAACTCCCTCGATAAACCGCTCACACTGGAGGAGGGCCAGGTCCGGATCCGGTGCCTGCATCAAACCCTCTATCAGCGTAGGGGCCAGGGTAGCGAGAATCCGCCGAGTGCCGGCTGTCGTGTGCCTGAAGGGAGGGCCATCGCGTAATACAAGCAACGTACGGACGGCGCCATCAAGATCCAGGACGCCCGCTGCCGCCAGGGGCTCACGCACTACTCTTTCATCTACCCGTCCGTCCAGAAAGTCGGCGAGGGGATGGGACGGAATCTCCTCCTCTCCTGAAGGCGGCTCCCTCAGCAGGTGGTCGTAGGCCTGTCGAACCCCCTGGATATGCGCCTGATAATCCTGCTGTAAGGCCAACGCAGGGTCGGGCGACCGATCGGGGGAGTAACCGAGGCGCCGAGCCAGCTTGACGAGACTCTCCTGGTCCGTCGGCATGGTATGGGTCTGCAAGTAATGGAGGATCTGCAGGCGATGCTCCACCGTGCGCAGGAACGTATAGGCCGCCGCTAATGTTGCGTGCTCATCGGCGGTGACATGCCCGCGGTCAGCCAGCCGCTGCAGCGCGCGGAGTGTATTCGGCTCGCGGATCCACGGATCGCTTGCCCCGTACAGGAGCTGGAAGGTCTGCGCAATGAATTCAACCTCGCGGATCCCTCCATAGCCCAGCTTCACGTGACGGAAGGTCTCCTGATCGCGCCCGACCTTGGCATTGATCCGATCCTTCATGGCGCGGATTTCTCCGATGGCACTGTAGTCGAGCGACCGGCGATAGACAAACGGCGCAATCAGCTTCAGGAATGCGTCCCCCAGCACCGGATCACCGGCCACCGGCCTCGCCTTGATCAGAGCCATGCGCTCCCACGTCTGTCCCCATGATTCGTAATAGAGCTCATATCCTCTGAGCGAATAGGCCAGCGGACCCGCCCTCCCCTCCGGCCGAAGGCGCATGTCAACCCTGAACACGCGCCCCTCCGATGTCAATTCGCCGATCGCTTTGATCACGTTCTCTCCCAGGCTGGTAAAGAACTCGTGATTGCTCACTCTGCCGATCAGGGCGCCCGACGGGCCGGCCAACCCTGTCGTCTCCCCTTCCCCCTCGTAGACGAACAGCAGATCGATGTCCGAGCTGAAGTTCAGTTCCCCGCCACCGAGCTTGCCCATTCCGATAATGGTAAATCCGCACGCCTTGTCGCCTGAGGGTCCGACACACCGCGGCTCGCCATGCCGACGCACCAGTTCATCACCGCAGACCTCATACGCCCGCTGCAGTGTGACATCGGCCATCAGGGAGAGTTGCTGCGTCACGCCGGTCAGATCCAGGTTGCTCAGCAGATCCTGAAGTCCGATCCGCAAGGTCTCCCGCATTTTGAATCGACGCAGCGCCGTCCATACCCGCGGCTGACTTTTTACTCGAGCGAGCAACCCGTCCAACTCTTCGACCAGCTCCCCTTTGGACTTCACCCGCCGGAGTACACCAGGCTCCAGCAGCCAGTGCAGGTCCTGAGGGTAGCGGATCAGGACGTCGGAGAGATACTGCGAACTTCCAAACAACGTCAGCAACAGATCGAGCGATTTCGGACTGTCTCGGAAGAGCAGGAAGAGAAACCCCCGGTCGATCACTGCATCAGCATAACGCTCCAGGTTATTGAGCGCCATGTCCGGGTCGGCAAGATTGCCCAGACGATCCAAAAGCAGCGGGAGAATTGATTGGAGTGAGGTCAGATGTGAGGACGAAGACCCCGCCAGACGTTCCAGATTGCGCCGGGCTTGTTCAGGATCTCGACAACCGGCAGCGGCCAGCGCCTCTACGTTGGGTGGGAACGGTATATTCATGAGATGGCCCTCACAGCCCAACCGCCTCAAAACAACGAGCGGAAACGACAGCACCGTCTCCGCTCGCATACGATCCACGACTGGAAGGCATATCAGATCACGCCTCCCTTATGCGGTATTATAGACTACCTCACCACGTACCCGCGTCCGGTCATGCAGGCGGCATAGGCTCGGTCGTACCCGTCCTTGTTCTTTGCGTAGGCGCCGCTCCCGCCGACGACGACACCGCCGATCCCGCCGGTCGCCGCCCCGATAGCCGCGCCTGCCGCGGCGCCACCGAGTGCGCCTATCACTCCGCCAATCCCTGCACCTCTGGCGGCCGTTCCAGCACCCGGTTCATATCCGCTCTGTTGCTTCGCCCACTCCTGACACTCGTACTGATCGCGACTCTGTTGCTCTGCGGTCTGTCCCTTCTGCGGATAGGCGTAATAGTCTGGCCGCGGCTCCGTCGTCGCGCAGCCTGCGATCGAAACCCCAAATACGAACAGCACCAACCACACTCCTGCACGCTTCATCTCTTCCCTCCTCTGTTGTGCTCAGCCCAGGGCCGACATGAATGGCTGACAGCTCGGCGAAATACTAGCACGGGGCTCCAGCGCGCGCAACCTGCATCGAGTCCAACCGTGTCCTGAGATCCAATAAAAAACGGCCCTGGACGTTCGACCAGGGCCGTGTGCAGAACGCAGAACCGAGAATGCGTTAGATGTCGAAGTAGAGAGCGAACTCCCACGGGTGGGGGCGGAGACGGATAGGATCGTCCTCATTCTTCCGCTTGTAGTCGATCCAGGTATCGATGAGGTCCGGCGTGAAGACATCGCCCTTCAGGAGGAACTCGTGGTCGGCTTCCAGAGCGTCCAGCACCTCGCCCAGGCTCCCCGGCAACTGCTTGATCTCCATCGCCTCTTCCGGCTCGAGCTCGTACAGATCTTTGTCGATCGGCTGGCCCGGGTCGATCTTGTTCTGAATGCCGTCAATCCCCGCCATCAGCAGCGCGCTGAAGGCCAGGTACGCGTTGCAACTGGGGTCGGGCGTTCGGAACTCGATCCGCTTGGCCTTTTCGCTCTTTGAATAGAGGGGAATTCTCGCGGCGGCAGATCGGTTACGTTGGCTATACACGAGATTGATCGGCGCTTCATAGCCGGGCACGAGTCGTCGGTACGAATTCGTCGTGGGGGCGATGAAGGCGCAGAGCGCAGGCGCATGCTTCAGCAACCCACCAATATAGTAGCGGGCCGTCGCGGACAGATCCCCGTACCCCCCCAGCTCCCAGAAGGTATTCTTCCCGCCCTTCCAGAGACTCTGGTGAACGTGCATGCCCGAGCCATTGTCCTGAAAGATCGGCTTGGGCATGAAGGTGACCGTCTTGCCGTGCTTGCGAGCGGTGTTCTTCACGCAGTACTTGTACCACTGCACCTTGTCCGCCATCTTGGTCAGCGTATCGAACCGCATGTCGATCTCGCACTGGCCGGCCGTCGCAACCTCGTGATGATGAACCTCGATCGCAACGCCAACAGACTCCAGTGCCAGCATCATCTCCGAACGGAGATCCTGAAGCTTATCCATCGGCGGCACAGGGAAGTAGCCTTGCTTATAGCGAGGCTTATAGGCCAGGTTCGGCTTTTCGTCCTTCCCGGCGTTCCAGAATCCCTCCTCCGAGTCGATGAAGTAATAGCCGTGCTGGTAGCTCTGATCGAACCGAACGTCGTCGAAGACAAAGAACTCCAACTCAGGCCCGAAGTAGGAGGTATCCGCGAGCGCGGTTGACGTCAGATACGCCTCAGCCTTTTGCGCGATATACCGCGGGTCTCGACTGTAGAGCTGCCGTGTCACCGGATCCATGATATTCCAGATCAAGACCAGCGTAGGAACGGCCGCGAAGGGGTCCATCATCGCCGTCGCAGGATCAGGAATCAGGAGCATGTCCGATTCGTGGATCTGCTGAAAACCTCGAATAGAAGAGCCGTCAAATCCGATCCCGTCCGCAAACAGCCCTTCCGTCAATTCCCGACTGGACATGGAAAAATGCTGCCACAGACCAGGCATATCAATGAACCTGAAGTCCACGATCTTCGCGCCTTGCTCGTTCGCCAGCTTGATGACATCCTTCGGTGTCATAGGACTGCCTTTCCTCCTTCTTGGGCCGAACAATTCGCCGTTGAACCGTTCATGAAGCCGTAGAATTTTCCGTTACTGTGTCGCCTCAAATCGCCGCTTCGCCCCTCTCGCCGGTCCGGATTCGAACAACCTCATCGATCGACACGATAAAGATCTTCCCATCTCCAATACGACCTGTCTTTGCCGAGGACAAGATCGTCTCTACGACCTTATCGCACTTATCGTCCGGAACGACGACCTCAATCTTGACCTTAGGCAGAAAATCTATGGTGTATTCGCTACCCCGGTACAGTTCGGTGTGGCCTTTCTGTCGGCCAAAACCCTTCACCTCGCTCACGGTGAGACCCTGGATTCCCACCTCCGCCAGAGCGCTCTTTACCTCATCAAGTTTAAAGGGCTTGATGATCGCCTCGATCTTCTTCATCCGCCATCCTCCGTCTCTGAAGGCGTTTGCCTCCCGGCCTGGGGTCTCACACCCCCGCTCCCGACGCCACTGTCGGCCTTTGCACCTGCCGCTTAACAAAGCAAGTCATATGCCAAAACTCCAGGCATACCAAATTCTGCGCTATCGCTCTGTCGACCCGTAAAACCCGCTTCCTTGGGATCTTCCTGATTACTTTCTCGCTTACTGAGCCTTCGGCTCTGCCATAGCTTTAGGCACTCCTCTACCACCCTGGCCTTTTATTAGGCAGCTATAGCCGTGCCTCCCGAAGATATTTGGCTGCGTCCTCCGGCAGGACAGGATTGATGTAAAAACCGGTCCCCCACTCGAAGCCTGCCACTTTGACGAGGGTCGGCATAATCTCAATATGCCAGTGGTAATGATCGACCTCGGTCTCCTGGAGCGGCAGACTGTGAATCAGGTAATTGTAGGGGGGGCTGATGAGAACCTGATTCATTCGACTAAGGACCTCCTTCAAGATCCTGGCGCAGCTTACCATGTCGTGCTTCTGCGCGTCCTGGAAGAACGGTTCATGACTCCTGGGAAGGATCCAGGTTTCGAACGGAAAGCGCGACGCAAAGGGCGCGATCGCGACAAACTCATCATTCCGCGTGATGACCCTCAACTCTTGCTGCAGTTCCTGGCGGATCATATCGCAGAAGATGCACCGATCCTTGTAATCAAAGTAGGCCTTGGCGCCATCCACCTCTTCTCTCGCCCGCTTCGGAACGATAGGGGTCGCAATGAGCTGAGAATGAGGGTGTTCCAAGGAGGCGCCCGCTTGCTCACCGTGGTTCTTGAAGATCAAAATATACTGGAACCGGTCGTCTTTTTTCAGATCGAGTACCCGATCCCGGTAGGCCCACAGCACATCCTCTACCCGTTCCTCCGGCATGGCAGAGAGGCTATCATTGTGGTTAGGAGACTCGATGATTACCTCGTGAGCCCCTAATCCGTGCATCTTGTCGTAGATTCCTTCGCCCGCCCGATCCAGTTCTCCCTCGATCTGGAGCGCGGGAAACTTGTTCGGTACAACACGAAGGCTCCATCCCTTGCGATCTGACAGGCTTCCGCTGTTGTGATAGGCCATGATCTCAGGAGGCGTTTTGTCCTCATTGCCTGGGCAGAACGGGCAAAATCCCAGTTGCCTCGGCGGCGGCGCAGCGGGAAAGTCCAGCGGGCGCTTCCCTCGCTCTGTCGAAATAATAACCCACCGCGAAGTGATCGGATCCTTACGGAGCTGCGGCATCGGGTTGTTTTCCTCCTTTATCCCGAGAGCCCTCGCTTGAAAACCCCATAACAGTAAATCACGAGCCTGGGAATGTCAATGGGTACGCGTGGCACACGGAGGGTTGCGCCTGCGGGTTCTGAGCAATCAGACTTTCACCACCGGATGATCGCGACGCGCGCTCGCAATCCGTTACTCGTATGATTCTTTTCATCCACCACGAACACCTCGACAATTCTGATCCCCTCGCTCTCCCACTTGAGACTTGTTTCGACCTGTCCGATGGCCAGACCATATTTCTCAGCTCTCAGGTTCAGGACCTTCGGCGCGAATGCCGGACTGTACACCCATTCTCGAAACTCCGAGGGAAAGATGCGGGCCTCGATAAGATCGGCATCGGTGTCCTCAAAGTCAAAAGTCACTTTTACCGATTCCCCAACTCTCGCCTTGGCCGGTTCCACCCGGAGATTCGTGATGATCGGTACACCGGGTCCGGCCGGAGTGGATTCAATCCGCCAGGCGGCGCAGGCCGAAAGCGCGATGGCCACAATGCCCGCCAGCACCCTCGGTATCCCCGCGCCCCACCCTACCGGTCTGCTATTGTTCTTCAGCATCATCCAATTCCCGCTCGATACCCTCAAGACTCACCCGATAGGCTCCGCGTACCTCGTCCACACTGGCTCGATACGATCCGGCCCCAAGGCGTAGCCTGTAGCTACCCCGCTCCCTTGGTGGACTTTGCCATGTTCGCCGTAATACGTCAAATCTTTCCTCGTAGGTCCGCAGGGCGGCGCATGCCTCTGATATGGAGATCTGGCGGAACCGGACAACCTGCTCCGGCCTGGCCTGACCTAATCGACTGATGTCTTCTTGCATGACAACCGCAATCTTTGTGTAGCCGCCGGTCGTCTGACGGTCGGCCAATAAGATCATCGGCTGACCATCAGCCGCCACCTGTACCGCCCCCAGCGGGGTCGAATCAGAGATGATATCGGCGCCTGATCGATGGGCGATCGCCGGTCCATGGAGTCTGACACCCACCCGATCCATCTGTGGAGTGACACGGTACGACTCACTCAAGAATGTATGAATCCCTTCAGAGGTAAACTCATCCTCCTGCAACCCAAGGATCACGCGAACCGTCAGAACCTCATCGATCGGCTTCAACCACCCCGACGGCAGTCGACGCCCGATAAGTGCCGTGGGCTGTCGATCGATCGGGCTGATCGGTAGACGATCGTCCTCGCGCAGAGCCCGCCCACAAACACCACCGAAGGCAGCCGGGAGGCACGTAGAACGGCTTCCAAGCATGGTGGGCACATCGATCCCGCCGGCTACCGCCAGATAGGCGCGCAGCCCTCGCCGGGCGCGCTGGAGCTCAAGGGTCTGACCGCTCCGAATCTCAATGGCCGTTCGGCACTCAACCGACCTTCCGTCCACCAGCGGCTGCATGTCCGCCCCAACGATCGCCACAACCACGTCGATGAGCGCGCGGAGCGTCGGCCCCTCCGCCGTCGCCTCTAAGCCGGCGAATCCTTCCTTATTGTCAAGCAGAAGGTTGGCGGCCCGCAACGCGGTCCGATCCATCGCGCCGGACGTCGGCACACCGAATTTCTGATATCCGATTCGCCCAAGGTCCTGGACAGTACTCAGGAACCCAGGCTTGACGACCTCAAAGGCGTCCACGCTGCGCGATTGGCATAAATCGAACCTTGTCGCCAGGAAGGATCGGGGTCGGCGTCTCAGAAGAAGGATCGAAGAGACGAAGGGACGTGCGGCCTATGATTCGCCAGCCCCCGGGACTCTCAATAGGATAGATACCGGTCTGCCTCCCACCGATCCCTACGGAACCTGCCGGCACCTTCAGGCGAGGCGTCGAAAGCCGTGGGACGGCAAGCCGTTCCGAGAGGTCACCAAGGTAGGGAAAGCCCGCCATAAAACCGAGCATGTAGACATGATAGAGCGGCTCCGAATGGAGACGAATCACCTCATCCGGTGAAAGGCCGCTGTGGCGAGCGACAAACTCAATGTCGGGACCATATTCGCGACCATAGACGGTCGGGACCTCCACTATCTTGGGCGTTCGGTCACCTTGGTCCGCTAATGAACCGTATAGTGAGCTGACCTGCTGCCGTAAGGCATCACGGCCGATAGTGAGCGGATCGTAGTAGATGGCGAGCGATCGATAGGTGGGCACAGCTTCCAACACCCCTTTCACCCGTACCTGTTCTAACGCCTGGCTCAGCGCCCGGACTTGCCGGTTCAAAGCGATCTCAATCGCGTTGCCCAGCTCCACCACCAGGCAGCTCTCTCCGCCGTCACGAAACCTGATCGACAAGGAGCTCCTCCAGCGATACGGCCTCGACGCCTGCCAGCGCCAGTCGCTCGCGAAGCCGCGTCGCGAACGCCGGCGCGTCTGGGGTATCGCCATGCAGGCAGACAGTATCCACCGCGATAGGAATCATCCGACCCGTAATGGCCCGTACTTTCCCTTCAATCATCAACAGTACCTGATCAACCAGCGCATCGGGGTCGGTGAGGAGTGCGCCGGGTACCGATCGGGAGACCAGGCTTCCGTCCTCGTTGTAGGTGCGATCACCGAACCCTTCCTGCGCCGTTCGCAGCCCCGCCCCCTGCCCGGCCGACAGAAGCGCAGACCCTGGCGGCCCAACTAAGATGAGGGTAGGGTCGACTTCGGCGATCGCTCCCGCAATGGCTTCGGATAGCAACCGATCACTGGCGGCCATATGATAGAGCGCCCCATGAGGCTTGACATGTTGAAGTCGCATCCCCTCAGCCTTTATGAAGGCCCAGAGCGCCCCGATCTGGTACAGCAGATAGTCTCTCGCCTCCCCGGGCGAAAGCTGCATCGGCCGCCGACCGAAGCCCAACAGATCAGGGAAGCCCGGATGCGCTCCGACCCTGACACCGTGCGCCTTCGCAAGCCTGACGGTCCGTCGCATCACCTGTGGATCCCCGCCATGCCATCCGCAGGCAATGCTCGCCGAAGTGAGAGAGGGCATCAGCGCCTCATCGTTCCCTCTCCTCCAGACGCCAAAGCTCTCTCCGACGTCGCTATTCAGATCGATCCGTTTCGCGGTCATGTTCTGTTCAACTCGTAGCAATACCCTAACAATAGCGATCGACAGCGCAATCCGGGCACCAGTCCGTCATTGCGAGCGACCAACGGGAGCGCGGCCATCTCGCCGTTGTTGTCCTGAAGGACTGTGAGATTGCTTCGGCTTCGCCTCGCAATGACACAGTGCATCTTTTGATCAAAGACGGCCAAATAAATAGGTTATACTGCTAAACATTGTTCCTGTACATCTCAGAGCAGTTGACATAGACTGAATTTTACAATATTGTGGCAACCAATTAAAGGTCTTTGCCGCATAAACTTTTCGGCAGGTTAGAGCGCTGGTGGTTTAGGTGGTAAACTGGTGCTGTTCAACGTAATACACACCGCAAGGAGGCGACCATGGCTGAGACGATTACTCGCGTGGATTACTTCTACATCGAGACCCCCAACAAGCCGGGAGAGGCGGCGCGCGCCCTCAACGCGATTAAGGAATCCGGGCTCAATCTGCTCGGCTTCTCAGGGTTTCCCAAGGGTCGGCGAGCCCAATTGGATTTCATCCCGGCCGATTCCGCGGCCTTTGCAAAATGCGCCAAGAAAGCCGGGTGTACGCTCAGCAAGAAGAAGAGCGGCTTTCTGATCCAGGGCGAGGACCGTATCGGCGCTGTCGCCGACCTGCTGACTAAGCTGGCGGACGCAAAGATCAACGTGACCTCCGTTACGGCCGTCTGTGCCGGCGGGAATCGATACGGCGCCATCCTCTGGGTCAAAGCGCCGGACCTCAGACGCGCGACAAAGATCCTCGGCGCCGCCTGACGCATTTCAATACAAAGGCGCATGTGTTCACGGCCCTTCCGGGTAGACTCAACCCTGAAGGGCCGTTTTCTTTTCCAAGAACCTTTGGCTGTTGACAAGTGGCATATAATGGGTAAGCTGACACAAAAAGAACGGGAACTACTCACCGCCGTGGATCGGGACGAGTAGCGATCGGTATCAACATTGAAAAGATTGATATTTTGCCGTTCGTGCTGAGCCCGTCGAAGCACACCAAGGGGGTTGTAGGACAGGCTCCCAGAGACACCTCAGCCACAGCGGAACGGATGGACCGGAACGGTCCCTCGTGGGTCCTTCGGCCGTGATAGACTGCAAGTTAAATTAAGGATCTCGCCAAACCGGTTGACGTTGATGAATCAAGATAGGCTGCAGGGACTTGCAGCGGTTGGTGTATTAGACAGTTCTGCCTAATTTGTTAGGGCTGTGGAGAAAATGGAGGATCGCAATGTTCGACAGGAAAAAGACCACGGGGAAGCGGGGCGAGCCGCTACCGTATAACCACGATGGTCCGCCGGACTCCGCACGTCCCTCAGGTCTTTACCCGCGGTGCGAAAAACAATCCAGCTTCGATTATGTGCAGTCCCTACCGCTCACCTTCGATGGCGGCTGCATCATCGGTCGTGGTGAGCCAAACATACCGACATTCCACGAACGAGCTACGGTGCTCATTTGCAGGAACTGTTACCAAGGTGTCGCAGTACTGGAGGAACAGTGGACGGGCGAACACCGGTCTATTGAACGACAAGGAGGCGGAACAATTTCCTGGAAGGGTTTCCATTGGTGGCCGTTGGTCGGGGCGAGTCTCCACAAAGCCATCCCCCCTTCCATCAGCTCGGCCCTCAATGAGGTCGTGCTCGCGCTATCCGCGAACTGCCCTCGAGCTGCGGCGGTCATGGCCCGCAGAACTTTGGAAGCCATTGCTACCGACAAAGGAGAAGGCAATGGAACACTCGCACAACGGCTGAGCAACCTATCGACGAAGGGCTTTCTCCACGTGACGCTCGCAGACTGGGCAAAGGAAGTTCGGTTGATCGGAAATGTCGGGGCACACTTTGACCCAATTAGCGACATTTCGCTTGATGACGCCCGTCAACTCATTGATTTCATCCGCGAGTTGACGAAGTTCTTGTACGTACTGCCTTACGAACTGAATGAGCGTCGTACCGCAAAGCCCTAACAACGCCATCAACACGGACAGCAAAAAGCGTCGATTCTTTGTCGCTGTGCTTTTTGCTGCCGGTCATGGCGAGCATTAGGCGTCCCTGCTCCGCGATTGGGGATACAGGCAAGGATGCAACAGTACGAGCGCCCTGGCTCATACCAACAGGTGAAGCCTCATGAGCATTGAAAAAGATCGTCTCCTTTCCCTTGTCGAGTTCGCTCAGCAATCCGCGCGACTGCGGAGTAAGCCGGCGGCTACCATTAGCGCACACAGGCTCTTCGCTCTCTACGAGCACCAGATGCGAGGACTGCCAGGCATCCATGTGAACGTCAACGGCATCGAGAGAGAGGATGAGATCTGGCTTACCGTTGCGCGGCTGCACGAGACGAGTCCGCCAGAAATTGCCAACACAGCACTCCGGCCGTGGGTGCAGATGACACAAAGCCCAACTGAGGAGCCTGAATTACGGGAAGCCCCAGACGGCATAAATCTGCTTGCAGCGGGCACGTATGGTTCATCGGCCACTCCCCCGAAGCAAGGCAAACCGGTCATTGACCTCAAGATAACCGCTACACTCTCTGACTACGACCAGGTTGCGCAGGTCCGAGCCCACTTCATCACCTACCTCGCCACAAAGTGGCGTCCCTGGGCCGAGGAAGAAAAGCTTCGCCGCAGGACCATCCGCCTCTATTCCGATCTTTTCACGCTGAAGCAGCAGATCGAGGGCAGTATTGTCGAAGCACAGATCGAGCTCGTCTGGGGCGTGGGGCTTGGTATTTGGAACTCTGATGGCACAATCGTAAGCTATCCGTTGGTAGGACGGCTGGTCGAGATGTCGCTCAACCCCGTGACAGCCGAGGTGGAGATTCGGCCGCGCGACGTTGACGCGCGACTTGAGATTGACTGGTACGCCTCTGTCGACCATCCCGGAGTTGCTGACTTGGAGAAAGCGGCGAAGGAGTTCTTCGGAAAAGCTACGAGAACCTTTTCGCCATTCGACCGCAGCACGTTCGAGCCTCTGCTTCGCACAGCGGCAACCAACCTCGACGCAAACGGCATCTACTGGCCAAGCGAAGTGTCGGCGGAGGACCGGACGCTGCCCAAGGCGGACGACAAGCTCAAAGTCACCGACACGTGGGTGCTCTTTGCGCGCCCACGGACCAACAGCCTGTTTCTGCAGGACCTGGAGAAGCTGAAAAAGCAAGCCGAAAAAGCCGAGTCCTACCCGCCCGCGGTAGCTTCGGTCGTGACCGACCCAGACACTTCCAACCCGGTTGTCGAACTGCCACCTTTCCGAGGTGTCTCCGCCTCATACAACTTGCAGGGCAGCACAAGCGGCAAGAAGGCGCGCGACCTCTACTTCCCCAAGGCCTTCAACGATGAGCAGTTCCGCATCGTACAGCTCTTGGATATTTCCGATGGCGTCGTCGTGCAGGGTCCACCCGGCACAGGCAAGACGCACACCATCGCCAATGTCATCTGCCACTATCTGGCCGAGGGCAAGCGGGTGCTCGTGACCTCGATGAAGGACCCAGCCCTCAGGGAAGTACAAGAAAAGTTGCCGGATGAAATCCGTCCGCTCGCCATTTCGCTGCTAACGAGCGAACAGGAGGGGATGAAGCAGTTCGAACACGCCATCCATAAGATTGCGTCCGAGGTACAGGGCCTCGACCGCGGCAGCACCGCGAGAGTCATCAACCATCTTGAGGAATCCATTGATGCCCTCCACGGTAAGCTTGCCGGCATTGATCGCAAGATTGACGATTGGGCGAAGCGAAACCTCGCCAAGGTCACGCTGGAGACCGAGGAAATCGATCCTCAGGACGCCGCACGCGAGGTCGTCGGGAACGCCGGTCAATTCGAGTGGATTCGCGATCCGCTTGGAATCGGTCCCGAGTTCGCGCCGCAGTTCTCGGACGCGGACGTTATGCGGATGCGGGAGGCACGCCGCACTCTAGGTAAAGACATTGATTACCTCGATGCGTCGGTACCGCAGCTCGTGGAGTTTCCTGATTCTAAGGCACTGCTCGAAGTCCACCAGGACCTGTCCCAGTTCGAAAAGCTGCAACAGGGGGTGGGAAACGGCGATGTTCCAGCGCTCGCCGATTCGAGCCAAGAGACGCTCGCTCTCGCTCAGCAACTCCTCACGCACATCGAAGCCCTTCAGCGCCTACGCGGTGAGGTCGTGCAGGCGCATCGACCCTGGACGGTCACCATTCGCGAACGGCTGCGGCGAGGTAGCAACGACACCCTTCTGCCGATGCTGGAAGGCCTCGGTGCCGAGCTTGAGCAGGCTGTCGAATGGCGGAAGGCGTTTCTTGAGCGGCCCGTTACCACGTCTGCAGGCATCGAGCTTGATATCGAACTCGTGGAAGCTGTGAGGAATCGCGCTGACGGCAAGAGGCCATTTGGCCTGAAAGCACTGTTCGGCAAGTCCGCACAGAAGAAACACATGGAAGAGATTCGTGTTCTCGGAAATCCCCCTGCCAACGCCGAGACCTGGAAGCATGTGGCCGAGTATCTGGCGTTGTTGAAACGGCTGCGCGAGCTGGCGTTGCGTTGGAACGCTCTTGTCCCCGAGCTTCAGCTCGAAGCGGTACCGGGCGATAAGCCGGAAGGCGGCCTGACCGCCGCCCAAGAATACACCCTTTATCTTAAGGTGAAGGAGGTCGTGAAGGCGGAAGCCGAACTCTGCACTGCGGCTTCTCACGTGTTCCCCAACTGGGCTCATGCTCGCGAGGTGGCGGACAGCGCGCAACAACTGGCTGAGCTTGAGAAGGCGCTGCGGCACCACCTCACCAAAAGCCGGCTCGCCAACGTCTGGGCCGCCAAGGAGCGCTTCCAAAAGGTGCTGGAAGGCCGTGCCGGCCGAATCATAGATGAGCTTCGCCGCTTCCTCTCCACGACGCTGGGTAATCCTGAGATCGAAGACGCTCGGATGCAGGCCGAGTGGTCGGCGCTGATGGCGGAACTTGCGCGCGTGCTGGGCTTGGGCACGCATCTCGCCGCAGTGCGCGAGGTTTGCGACAAGGTGGAGGTCTCCGGTGCGCCGCAGTACGCCACATTGCTCAGACAACCGCTTGAGAGTGCTGTGGATGGCCTTCTGCCGGTTAACTGGCGCAAAGCCTGGCGCCTGAGGCGTCTGGCCACGCACCTTGAATCGATTGACGCGCAAGACGAGCTAAAAAGGCTGGCGAAGAACCGCCACGAAGTGGAAAGCGATTTATCGCGCGCCTATCGCGATATCGTGGTGAAGCGAACGTGGCTGAAACTTGCAGAGAACGCTTCGCCCAGCATCAGAGCCGCCCTGCAGGCGTATCTCAACGCCATTCAGAAGATCGGCAAGGGTACGGGAAAGCGCGCGGTGCGCTATCGGCAGGATGCACGTACGGCGGCATCACAGGCGAACCCCGCCGTACCGTGCTGGATAATGCCACACTACCGCGTATCCGAATCGCTGCCTGCAAACCTTGGTTGCTTCGACCTCGTCATCATCGACGAAGCATCGCAATCGGACCTCACTGCATTGCCTTCCCTGTTACGGGCGAACAAGATACTGATCGTCGGCGACGACAAGCAAGTCTCCCCCGAAGGCGTGGGTCTTGAGGAGGAAAAGGTTCGCAGCCTTATGAGCCGGTTTCTCGGTAACCAGGTGGAGACCTATCGGCCGCAGATGTCGCCGGCATGCTCCATCTATGACTTGTTCAAAGTAGTGTTCGCTAAGAGTGCGGTGATGCTGAAGGAGCATTTCCGCTGTGTCGGCCCCATCATCGAGTACTCGAAGCGTGAGTTCTACAATCACGAGTTGCGGCCACTACGCATGCCAAAAGCCTCCGAACGTCTCGACCCGCCCCTCATCGACGTCGTGGTGGAAGACGGCTACCGCAGGGGCGACGTCAATCTGCCGGAGGCGCGCTTCATCGTCGATGAGATCAAGGCAATTGTGGCGGACCCTAGCATGGCTCGACGCTCCATCGGGGTCGTCTCGCTACTCGCCGATAGACAGGCTCTCGCGGTATGGCAGCGGCTAACCGATGAGATCGGGCTGGAGCTCATGCAACGGCATCGCATCGAGTGCGGCGACGCCCGCACATTCCAGGGAAAAGAACGCGACATCATGTTTCTCTCTATGGTGGCGGCGCCAAACGATGTTGGCGCTCCGTTATCTCGAGATACCTTCGCTCAGCGTTTCAATGTGGCTGCCTCGCGCGCAATGAATCGGATGTACCTAGTGCGCTCGGTAGGCCTGGAGCATTTGAGCGAGGCGGACCGTCTTCGGCGGCGTCTCATCGGACACTTTGCAGCACCCTTCACACAGGATGAAGTCCGAGTAGAGGATCTGCGCAAACTCTGCGAGTCACCCTTCGAGCGCGAGTTGTACGACGAACTTACGCAGCGCGGCTATTGGGTAACCCCCCAAGTGCGAGTAGGCCAGTATCGTATCGACATGGTAGTAGAAGGACACAACGATGCTCGTCTGGCAGTGGAGTGCGACGGCGATAAGTACCACGGCGCAGACAAGTGGGCGGACGACATGCAACGCCAACGTGTTCTGGAGCGCGCCAAGTGGGTGTTCTGGCGATGTTTTGCCTCCGCCTTCATTCGCCGTCGGAAGGACGTGCTAGACGACCTCTTGAAGACGTTGGCTGAGCACGGCATCGAACCGACTGAGGCCGAAGGCGCACCAAGAAGCGTGCATGTCGAGCGCCGCGTCGTTTGCTCAGTCAGTAAGTCGGTGAAATAATCAAGGTGAGCCGGTATCTGGTATCTACTCCGTTCAGCTTAAGCATGCCCAAGACTGATCCGTCCATGGTTCGACAGGCTCACCATGGACGGAACGAAGGCATCCGCAGCCTACAGTACTTCTGCAAGGCTCAATAACCGCTTAAGCGACTGCGTGCCGATGAGGAGAGAGCCCTACGGCACCCACGGCTTAACGGGTAATGTCGGCTAAGGTAGGATGGTGAGAAGAGCGATGCATAGCCCTGCGTAGTGCACATCATCGCGCTACATCTCCCCGGAGTAGATCTTCATGATCTTGGTAAGCACGTCGATAGCCCTGTCTGGAGGCTCGCAAGCACCCTCCTTCGGTAAGCACCGGACGTTGCTGGCCGAAGCGAGACAAGAGGCTTTCAAGGACGCGCAGGAACAGCTATTCTAGACGGGAGGCGTCGATATGAATCCGCAACCTCGCTTACGGCAAATACTGATCGAATTCCGCGAACGGCTTCGCGAGGCTCTAGGGGACGATCTCGACTCGGTCGTCCTCTACGGGTCCCAGTCCCGCGGTGACGCGACAGAGGCGTCCGACATTGATGTCCTCTGCATTATGAAGAGAGCGTTCGATTATGGAGATATGATTCTCAGGACGGGGGAGGCGGCTGCCGCGATCAGCCTGCATTACGACGTTGTGATTTCGACGGCCTTTGTGACGCGGGCGGATTATGAGAGTCGACACACACCTTTTTTGATGAACGTTCGTCGAGAGGCTGTGCCCGTATGAGCGAGATTGAAGCCTTGCTGAAGAGGGCCAGAGAAAGCCTTATGGCCGCTCGCAATCTGCGGCGGGATGGTTTCTCTGACTTTGCCGCTTCCCGAGCGTTTTATGCAATGTTCTACGTGGCTGAAGCGCTGCTGGCCTACAGCGGGCAATCGTACAGCAGCCACTCGGCTGTCATCGCAGCCTTTGGACGCGAGTATGCGAAAAGCGGCAAAGTGGATCAGAAATTTCATCGATGGCTTATCTCTGCCCAGAACTTCAGGATCGTCGGCGATTACGGTGTTGAAGCCCATGTCTCCGGAGAACATGCTGAGCTTGCCTGTGAATGGGCAGAGGAATTTATTCAAGTCGCTGAAGGATTGCTCGGTGAAAGAGCGAAATGAAGCGAAAGAAAATACCTTACGGAACCAAATTACCTGTCAAACTCACCATCCGAGAACGTGATCTTATTCGTGATGAGACATTCTGCCACCCTGATTTTGCCAAAGTTGCAGTCGTTGATGGCAAACGCATTCGGGTTGATCTATCTCTCGATGAAATTGAAGAAATTCAAGGTTTCGTAGCCGCTGAAGCAAATCATACAGAAAATGCAAAACTCCGAAAGGAGCTTTACCAGCTTTTCGACAAGTTGCAGGTTTTCCGGGATACTTACGATGATCAAAGCGACTGAGACAGCGAACACCACGCCTACCGCATCTCCTCGGAGTTGATTTTCATGAGCTTGGTGGGTAGGTCGATGGCGTCGGAGCGGCGCTGAGAGCTATTATCGGTGAAGTCGTCGAACAAACTACCATCAATCTTGATAGTTGACCTGTTTATGGACTATATTTAGTCATACTCAAGCAATGGAGGC
>JACPQW010000118.1 GCA_016190285.1 Candidatus Methylomirabilis oxygeniifera
ATCTGCGCCCACCCGGTGATGCCCGCCTTCACCTTGTGTCGAAGCATATACCGGGGGATCCGTTTTCGAAACTCCTCTATAAAGACCGGCCGCTCCGGTCGGGGACCAACCAGACTCATCTCCCCTTTCAAGACATTCACCAGTTGCGGCAGCTCATCCAGCGAGGTCCGACGGAGCAAGGCACCGACCGTCGTTCGACGCTCGTCATTGCGCGCAGCCCATACCGGGCCGGTATCCTCTTCAGCCTCGTTCCGCATCGACCGGAACTTCAACATATGAAAGGTTCTACCATCGAGACCCATGCGTTCCTGACGGTACAGGACCGGGCCTGGCGATGTGAACTTGATGATGGCCGCAACAAGGAGCAACAGCGGCCCGGCGATCAGGAGGGTTACGCTCGACAACACAAGATCTATCGCCCGTTTGCCGACCAAGCTCCACCCGTAATGGGGCGAGTCTTGCAGGCTGATAAGGGGCAGGCCATCGAACTCCTCCACCCCACCACGCAAGGTCATGAACTGATGAAGATCCGGCACAGCATGGACGGCGGCAGTCCCGTTCTCCAGACCTCGGAGTATCCCCTCCATTCGTCCGTAGGCCTCCAGCGGAATGGCGATAAAGACCCTATCGATCGACAGCTCTTCCGCCAGTTCCCCCGCCTGCTCATAGGTGCCAAGCGCGCGTAACCCGTCAACCTGTTGCCCAACCATCCCTGGATCTCCAGTGAGGAGCCCCTTAATGCGAAGGCCTAATTCCGGGCGTACGCGGATCCGTTCCACGACCTGTCGCGCCAACACGCCTTCGCCGACAATCAGAACATGCCGGAGATTGTATCCTCTGCGTCTCGTAACGCGGAGCGCTTCGCGAAAGCTACTCCTGACCAGGCTGACTGACACGATACTGAAGACCCAAAAATAAAGAATCACGACCCGCGAGAACTCGAAGTGCTTGAGAAAGAAGGTGGCCGCAATCAGGATCAACACTGCGAGAGTGCAGGCCTTCGCAATATCCCTCACCTCAGCAAGTCGTGAGGAGATTCGCTTAGGGCGATACAACCCGAAGGCCTTAAACGCGATACCCCAGACGATGACAATGAGGACGAGCAGGAGGAGATACGGACGGACGTCAGGAACGCCGCGATAGACCAGAACCGGACCCCAATAGAAGCGGAGATAGTACGAGCCGAGCCAACTGGCGCTGATCACCAGCAGGTCGGCGAGCAGCATGAGGCTTTCGATAAACTGGCTATGGCGTTTCAGCATGGCCGGATAGGTTCAAGGTGGACGATCTTTCGCACCCCGCCCCCTCGATTCAAATCCCCCCAACCCCCCTTTATTAAAGGGGGGTTGGGGGGATTTCGCACGTCGCGCTGTTTGCGAGAATCACGGTTTCCACGCCTCATAACATTCGGTCACGAAGGCGGTTATCCGCTTCTCGAAGATCGAGCGGTCGAACGCGAGGGCGCGCGCGCGAAGCGCCTCCGGCTCGAATCGATCGGCCGAGCGCTCGAAAAGATCGACAGCCTGGACCAGCGCCTCAACGGTCTGTTCATAGAAAAATACGCCGGTGGGAGGTTGAGGTTCAAGGCTGAAGGCTGAAGGCTGAAGGCTGAAGGTATTATGTGGCTCAGAACATTGAACGTCGAACGTCGAACGATCCAACGAGATGACCGTTTCCGTCACACCACCCTTCCCATACGCAATGACCGGCCGTCCACAGGCCATAGCTTCTACGGGGAGAATACCGAAGTCTTCTTCACCCGGAAAGACCAGCGCACGGCAGCGGCTTAGAAGGTCGACGACCTCGCTATCCGGACGCCACCCGACAAATTCTATGGTGGGACCGGCCATACGCCGCAGGCGACTCCCCTCCTGCCCCTCACCTACGATCACCAGGCGCCGCCGCAGGCGGTTAAAGGTCTCGATCGCCAGATCGATCCGCTTATAGGGGGCGAAGGCGCCAACCGCCAGATAGTAGTCATCCGTCCGCTCGGCGATGTGAAAGCGCGCGGTGTCGACCGGAGGATAGACCACGGTAGCCTCCCGACCGTAGTGGCGTCGGATCCGGTCGGCCACATGAAGGGAGTTGGCGATAAAATGATCAACCCGGACGTTGACCGCGATATCCCACCGTCGCAGGCGTCCGGCGATGGCGGGCAGCATCAGTCTGGACACCGGGCCCATCCGGCCGGAGGCTACATAGGAATCCTGCATATCCCAGATGTATCGCATCGGGGTGTGCACGTACGCAATATGGAGCGCCCGTGGCGGAGGCTTGACCCCCTTCGCGACACAGTGGCTGCTGGAGAGGATCAGATCATATCCATCGAGCCTGAACTGCTCGATGGCCCACGGGAAGAGGGGCAGATAGTAGCGATGCCGGGTGGCAGCAAAGGGCAACCTCTGGATAGCCGACGTCCGGATCCGCCGCTCTTCGATAGTTTTCGATACGCTTCCCTTCACGTGCAGCAGGGTGAAGATGTCCGCTCCTGGAAAGAGCTCGCAGAGCGCTTCCAGACATCGCTCTCCCCCGCGCATCCCCGTCAGCCAGTCGTGAACCAGCGCGACCTTTGCCTCAGCCAACATCGCCATGTGATCCTGTGCGGACCGCCGAACTCCTCACGCACGCTCACGCGTGGACAGGCCTCATGGACCTACACGAACCAGCGACCCATCCGATCCGCTGAGGTGCGGCGGCGCGCCATGATGATACCCCGCTTGTGACGGGCCCTCGGCCAATACCGCTTCAGATCCAATACCGACTTCCAGAGGGCAGGCTCCATGAGTGAGATGTAGGCCATGGCGAATGTCCCCAGCCGAAGGATCGGCAGGAAATCCCGCCGCAACAGGGCCGGGAGTTCATTTTTAATCATCATCAAGGAATGATTCTTGAAGGAGTGATATTTCCGGAGCCAGGGGACGCGCCGCCGGTTGTCGCCGCGCTTCCATCCCCTCAGATGATGGGCGGTTGCCGCTGGGTGGTAGAGAGCGGTCCATCCAAGCAACTGAGCCCGCCAGCAGATATCGACGTCCTCCTTGTAGGCGAAGAAGTCCACGTCGAAACACTCCCCCTCGACCCGGACATCCTCGAGCATAGACCTGCGATAGAGAACTGCCGCTCCGCAGATGCTGAAGATCTCCTCGGGTCTGTCATACTGGCCCTCATCCCGCTCACCGTGGCCCCGATCGATGATTCGCCGAGTTCGGAAGGCGAGGTGACCTGTGGTGTCAAGTATCTGTGGCGCGTCACCACGTGACCCATCGGCGACCTGGGAATCGCCCAAAAGGAGCTTGCCGCCTGCAGCGCCGGCGCCGGGATTCGATTGCATTGCCCGGACCAGTTCCTCCAAATGCCGTTGGTCGAGCACCACATCGGGGTTGAGCAACAAGATATCCTCGTTCCCGTTCGCCTCCCGGATAATGCGATTGGCTCCGCCGCTATACCCCAGGTTGTTCTGCATCGACAGGATCTGTACCTCCGGGTAGGCCCTGCCGATACGGCGGACCTCATCGACGCGACTCTGGTTGTCGAGCAGAATGATCCGCTCAGGTGGAAGCGTCTGCCGCTTGACGCTATCCAGACACGCGGACAGATGTCGGTAATCGCCATAGTTGATGATCCCCACCGCCACCCGAGGATCAGACACGATATCGCCTTCCTTCCGCTTCAACCGATCGGCGTGTCATTGCGAGCGACCAACGGGAGCGCGGCAATCCGACACGCAGTGTCGTTGCGAGGCGGAGCCGAAGCAATCCCGTGGTAACACCGGCGA
This sequence comes from Candidatus Methylomirabilis oxygeniifera, assembly GCA_016190285.1. Classification (GTDB taxonomy): domain Bacteria; phylum Methylomirabilota; class Methylomirabilia; order Methylomirabilales; family Methylomirabilaceae; genus Methylomirabilis; species Methylomirabilis oxyfera_D. The sequence goes on from JACPQW010000118.1 coordinate 3,773, forward strand.
AAAACGGTGGGATTGCTTCGGTCGCTACGCTCCCTCGCAATGACGCAGGCGGAAGACTTTCGGGGCAATGACATTGACATTTCATGCGGCTGTATTAACCGGACAGTTCTTCCAATGTGACCACCTTCAGGTCGGCAACTCGACGGAAGTGGCTGAGATTCCGGGTGACCAAGGCGAGATCGTACGCCAGACAGATCCCGGCGATAAGATTATCGCCCGGATTGATCGGTTGGCCTTGCCGCCTGAGCGAGAGATCGATAGCCCCAGCACGTCTCGCCGACTGAACATCCAGGGGAAGAATCATCAGTGTCGCCAGGAAGGCGTCGAGGCGCGATCGATCCCTCGCACGCGACGCGCCGGAATACAGCTCACAGGCCGTGACGGCCGTGGTACCCGCCAGGTCCATTTCCAGCAGGTTCGGGATGACTGAGCCGGCGGGCTCTTGTCCCGAGAACAGGTCGATCAGGACATCGCTGTCCAGGACGAACCTTACCGCCATCGCTTCCACAGCTCCGCTATGCGTCGCCGCATCTGCTCAGCCTCAGCCTCCGAAAGCGTCCCCCGGACCTTGCGCGCAGCCCTGGCCGCCTTTGTCGCTGCCCTCGCCCGCCCCCCATTCGGTGGCTCTTCCAGATACCGTTCCAGGGCTTCATGAATCAGGACCGAGTAGCCCCGGAGCCGTCGTTTAGCCGCCAGCGCAAGAAGCCGTGCCCGCTGATCGTCAGTCAGTTCAATCGTTGTCCTCATGAGCAGATCACCTCGGTGCACACTCTAATACTCAAGTATGCGAATGTCAAGCAACGTGAAGCGGCCGACCTCACACGCCTTACAACCGCGCGCGCTCGGTGAGGTAGTCGGCAAGGGCATCCCGCCAGTGCCGCAGATCATCGAGACCGAGCGATCGCAGATTCGCATTATTCAGGACGGAGTAGGCGGGGCGCCTGGCAGGAGCGCCGAAGGCGGCGCCGGTCGTCTCCTGCAAGCAGGGGTGCAGGCCGGCCATCTCGAAGATCGCCGACGCAAACTGGTACCAGGAACATTCTCCGTTGTTGGTGATATGGTACAGCCCGTACGCGCCGGTCTCAACCAATTGTCGGACCTTGCCGGCAAGCTCTTTCGCATTCGTAGGGGTCACAATCTGATCGCCCACCACGCGGATCTCGCGCCCTTCCTGCGCCAGCCGGAGCATCGTCTCGACAAAATTCCCCATCTTGCTGCGGCTGCCTGCCAAACCGTACAACCCGCAGGTTCGGATCACGAAGTGCTGCGGCAGCACAGCCCTGACGAAGTACTCGCCGGCGAGCTTCGAGGTGGCGTATGCGCTCAGCGGTCCCGGCGGATCGACCTCCCGGTAGGGGATCCGCTTCCTGCCGTCAAAGACATAATCGGTGCTGAAGTGCACTAGCACCGCCCCGATCGCCTTGGCGGCGATGGCCAGCTCCCTGACCGCCAGCGTATTGACGGCAAAGGCCCGCTCAGGAAACTCTTCGCACTCATCAACTTGATGATAGGCGGCGGTGTTCAGGATCAGACTGGGCCGGTACTTGCGCAACGTATCCCGTACTTGAGCGTAGTCGGTCAGTTCACAATCGCTATGGGTCAGCGGTACCAGGTCCCGATCGTGGAACACCTGCTGCAACTCGCGTCCCAACTGCCCATTGGCTCCGATGAGAAGCGTGGTCATGAGCGTCTCCAGAGCTGAAATCGAAGGTCAGGGATCTGGGGGAAGTCGCGGGCGTCCGCGGTCGCGACCTGGAAATCGAGTGCTATGGCTGTGGCGGCAATGAGCAGGTCATGGGCGCCGATCTGCTTGCCGTCAGCCGCCAACTGCGCCCACAGACGAGCGTGGATCCGAGCCGCCTCCAGGTCGAACTCGACTACAGGAAATTGGCGGAGGATAGCTTCCACAAACTGCTCCCGTCTGAGTCGACGCGCCGGGTCGGCCGCTCGGTAGACGCCGTGGAGCAACTCGCTCGCGGTAACCGCGCTCAGGGCGAGCGGCTCGTCTTCCTGACCGGCGATCACCCGCTCTATGCTCAGATGACCCCGCTCCGCCGCGATAAAGAGGCTGGAGTCAATCAGGAGGCCCATCGGTCAGCAGGGGTGGTCAGTATACGACGGGCCGAGTCCAGATCCTCAGCGAACCGGGTTGCCTCCTCTGGACCGAGGCGAGGAAACTGGGCGAAAAAAGCGGGAAGATCGCCGGCACGGACCCTGGCAGCCTGTAGGGTAGGCCGAAGTTCGGCTACCGGCTTACCGCCCTTGGTCAGGACGATGCGCTCTCCGTAGAAACGAACTCGACTGATAAGTTCCGAGAAATGGCGAACCACCTCAGTGACAGGCAACGATTTCGGCATCGATTGCGACTCCTTCAAAATAGTATGTATTTTAACATTATACATATAATCATATAATGGCATCACCTGACAGTCAAGAGTCAAAGACCACCTAATGTATGTTGAGCATCGTCTCCCAACGGGTGTCCTAGCGCTGCGTACAGAACGGCTTCGGAGCCATCCGGCAATGGAAATCGCGGCGGAATCTCCACGAAGCCGGACGCAGGCGAGCGAAGGAATTGAACCATCCCTTCATTGTGTGGATTCAGCAATGCCGGACCCACGTCGCCGGTTTTTACAACAGCAAAATCGACCCCGCGTAGTTGAGCCTTGTAATGGCCCCCAGCGGGATCCCTAGGATCGCCCGGGTGCTCAACTTGCAGGGGCAATCGTCCCAATACAGAATAATACGCATAATTGTTCATGTTGAAGAACGGATGGTCAGGAACAACGGCGACGACTGCCTGTGGCACCATCACCCGAGAGCCGTTGAGCCCAGTCGAGACTTCGGTGATGCGGGACAACACTTCCGGGATCTTCCAATTGTCTCGTCGCGGAAGACTAAGCCATACTCCTGGAATCATGGGGGCCTGGTAAATTATGAGCGGCACCAGATGAGGTGATCCCAGTTGGAACCTAACCTCATTATTCGGAAGCTCCCTGAGACCATATGTTCCAATCCAAAACTGGAATAGAGACCAGACAATACACGATCCGATAAGGATCTTCTTCATTGGCAAGGAACGCAGTGATAAAAGGCCACAAGCCGTTATGACGGCAATGGCTGGAAGAACGGGCAAGATGTTCTTGGGATCCTGAGAGGGGAGCGAAGTAAAAAATACGAGGGGAACGACAAAGGCTGAAAACAAGAGGAGAAAGAGGTACAGGGACCCTTTTATCCTGTCAACATGCACCTTGGAAGGTAAAGAAGACCATTTCATCCACAATATTACTGCGGCCAAGAGGAACATCACCATACCGAAAGGGGTCGTATGAAGGTTCGCAAAGATAATGAAGTAGTTCACAATTGCATGAAGGGTCAACGGATTGGATGGTCCATAGCCAACCGCCTCCGCGCCATAGGCGGCGCTGAGCGAGCGCGTAATGACAGGAACCATATTTGTCACATACCAGGGAGCTGCCAGCCCGCAAGCAACCAGTAAAGCCAGGGCGCCGTTCACCCACACTCTCGGCGTTGTCCCTGTGTGCATGCGCCGACTCACCCGCCATTCTCTCCAGGCTGCGTACAGGCTGATCCCGAGAGGGCCGACCACGAATACCGGAAAAAAGGTCCGGCACAGCAACCCAAAACCTATGACTGCTCCGAGGGCAATGGATGGACCCGTCCGGGAGAAGACCTCTGTCCGCACCAGCAGGTATAGAAATGCCGCGACAAGCGCTGCGTCGACGAACTCAAGCAGAAAAAGCCGGGATAGACCGAAGATTCCGGGGTAGGTCGAGACGAGAAAGGCGGCCAGGAGTCCGGACCACGGGGAGGCCAGGCGAGCCCCCAACCCGTAAACAGCCAGAATCAGAAAGACGAACGCCAGGAGGTTCACACCCAGAGCGCTGTCGGCCGATCGTTCCAGCATAATATACAGAGGGACGGCCAGCGCCGGCACCAGCGGTGGGCGCAGCGGATCCACTGCAAGCAGGGACCGCACAAGACTCATTATCCCACCCGACAAGAAGGAGTCGTGATATTTCAGACTCATGGTGAGATAATGCGCTTCGTCCCACCTGGGCGGCCGTGTATCGATCAGAAGCCACACCAGATTGTTCACCAGGCTAAATGTGGTTACAGCACCAAGCAGGATCAGCGGCCAGACACTATCAGATTTGTTCATCATGCCTTTCCTCTGCGGCCCCATCCATAAAAGTTGCCAGATTATCTGCCGGCAGGCGCTACAGGTCAGGCAAACGCCTGATCAAATCAAAATCATCAAATAGGAAGTTGGAAAGGGGAGTGGGCGGACGCCCCTTTCCCTAGCTTCTTAGCCAGTGACTGGCGAGGGTTACACGGGGTCTGGCCACGGGAGATCATAGATCTGACACAACGACCGCAATCTGACTCTATGCACTCGTACCCTAAGATTTGCAATGTTGCTGTTATCCTGACAAATTGTCATTGCAACGACAAGGTGCCCAGAAAAGACTTGACCCTCTGACGAGCATATGAAAGATTAAAGTACCCGCTAACGCAATCGTAATACTTCGAATCCCCAAAGGGTTCATTCCTCGCGGCTTACCGCGGGGTAGTTCATTGGATATTACAAATCGATCTCCTTGTAACCGTTGGGTTTGGAGAAGCATGAGCTACGGAAGAAGATCAGGGAGGTCCACATGATACAAGCCGAATCCGAACAGAGTCGTTTGAGTATACCCCTTCCACCTAAAGAGTTCATGAAGTTGGTGTCCGGTGACCGGCCAGACTTGGATACCCATTTCGAAGAGGTCGGAAGGGAGTTGGTCCGGTGGCTTCGCGCCTTCGATCTCGTCGGTCCTGACGTAACCTTTCTGGATATCGGGTGCGGCTGCGGGCGCATCGCCAGAGTGCTCGCTTGCGAACCCCTTCGAGCCTACGTCGGATTCGATCGGCACCCCGAGATGATCCGTTGGTGCCAGGAGGAGATCACTTCGCGGGCGCCCCACTTCCAGTTCCACTGCTTTGGCGTAAAGAGTGCGTACTGGAAGCTGGACGGCCACCAGGGGTCTATCGATGTTTCCGGGTTCCGATTCCCTTTCCGTGATTGCGAGTTCGATACCTGTTTGGCTTCCTCCGTATTCACCCATATGCCACTAGCGGAAGTGGATCACTACCTCAGTGAGCTCCACCGGGTTTTGCGCCCGGGAGGGCGACTGTTCGCGTCCATCTTTTGCTCACGAAAAGAACCCTGCGTCCAGGAAGCAAATTACTATCATGATCGCTCTGAATTCATCCGTACTGTGGAGCGTCATGGTTTCGCGTGGTCACTTCCAGGTCCAGAAGGTTATGGCGATGACCACAACTGGTACCTCCTGACCCGGCCCCGCACCTGAGATCGAGCGGTCGCTTTCCTTTCCGATTACCGAACCTCTCAAGAACCAATCGATTTTCGACAGGCGGTTTATCGACGCGACCCCTCTCCGGGCTCCGACTCGAACCCGAATGTCTCATCGACCAGGTAGAGCGGCCGCTGTTTGACCTCCTCGTAGATACGGCCGATGTATTCGCCGATAATTCCCAGCATGATCAATTGCACGCCGCCAAGGAAGAGCATCGCCACGATCAGCGACGTCCAGCCGGTCACCGGTCGATTCGTCAGCAGCTTCTGAAGCACCGCATAGACAATGTACAGAAAACTCACACCGGAGATCAGGAAGCCACAATAGGTGGCCATCTGCAGTGGGACAAACGAGAAGGCGGTGATGCCGTCGATGGCAAACTTCAGCATTTTCCTGAACGGATACTTGGTCTGTCCTGCGAACCGTTCCTGTCGAACGAACTTCACACCAGTCTGTCGATAGCCCACCCAGCTCACCAGTCCCCGAATGAAGCGGCTCCGTTCTCTGGTTGATTTCAAAGCGTTGGCGGCGCGGCGGCTGAGCAGCCGGAAGTCGCCGGTGTCCACTGGGATCTCAATTCGAGCCAGCTTCTTGATGACACGATAGAACAGCTCAGCGGTGACGCTCTTGAATACGCTTTCGCCCTCTCGCTTCTCTCGGACGGCGTATACGACATCGTAGCCTTCACGCCATTGCGTGATAAGCTCGGGGATGAGTTCCGGGGGATCTTGGAGGTCCGCATCCATCACGACGACGGCATCCCCTTTCGCATAATCCAGCCCGCAGGTGATCGCGGCTTGATGCCCAAAATTTCGCGATAAGTTGATGATCTTGACCGTCGTATCTTTTTCTCGCAGTTCTTTCAACAACGTAAGGCTTCGATCCCGGCTTCCATCATCGATGAAAATCAGCTCGTAAGCCTCCCCCAATCCCCGCATCACGCTTGTAAGCCGCTCATAGAGTCTGGACAGTACTTGTTCTTCGTTACACACCGGCAGCACTACAGAGATTACTGGAGACATCCGGTCTCCTCCATGAGAGATCGTTCGGTGCGCATCGCAACGGACACTGAGGGTCCGGTGAACAGGATCGGCGGTACGACTCTAGCCGGCTTGCCCATCGCGGCTTCCTCCCGGTAAAGGCGGCGCTGTACCCGTCAAAGACGTAGTCCGTTGTGAAGAAGAGTATATCACGTCGTGAAGGCGTCGAGAATTTGCGTTGACAAGCTCCAGAAAATACGAGAGATTGCCCTCAGTCGCGAGAAGGCGGGGAGCCGGAATATACCGATCAACACGCTCAGTCGTGGGGGCTCACACTTTCAACAACGCAGGAAGCCGAAACCGATAAATTGATGCCCAGAGACTATTCACTTCCTTGGGGTCGACGCGGCACCGCCATTGTGGTGAGCATGGTGGCATGTCTTCTGCGCCTGGGTCCTATCAGGTTTGAGTCATGGGATTACATTTATGCCACGAGTCATTGGTATGCTCGACTTCAAGCTCAGGGCTGGAGAGCTTTCTCGACCGACTTCTCAAACTACCCTCCTCTCTACTTATACTGCCTCTACCTGACGTCTATTGTCGCGCCTTCGGTGCCTGCGGTGGCGGCTATCAAATTACCCTCCATCGTTGCCGATCTTATTTGCGCCGGGTTAGCATATCGAATAGTGGAGCTTAAGTACGGAAGACATAGTCCCTGGCCCCTGGTTGCCTTTGGAGGGGTTGTGCTCGCTCCGAGCGTGGTGCTCAACAGCTCCGTCTGGGGCCAGGCGGATAGTCTCTTCACCGCCGGGCTGGTAGCGTGTCTCTATTTCCTTTTGATTCAGTGCTATGCGAGCGCTATCCTGGCTTTCAGTCTGGCGTTGACGCTGAAGTTGCAGGCTGTCTTTTTCATACCCTTTCTCCTCATCCTTTCCTTGAAACGTCTCATGCCCTGGTCGTACTGGCTCATACCTCCGCTGATGTATCTCGCCACCATTGTGCCGGCCTGGCTGACGGGTCGATCCTTCACTGAACTCCTCATGGTTTACGCGATGCAAGTGCAACTATACGAAGCCTTGACGTTGAGTGCCCCTAATCTGTATACGTGGTTCCCGCCCGATCTCTATGCGCTGATCTATCCCATCGGTCTCGTGGCTGGGTTAGGCGTGTGTTGTCTTTTTGTCGTTGCGGTCAGCCGAAGTCGAGTTGCCTTGACGGCGCCCCTTATGATTGAGCTGGCTTTAGTTTCCGTGTTGCTTGCGCCCTATGTCTTACCCAAGATGCATGAACGCTATTTTTATCCTGCGGATGTGATAGCGATTATTTGGGGAGCCTATTTTCCCCGCTACCTTTTTGTGCCGCTGGTCATTAACCTGGTCTCCACATTGGCCTACGTTCCGGTCCTATTCGGCTGGACAATCGTCTCGCTCCCCGTTTTAGCTTTCCTGCTGCTGGGGGTACTCGTGCTGACGGTAAGGAAAATGCTGCTCACGCTGTATCCCGTATGAAAGTGTGCGCCAGGGCGCCGTTCACCCCTCCCGACCCAAAGAGTACCCGAGGAGAGGGCGTCTCAGGCTGCGAACTTCAGAAATAAGACACTACGGCACTGAGAAGAGATGCGCTCTGCCGGGATAATAACCATTGAACTCGCCTGCAAGTGCGTCGAGGTCGGATGGTTCGAACGGGCGAACTTTCGCATAGATCCTTACAGTGACCCCGTCGTCAAGCGTAAACTCGCCGGGCAGGCGCTGAAAGGCTGCGCCAATACCGTGGCCCTCAATGACTTCCCGCGCCAAGACACCGACGACGCGCTGGTCATCGGGACGCAAATGGTACTGCGTGGGACTGGCAGTCACGAGGTATTTCGCTTGGAGGAACTTTCGTGGAAACCCGTCGCGCTTGTCGACATCGCTTGCGTAAAGGATACGATTACAGAACGATCGAGGGCGCGGACCAAGGCTGCAGGCGTTCTGCAAGATATTCGAATTCAGAGTAGTGGAGCTGGCCAACACATAGATGTCGCCCGGTTGCTTCAACTCCAACGTCTCTACACGCGCCAGGAGGTGTCCCAGCGCATCCATGTCATGCCTGACCAGTGGGTAGAAACGGTCTGATGGAAGGAGACGGCCGAGATGCCCTGCGATACTGACAGCCCCCGGAGCAAAGACAGTGAAGCAACTGACCAATAGCACGGCAAGCACCAGCCCGACCGAAGCGGCTCGCCACACGCCAGTCGTCATCCGCTCCCAGAGGCCGATGGCTATTGCCGCGATGCCGGCGGCGAGGCCCGGAATCAACAGGTATATGTGTTGTAGGCTGAAGTCCTGGGTCCGCGTGAACAGCACGAGAATAGCGAAGAACTGCACGAGCAGGAAGCTACCCATCACCCGCGTTGCTTTACGAACGGTCAGCCAGGCAAGTCCGGCCAGACCGGCGACAAGTTCACCCCAACCAAACCAACGGACAAGATGTTGCGCATCCTCAATCAAGGAATGGTTGTACCGGTAAGCCGAATAGATGTCGGCATAGTCCGTTTGTACGGCCCTTAACGCAAATGGCATAGCCAGCCCAAACAGGGCCAGGGTAAAGGTGAGCCCGATGATGATCGCGTTGCGGCTGCCGGTCAGATAATGGCGCCAGGCGATGCCGTGTCGCTGATAGATGTCAAGGCCGTGCGCGACGGCGAGGGCTGGAAAGAATGCCACCACCCAAAAGGCGTACCAGCGCCTGAGCAGCACGAGCAGGCAAAGAAGTAATCCCGTCGAGACCAGCTTACCCACGCTCTGTTCGGCGAGCGGCTTCCCGAAGTGCAGCAGCAGGATCCCTCCTATAAGCACGATCCCCACCACGTCGGGAAACCCTCGCAGCGCGGCAACCCACAGCATATGGAGCATCAGGAGACTCGCGATGGTCAACACGAAAGGCGCAAAAGGTCGCCGGAGGGAGCACGGACGAAATAGCCGCTGCGCCAGAAGACCCATCACGAGCACAGCCGGCAACAGATAGACATCGGTAATGGCCAATATGTATGACAGGCGGCCGGTTCCGAACAACCATCCCCATGGGACCAGCGGGAGCACCGGCAACAGATTGTAGTCGTCTCTCCGAACGGAGCCGATCAGCGAGCCGAGCGTTGCGAGAGGATGCTGCGCAAGTGAGGCCGTAAGACCGCGGTACGTCAGCCAGTATCCCGACCAGTCCCAGAAATAGACGGTGCGTTCTTGCGCCACATAATAGACTGCGAACGCATTGGCCAGAACAGCCAAGGCAAGGTACGCCGCCACAGCTCCGCCATACCCCCTGCGCGGCCGGTTGCCTACGAGTTTTGCTATCATACGGCCTGCTGCGGCTCTCTTACGGGGCAGGGATTCTCTCGTTTGGCCCCCTAAGCCCGACCAGCTTCAAGAGCAGTCGCTTCATGCGTCGGCGCCGGCTGATCGCCTTCCAGACCGGAGATCGGTACATTTTTGCGATGAGTTGCTCGACGGCGAGAGCCACAACAACCCGCTCTCGCAGCTCCGGGCTGATGGTATTGGGTTGAGAAATGATCCCGGTGAGCCTGGCGATATGCTCCTCCAGCTCTTCTGCCCGCTTCTGATGATTCAACTTCTCCTGCCAGACACGGTGGGTCACGGGCTCCAGTCGCTGCATTTCCAACCAGTGACTGTATCGATCCAGCGCCAGAGACCAGCATTCGACATCCCCACCCGCCCCATTGTTACCCTGTAACACCTCAGTCAGGTGTCGGGAAATGGCCTCGACCATCTCGGACAGGGGAAAATGCGTCCGTGCCCGTTCGCGCGCGGCCGCTCCCATTGCTTGCCGCACTCCCGGATGTTCCAGCAAATGCAGGAGAACCTCGACGAAACGGTCGACCTCGTCCGGATCCACTAGCGGGATGAGAGTACCGACCTCAGGCGTCACCAGCTCTCGTTGGCCGCCGACATCGGAGGCAACAACCGGAAGCCCCATAGCCATGGCCTCATACAGCGTCAAGGCGATGCCCTCCCACTTGGACGGCAACAGCAAGATGTCGGCCTCGCGGTAAAACTGGCCCGTATCTCTCCGAGGTCCCCAGAAGACGCAGTGCTCCGACAGGCCAAGCTTGTAGGACAGCTTCTTGACTTCGGGGAGATCCGGACCATCTCCGACAACCCACACCTGGAAGGGGGCTGTCGTGCGCTTACCAAGCCGTGAGACAATCTCCATCAGGACCTCGGGCCTCTTTTGCTCGCAGATACGCGCCATGTAGAGTAGAACGGGGGTCGTCACAGGACAGCGTACCTCTCGGCGAAGGAGGCCCGGCGTGAAGCGGTCGGGACGAAACTCGTTTTCCGCATCGATGTTGGTATAGACACAGTACACCTTTTCCGGATGGCGAGAGAATTCTGTCAGGTACGTCTGCAGTAGGTGTTGCGAGCTCACAAGGCTCCGATCCAGTAGAGGGTTTGACACCATGGAGCAATGCGCATACCCTCCGGCCTTCCAGTGCATCTCCTCTATGTGCACAAAATCGAGAATCTTCAGTTTGGGAAAAATCTTCTTCAGCACGGACGAGCATAGATACCCGTATTCGCTGTTCGAGATAAAGACCAGCGAGATATCGCGGCTTCTGATGAAATAGACCAGGAATCTCAGCCAGTCTTCTACGGGGAGAAAGTTCGGCAGGTGGAAGATCTCCGGTGTCAACTCATGAAACCGATCCCACCACGGGTTTTCGCTCTTGAGCGTCGTCACAATATAGGGGCGAAAGCGGGCGCGATCAAGGCCACGCAGCAGATCGAGGTTGAACTTATCCGCTCCACCCATGTTGAGCCATGGCCACATGAACAGTACACCCGGGCGGTGATCCGAGGGGTTGTGATTCACAAATGGCAGGTGGTCGTTAATAAACGGATACGGGGGCGGCCAGGGCGGTTCCGGCGTCGAAGGCAGGCCGTCTTTATAGAGTCGTGCGTGCTTGATGCGCCTGTACTCAGCAAACCATCGGTTGTAGCTCTCGTCCTTCTCAATCTGTGCAAGCATCGAATTGGGTCGGCGGCGGTACCAGCACAGATACTCGGGGATGACCTCGCTGGTACAACCATGCTCGATCATGCTCAACCAGTAATCCCAATCTTCGTAGCCGCGACGTATCGACTCATCATACTGTCCACACGCAAAATGGGCGCTTCGCCGAACGACACTCGTGGGCACCAAAAAATTCTCTTTCAACATTTGGTCGCGCTTAAACTCCCGCAGCCACAAGTAATGCTGCTCCCCGAATCCGATCACCGCGCTGTGGGCCCACGCGCAGTGCGGATGCGTCTCAAGAAACCAAAGACACTTTTCCAGAAACGTCGGGGCGAGCAGATCGTCGGCATCAAGTTGGGCCACATATTCAGATCGAGCCTCTTTGAAGCCGTAATTCCGGCTGGCCGCGAGACCGACGTTGGTGCGATGAATCACACGTACCCGGGAATCCTGCTGTGCCAGCTTATCCAACACGCCAATGGCCCTGGGATCAGTTGATCCATCATTAATGATCAACCACTCAAAGTCGCGGAAGGTCTGGCGAAAGATGCTCTCGGCCGTCTCACCGATGAACTCTACCATATTGAAAAACGGCGTCACGATCGTCACCGCACGATCGCACGCACTGGAACCCCCCTCCAATCCGGCAAATGCCCGATCAATACGCGTTGGTGTCATTCGTGTTTATTAGCCTCCATCTCCCGCCGGTCACTCAGCAGGTGCAGACGCCGACCGATCCGTGTCCAGGCCTGCCCTTCCAGGTTCCCCAGGGTCAGGCCCATCCTCGCCTTCTCTTGCTCGAGCAGCGCAATGCGATTGCGCAATGATTCCAGGGTTCGACGCTGCTCCAGGACGATCTCCTCCCGTTGCTCCGCCTCTTGCTGCCGGCTCCTCACCTGCTCTTCCAGCCACGCCTTGGTGCTCTGTAACTGAGCGACCCACCCCCGCAGCTCTTCGATGGTCTGCTCCCGACGCTCTACCTCCCGCTGCCACTGTGTTGCCTGCTCCTCCAGCCACGCCTTGGCGGTCTGTAGTTGGGTCGTCCACGTCCGAAGTTCTGTGAGCTCTCCCTCCCGCTGCTCCGCCTCTCGCTGCCAGTTCCTCACCTGCTCTTCCAGCCACACCTTGCTGACTTCAAGCTCCACCGCCCATGTCCTCGTTCGCGCCAGCGCCTCTATGGCGGCCCGCAGGATCGATGCCTCCTCGCCTCGCCCGAGCCGCTCACCATACTCCGATACCACCTTGAGGCCGGCCCGCCGCATCTCCTGCACGCCCTTCTCGAACCGATAACGATGGGTCTCATTCTCCGCGTGCCATCGATACTTGATGAGGGGCTGGTGCAAGAACGCGATCCGGGAGTCGAAACAGAGTCTCATCCATAAGGCATAGTCGCACGCAAATCCGAACTCCACATCAAACCCGCCGGTGCGGAGAAGATGGTCTCGCCTTGCAACCACCGTGGGCGCACAGATCAGATTGCCTTCCAGCGCGAGCCGGCGAAGGTACGTCGGTCCGTCGATGACCACATCCTCAGCCGAATCCTCAATCCACCGGGCCGCCGGATAAGGGGCAGAAGGCTCCGTAAGGATTTCAATGCCCGAATGCACAAACCCGATGGTAGGATCAGCGTCGAGGAGCTGGACCTTTCGAGCCAGGTTCTCGGGTCGCATGCAATCATCCTGGTGGAAGAGACAGATGTACTCCCCTCGGGCCAGGGCCAAGGCGCGATTCCAGTTGCCTGGAATGCCCAGTCGCCGCTCATTCTCATACACGGCAATGCGCGGATCGCCCAGTGAACGAACGATCTCGACGGTCGCATCGCTCGACCGGTCATCGACCACAATGAGCTCAAAATCCGCGTGGCTCTGGGCCAGAACGCTCTCAATGGCCTCGGCGATGAACCGCTCGCCGTTATAGGTCGGGATGCCGATAGTGACTGTCGGTGTGACCAATGCCGGATCCTATCCCACCCTTCGATATGAGGCCTAGGCCGCAGAACCCCCTTGGAGTACGCGAGGCGGAGGCCTCAGTCCATCTTCGGTACTGTCGGTTGAGTGATGATGGTGATCCTTGGCCGAATCCGGATAGTGCGCTCGAAGGATAATGCTCCAGAGTCGGAGGGCATTGACCCGCACGTCGAACTCCCTGAGGACCCGCTGCCTCCCGTTTCGCCTAAGGCGCGCTCTGAGTTCGGGATCCACCAGCAACGCGTGGATAGCCGATGCCAGACGCTCTTCATCCCGCTCGGGGACCAATAGTCCGGTCACATCATGCTCGATCAACTCAGGAATGCCGGATATCGCGGTTGCCACGGCGGGAACCCCGCACGCCAACGCCTCCACCAAAACGGTTGGAATGCCGTCCCGTTCGCCATCCTTGGCATAGACCGATGGCACAACGAGAATATTGCTTGGTTGAAGATACGACCGGACCTGATCGGTTGAGAGCGCACCGGTAAACTGCACCTCGCCTGAAAGATCTAATTCCGAAACCAGCGATCGCAGACGACTCATCTTGGGGCCATCTCCGATCAGCAGGCACTGGAATGCCACGTGGCGCTCTTTCAACAGGGCGCAAGCCCTGACCAACACATCTAAGCCTTTCTTCTCGACAAATCGGCAGATCGCGAGGAGTGTCGGGGTATGGGAGTTGTCGCCTGGCCGGCAAGCCTGCCATCGATCCGGATCGACGCCGATCCGGATCGTGTGGATCTTCTTTGAATTCGGTTCAGGATTCACAGCCTCCAGGCGGTTTCGACAGAAGTCGGTGTGGGATACGAAAAAGGTCGAGCGGCGCAGTTTCTCCTGGAGCATTTTAAAGTCGTAGTCGAAATCAAAATCGACAAACGCGGTCGTGCTAAAGGGGATGTCCAGAAGACGAGCTGCCGTCATCGCCCGCGTGGTGGGGTAGGTCGATCCGTAGGCGTGGATGGACGTCGTCCCTAAGCGCTCCAGCATCCAGGCCAGGACGACACCATGCATCGGATGCAGCGCGTTATGGTATTGATCGAGCCGCAAGAATAAGAGGGGGTCCCCACCGGCATAGGGTTGGTACAAGCGGATCAGTTCTGCCACTCGTCGTGGATGCCTCAACGAAAACCACACGTAGTACATCAGGTACCGAGTCTGCGACACCTTGGACACGAATGTCGTGAACCCCAATAGCTCCTCTGCCTCGGAGTGAAGGACAGCATAGTCACCCTTCTCCAGCCCGATCGCGACAAAATCCGCCCCGTGCCTCTTCAACGCCAGGACTTCGCGATACACAAATGTATGAGAGATGTCCGGTACAATCGGGATAAGCATCGCAACCCTGCGTGCACTCCCCACCCTTCGCCTTTGGGGGCCGTGCCCGCTCTTCGATTCAGGGCTGCACGCCAGCACGAATCTGGTGACGAAGGCTCCAAGGGCTACGCCGAAAAGCCAGAGTAAATTCCGGCACACCACCTTCAGGTGATGATGAAGCGAGAGCTCAGATTCGTGCATGCCGTCATCAAGGATGATCCGTCGCCTGGCGGGAATGAACAGGGAAAACAGGATGATGTCGTACAATGTAGTGATTCCGGTCCGGCCTGGGGAGAGGATGACGACCTCATCAAAGCACTCCTTTCGAAGCCTGGCAAGAAGCGCGACCACCCTTTTCCAATTCTTACCGCCGGACTGGGGGTCGTAGACGACAAGCCGATCAATCAGGGGGTTGCCGGAGAAGTGCTCCATCAAACGGTTCGACAGCAATAGGCTGATCTCGGCCTCGGGAACACGAGTACGCACGTGCTGAAGCGCTCGCGCGGTCTCGTGAATATTGGCCGACCGAATCACCAAGATCTTCTTACGTAAAGCGTCGTCGACCCCAACGGCATGATCGTGACGTAGCATTGGCGCCTTTCCTGCGCGATCAGCGGATCATCGAACGGAGATAAGCCGGCGAGACCAGGCGGCGCTTTCTGATGGTTCTCCGCTTCTGCATCATGCGCGGCAGCAGCCGGACCACCCGGACGAGGGCACGCCACAATACCCTGGGATTGTCCAACCAGCAGACGGCTACATCCCGCAGGGTGCGCCGAGTGATCGGCCGGATGTCCTGAAGGATATGACCCAGATCATCGTTCTTGAGCATTGTCAGGATGCGGTTGGAAAGCTGGCAGGCTGCGATCTCCGGTTGCCTAGATAAGCCGCTGCCGCCGCGCACATGGTAACCGACAGCGCCGGGGGTATAGAGGCAGACCCATCCCCGCTGCTGCGCTCGCCAATCGAGGTCGACATCTTCAAAGTACGCGAAAAAATCCTCATCGAAGAACTCGCCATCCGGCGCAACATCGTCCAGCATAGCGCGACGGTACAACGCCGCACAGGCCGATGCCCCAAAGACCGGCCGAATGGCCGCATAATCTTCCCATCGAAACGGGACCGAATAATCCGTTTCTTTGGCGTAGCGGTCCCTCGCCATGTGATGACCTAAACAGTCGATCTCAGCGCTTTTGCCTTGAGCGGTCAGTTTCAGCATCTTGCCTGCTACCCAGCCAACCCGCGCATCAGTCTCTATGGCATTCACCATCGCCTCGATGAAGGTGTGTTCGATCACGACATCCATATTGAGAATAAGGAGGTAGTCACCCCGAGCCCTCCGAATCCCCTCATTGATCGGTAGGCTGAAGCCGGTGTTTCGTCCCATCTCATAGACCGAAATCTCAGGGCGGCACCGCTTGACATATGCGATCGATCCATCGACTGAGCCGTTATCAAACAGAAGGATTTCAAAGGGGCCGTACGTCTGACGCGACAGCGATTCCAGCAGCGGATCGATGAACCGCATCGAGTTGTAGTTCAGCAAGATGATGCTGACACGCGTGCCTGCCGCCGGTCTCATTGTCTCCAACGCATCTAGCGTTGTGATAGCTTCGTCAGTAGCGCGTGTAGCTTGAATAGCCGTGTTCCCCGAAGACTCGCCAACTCTTCCTGGAGGGATTCCAGGGCTTGCGCGGCCTGTTGCAGGTGGGCCTCCTTGTCCGCGAGAGCCTGTTGCAGGTAGGCCTCCTTGTCCGCGAGGGCCTGTTGCAGGTAGGCCTCCTTGTCCGCGAGAGCCTGTTGCAGGTAGGCCTCCTTGTCATCGAATATTCGCCGGCTTTGCGCCAGGGCCGTCTGCGACGCTTCCAGAGCGACCTCTCGCTCCTGCAACTGCCGCTTGGCGTGTGCGATCAACTTCAAATAGGGCGTGACCGACTCACCCTTTGGTTTGCGAGTCTGCGCGGTATCCTCATAGATCTTCTCAAGCATGGCGACATGGGTCTCCATTGAAAAGAGCATCTCAGGCCGGATATTTCGACGCATGTTGTCCAGCATCTCCGGCGCATCCAGGATCTCCTGAAGTCGCCGAGCCAGATCCGCTGCATCGCCTGCTCGAAACGTCAGACCGGCAGCCCCGATCCGCTCCGGGCAGGCGCCTCGGTCGGATACGAGGACCGGCAGCCTCAGGCACAACGCCTCATCCAAAGCGAATGAATAGGACTCGCTGGTGATCGAGGCGAAGATCGCGAGGTCAAGGTCAAATGTCTGCAGGTCCCGCGGCTGATAGGCGCCGTGGAACTGGACCGGTATACCCTGTGCGAGCTCTCGGAGCCGTTGTTCGTACTCCTGCTCCACGGTCACCCCCATCAGGTGGACTTGGACAGCCGACGGATCGCGTAATCTGCGGACCGCCTCCAAGATCAGGTGGGTGCCCTTCACATCCATAAGATAGCCCCAATGGCCAATCTGGAGCGGGCGGGTGGGGGATGCCGCCTGCACACCATCCTCCTTCTCTGCCATACGGGCAGAAAGGTTGCCGTGCGACAGAATCGTTACACGCTCCTGCGGCAGACCAAGCACTGACAGGAGCAATGTGCGATGAGCCGCTGACGGCGCGATGATCGCATCAGCCAAGGCGAGTTCTGTGGTCATCATCTCTTGGCGCAGGGCCAGCGCCCTGGAGATCTCCTCATCACCCTGCCACGGGCCCCGCGCGGCGCAGGTACGGCATGGCGCAGTGGCCGGCGGCTCAGTGCAAAAAGCCCCATCCCACCGGATTCGATGGATCTTCGGGCACGAGGTCCAGACATCGTGCAGCGTGACGACCACGGGGATGCCCAGATCCGTGCAGATCGCCACCAGGTTGTTGGTCAGGTGCAGCCAATGGTGGAGGTGCACGACGTCGGGGTGGACAAGAATCAGCAAGCGCCGCACCAAGGTTTCGGCGTCGTGGTCGTACTCGTCGGTCCATCGGCGCGCGGGTCGATCGGTGCTCAGGTACCTGGTGACGAGCAGGCCGTCCTGTTCTACGGTGGTCAGTGTTGCGTCCGGGGCGAATCGCGTTGAACCGGCAAAAACCAGGCACTCGTGCCCGCGCATGAGCAAGCAGCGGCTCAAGGCCTCGCAATAACTCTCCGTCCCGGCGTTCGACTCAGGCGGAAAGCCGTGGACGATCTGAAGAATTTTCACAGCTCCCGCCCCAGTCGATAGGCTTCCACGTAACGGGCCGATGGTTTGAAGAGCGTCCGATAGGCGTTCAAGCCGGCCACCATATAAAGATAGTCGTTGTATCGGAGCTGACTTTCGTACTGGTCCACCGCCTTGCGCTTCACCTCCCAGACAGGGGTGATGTCGATCGCATGGGATGGTTGAACCGTCGCCCAGATCTCATAGCACAAGTCGCCGACGGCCGGTCGATACTGCTGCAGTGCGGACTCAACAGCAACGCCCAAAGCCCAGTGGTCCGGGTGGATCTCCAGCGTCGAGGGCCGGTACACAATATCGGGTCGGTCTGACTCGAACAACGCCTCCAGACGTTCTGCCAGGTCGAGCGCCTCAGCGAGCCTACCATCGGGATAGTCCCAAAACAGCATCTCGTCGATGCCAAGAATCGACGCAGCCCGGCCGGCCTCCTCTCGGCGCAACTGTCGGTAGTCCAGCCCCGCATAATAGCCCAACGGATCGCCGGCCCCTCCATCTGTAGCGAAGACAACCTTTACACGATCACCCTGCCGATGGTGCAGTGCGATCGCCCCCCCGCACCCCAGGCTCTCGTCATCGGCGTGCGGGACCAAGACCAACACGCTCCCCTTCGGGGGAGCCGTCCAGATTATCGGCGGAACAGGCGGGCTCATTGATCCCTCAAATCTCACCCCTCACTGGCTCGTCATTGCGAGCGACCAGCGGGAGCGTGGCAATCTCACCGTCGTTATCCTGAAAGACTGTGAGATTGCTTCGGCTGCGCCTCGCAATGACGGGAAGGCTTGTCTGAGCAATAACCGCATTTCGCCCCATATTCAATAGATATCCGAATCGCCCATGGTGTAGTACCATTGCGCGTTCAGCCGCTCCAGCGAGATCTCAGGAATTTTGGTCAGAGCGACGAGGTGATATATTGTGGGCTCGGATCGAAAGCCTCGTTGCAACAGCAGTTGGGTAGGCCATCCCGAGGGCCGAAACCATGCCTGGAGTTGGGTCATTCCGGCCTCACGACTCCGTTGCTCGCAATGGCGCAGCAGCAGATCGGCCACGACGGTGTCGCCAGGCGGCACGAGCCAATCCACCAGGAAGGCGACAGACTGATCCGCGATCCCCAGCCGGAGGACTGCGACCCCGGCAAGATCTCCACCAAATCGCCGCCGGACCGTGAGTACAGTATATCGCACATCAGGGCAATCGGCGTATCGCCAGTTGAGATATCCGGAATCCCGCACGGTCGCCACACCCACGCGTGGCCTCATCTGTGCCCACAGTCGGTCAACATCCTCACCAAAGCGATCGACCGGCTCGACACAAAAGCAACGGGCCCTCCAGGATAGCGGATCGCGCTGATGGTCGCCCAAATCCAGGACCAGGCGTACGACCGGATGAAGTGGGGCATACCCGGCCACTCGCTGCCCGATCCGTAATGCCTCCGGCGTCGGGAAACCGTATCCGATAGGGACCTCGCCCGAGACTAGGTAATCGCCGATATATTCATTCGCCAGCGCGGCGAACAAACCGGGCCGCTTCAAGCCGAGTCTGAAGCGGCGATCCACCATGACATCCACGATCTGCGTGAAGATCACGGTCCTGTCGCCCAAGGTCACCCGCAGCGGCAACCCGGCATATTGCCCCACCAGCTCTTCGGAGGGCGTCTCCGCCAGTCGCACGTAGCAGCGCCCCACTGGGTTCTTCTGGAATTGCCAGCGCCAACGATCCAGGGACCGATCAACGCCGAAGACACGCCGAAAAAGCTGGAGGATCCGGACCTCATCCCCTGGTCGGTACGCGCGGACAATCCACCGATCGGCGGGATCTCGGTGGATGTCGCCTTCGCGGGCCGCAGCCGGTCGCTCACACACGCGACGACTCCGGACGCACGCTCGCCCGCATCCTCTTTGCGGCCCCCGTCTCCACGTCCCAGTGGTGTTCCAGATAGCAGAGTCCCAGGGCCTTGATATTATGAATCACGTCAAACGTAAACTCCCGCGGCCGACGATCGTAGATATGCAGACCATGCTCGTCCAGGAGCGAGACCGAGACGTCATAGCTCCCCGCCAGCAACGTAAGACGGGGAAAACGCAACCGGACACTCCCCGAGCAGGTAGGAGGGGCTACGTCGGCGGCGACATGGGTGGCCGTTGCAAAGACCTGTACATCGTCGTTCCGATGGATGAGCACCGCCACGTGGACGACGGTTGGCGGCTGCGGCACCTCGTACTCAACGGTGACGGTCAGGTCTTCTCCCGTTATGAACTGATCCCGCGGCGCGTCATCTCCGTCTCGACTGAGCCGTACGCGGGAGATCCAGGGGAAGATCTTGGGCCCGTGGTCCAAGGCGGCAACCGGCTCTTTCGTCACTTCGCGCTCCCGCAGGTAGTTCTCGTAGGCCGCTACCGCTTGCGACGCAGTGCCGGCCACGGCGATCCGGCCATCTTTCACCCAAAAGACCTCATCGCAAATCAACCGGATGTAATAGAGATCATGGGAGCAAAAGAGGATCGTCTTCCCGGCTTTTCGAAAAGCGTCGATTCGGTCGATGCAGCGCTTCTGGAAGTACTGGTCCCCAACCGAGAGCGCCTCGTCAATGATGAGCACGTCGGGGTCAACGCTGGTAGCGACAGCGAATGCCAGGCGGACGTACATACCGCTGGAGTAGAGCTTCACCGGCCGGTCGATGAATTCGCCGATCTCGGCGAACGCCGCAATCTCTGGAAGCCGCCGCACCATCTCCTTTGGCGAGATCCCCATAATAGTCCCGCTCATGAGGGCATTTTCACGACCCGTAAACTCAGGATTGAAGCCTGTGCCCAGCTCAAGGATCGCCGAGGTCCGTCCGCGTATGATCACCTGTCCGGACGTCGGTCTGAGGACGCCGGCGACCAGTTGCAGCAAGGTACTCTTGCCGGCCCCGTTATCGCCGATAAACCCAAGGGTTGTGCCAATCCCAGCCCGGAAGCTGACGTCGCGCAGCGCCCAGAACTCCTGGTGATATCTGCGCCGGCCGCGAGTCAGGAACTCCTTCAGGCGGTCTTTTGGGTTGGCATAGATCCGGTAAACCTTGGAAAGCTGCTCGGCCTGAATGGCGAACATCAGAGCACGTCGGCAAAGGCGGGTTGCATCCGGGTAAAGACCCGGTAGCCCACGAGAAAGACGACCGCACCGATCGACGCCAGGAGGGCGACGTCCCCTAATGCCGGGAGCTGCCCCCTGAGAATCAGGCTCCGATACGCCTCCACCAAGGCGTACATGGGATTGACCGCCAAGAAGACCCGCATGCCTTGGGGAACCACTGAGGGGGGATAAAAGATCGGCGTCAGAAAAACACCGAGGGTCAACACCACCCCCAGCATTTGACTCAGGTCTCGAACGAACACCGTCGTACCCGCAATGATCCAGGCCAGCCCGGTGGTCAGCACAATCTGCAGCAGAAGGATCACCGGCAGCAGGAGCATGACGGGCCTGATAGGATGGCCCATGAAGAGTAACGCGGCCACGAGAATCGCGAATCCGATCAGCTCAGTGACGATCCCGGCAATCACCGGATAGATCGGCAGGATCTCTGAGGGAAACACAGCCCGCTTAATCAGATTCGCATTTTCCAGAATCACGCCGGTGGAACGATTCAACCCCTCAGCGAACGCATTCCACGGCAACAAACCGCAGAGCAGATACAGCGCGAACTGCTCTGTGCCTTCGGTGATGCCCACCCGGACCTTGAGGATGGTCGAAAAGACAAAGGTATAGAGTCCCAGCATGATGAGCGGGTGGATGACCGACCAGAACAGCCCGACTGCAGAGCCCTTATAACGAGCCAGCAGGTCTCGTTTCACGAAGCTCCAGATGAGGGCTCGATGCCGGTACAATCCGAAGATACGTCCCACGCTCGTGACCTATCTACAGCCCAGGTCAGGGTTGATATCGGGCAGCTCGCGCTGCACCAGCGTTCGCTTCCCCGCCCGCTCGATCGTGTACTCATCAAAGAGGTGAAAGACGCCGGCATCGCACGTGCTGCACAACGCGATCTCCTTGTATCTGCCCGTTTCGTGCAGCCGTCTGGCGCGTCGCATCGTGTGCCCGTTCCAGATCTCGTACAGACTTTCATCGGGGAACCGGCCGATCACCGCATCGCCCCAGTTGTCCTCGCAGCAGAGGACCGCCGTTCCATCCCACCCCATAATCATCTGTCGATAGATCGACGGGCATGGCTGACGCAGCCGCACAGGAACGCTCGTTTCTCTTCGCACCGGTCTTTTCCTGGAGACGGTGATCGATTCGACGCGACCCGCCCATTGCTCAAGAAACATCTCGACATCCGCCTCTTCATGGTTGACCATGCGCAAGGAGACAGACGGTTTCCCGCCGGTTCGTATGGATAAGAGAAACCTGATGTTCTCCTCCACCTGGTGAAGCACTGCGCCCTTTCTGTAATACTCAAAGACATCCTTTTGCGCGCCGTCAACCGAAAAGGAGAGCGTGTCCACCCCAAGTTCAACGGTCGCCTTTGCCTTGTCTCGGTCGAAGAGGGTCGCATTGCACAGAAAGCCGACAGAGATATTGGCGTTGCGCTTGGCAGCACCGACGATGTCAAAGAATTCTGGGTGCAGGAGGGGTTCCCCTGCGCCATACACGTAGAGACCGATAGGAACGGGCCATGCACCCAACTCCGCTATCGCGCGGCTCCAGACCTCTTGACTGATATATCCGACCGCTCGATCCCGCTGGACGCCCTCGCCCCAGACCGAGCACATCCGGCATCGGAGATTGCAGGCATTCGTCGGCTCTATGATCATGCTCTCAGGAAACTGGGGCGCACGCAGGCCCGTGTCTCGCGTAAGCACGCCGGCAATCTGTTGCAAGAGTCCCATCAGTTCACCCGGATCTCGACCAGACTCTGATAGGCCGGCTCCCCGCGATCGAGCTCTTGAAACCGGCTGTTGTAGTATCGGTTCACCTCGCGACAGGCGTCCGGCCTGACCGGCTGCATCGCGCTCAGCACAAGCGCCAGCAGCCAGGTGTTGCACCGGGTAATCGGCTCCACCGTGTGCGACAGGCCCCGAGCGCGCAGCCAGGCTTCAACCTCGACCAGACTGGGAAGACCCATCTGGAGGTGCTCGCGCAGATACGGATTGTCCGGCGCCAGGTGACTCAGAAAACGATCGATCTCGGCCGCAAACCGGCTCTCACAGAACGGGCCGGTCAGATAGACGCGCCTTCTCGCCACGCGGACCAGCTCCGCCAGCAGCGCCGGCCGGTCGCTCGCAGGGACATGCTCCAGCACGTGATGGCAGGTCACGATATCAAACGAGCGGGGCGGAAACGGCAGGGCCCGACCGTCCAGCCCGGTGGTGTCCAGATCGGCGACCGTCACCCGATGACGGGGCAGGAAGGCGGAAAAGAACCACTCGCGCCCGCCGACGTCCAGAATACGAAACGGATCGTCTCCCACAGCGGCGATGCGATCGGCCACCAGCTTGAACCGGGCATACATCTCCAGATTCAGGACGGTAAGATCGCGGCTGAGTTCGACGAACCGCCGGACGGCCTCGCCCCACTCTCGATACGTGCGGGCTTGCTCCGGCGGCAGGCCGGGCGCGAGCGCCACATGCGGACTTGCACCCTGATCGTAGGCGACGAGCGACTTGACCTCCTCGATCAGGTCGCACTCGGTGCGCGGCGACGCCAGGCGCAAGCTGCCGGCATCCAGATCACTCTGTATCGCGGGTACGCGGCTGAAGACTGCCGCAAGATGCACTGGGCGTGAGTCCACGACAAGGGTTGGACCGGGTCTCCCCGCCTGGCCGGGATACCCGACCAACGCGTCCCCGCCAAAGACCACTCTCGGTCCAGGATAACCCAGGACGGCCCGCCAGAACTCCCCGAGCGCTCCCCGGGTGGCTTCGCTTACGCCTTCTCCCACGTCCAGATGCCCAGCGGCGTGAGGGTATCGAGCTCGATGACCCTCGTATAGTAGCGCCTCGGCTCCAACCGCTCCCAGAAGCCGGACGACAGGTAAAACTCGCAGCCGTGCAGAAAGCCGGCGGCAGAGGGGACAAAGAGCGGATCGTATCCGATCTGGGTGAGGAAGGGGTACGATGCCCGGCCGTCACGCACCGAGAAGCGTGGCGGCGTCCGACACCGCCCCAGGTCGATCACATGGACTCCGCTCGCTCGTCGCCTGTGCCGGGCAAGCCACCCCGCTGCAGCGCGCGCCAGCGCGCAGATCGCCGTTCCAGCCACACCATAGTGCGACCTGACAAAGTGCGCCTGCGACTGCCGCGCGTACCGCTGCGCGACACCGGACGTAGACTTCGCGCTCTGGTTGTAGTAATGCACAATCTCCGCGCCAGGCACCTGATGGAGCTGATATCCGGCCTGACTCACCCTCCGGCACCAGTCCGTATCTTCGTAGTATAGAAAGTAGCCCGGATCGAATCCACCGACCGTCTCCAGGATGTGCCGCGATGTCATCAGACAGGCGCCGGAGAGCATCGACACCGGCACCGGCGTTCCGCTTGACCAGCAGTGCAGCGCTCGTCGGTGCCACGTCCGGCTCATCCGCTCCCCGACGCGTCGAGAGCATTCGGCAAGAATCCGCTGGACGAAAAAGGACAGGTTCGGCGGATCCCCTGGCGGTAACTGCCACTGCCTGTCCGCATCAATCCAGATTCGTGGTCCCACCGCGCCTGCCTCCGGGTGCTGATACAGATGTCGAAGCAGCGCGTCAAGGGCGCCGTCCAGCACAACAGTGTCCGGATTCAGGAAGCACAGATACCGGCCTGCAGCCTGCCGAATCGCCTGGTTATTGGCCTGGCCGAACCCCCGATTCTGCGGGTTCAGAATCTGAACGACATGGGCAGGCAGGTGCTGCAGGCAGGTGCGGTCGGCCGGCGAAGAGGCGTTGTCCACCACCAGGATTTCCAGGCGCCCGTCCTGCCCATCAGGCGCCGCAAAGCGCTGTCGCGCCAGGGACGCCACCGCCTGAAGCACCAGGGGCGCCACATTGTAGTTGACCATGATCACGGTCAGATCGACCGCCTCCGACCGATTCACACGCGCCTCCTCACTTCCGCCTCGTCACGCCGACGCTCAAAGAACAATATGAAGTATAACGAGTAATCACCTGGCGCGTCAAGTGTTCTAGCGGCCATCGGCGGACCGGCCGGGAGCGCCTCATCCGAGTTCCGGGTTGACACGGGACACTGACCCGCTATACTCACGCGGAGCGTGAGACCACAACGACCGTTCACCACACACACACGAAAGGAGCATACATGACACGGCGTATCTGGAGTGCCATTGGGATGACCATCTTACTGTCGGCCTGCGCGACGATACCGGAGACCGGCCGGCCGGGTCCGGATCCGGATCTGCCGGCCATGCTGACGCGGCTCCAGGCCCACCGCGAGCAGGGCCGGACCGGATCAGTCTCGGGCTTCCTGTACCTGCGCGAACCCGCCATACCAATCCCGTTGAAGGACTGGCTTGTCACCCTGCTGCCTATGACGCCCAGACTCGAGAGGGCAGTCCAACGCACGAGAGAGGCCTACCGAGACGGCGGCTATGCTCCCCTACCGTTTCAGACCCTGGACCAACTCAAACAGGCACTCGCCGGCTACAGCACGCAACTGCAGAACGCCGGACGCGGCGATCTCATCCGGCAGACCCGCACCGAAACGGGAGACGACCCGAAGTTCGAATTCCGCGAGGTCCCGGAAGGGCGGTGGCTGCTGGTGGCCGAGCTGCCCTCCCCACCGTCGCTGGCGGTCTGGGTCGTGCCGGTCACCGTCACCGCCGGAACCGCCGCCAAGCAGTCGCTCAACGACCAGACCGTCATCGAAGGCTTGACTCAATAGAACGTCACGACTCCGGTGTTGAGGCTGAAGGCTGTTCGTCGTTGCGCATGGACCGAATCAAGGCGCCCGGAACCTTTTCGGTCTCCATTATTTTCGCGTCGCATTCGAAAACGCCTGGCTCATCCGCATAACCCAAGCGCATGGCCAAGCCGAACTGGTATGGTCTCGCATGCGCGTTCCTAACAGCCTAACAGCCTATCGTCTAACTCCCTGAATAGAACTGAAAATACAACGGGCCAGGGGGGACACCCCCTGGCCCGTTGGCGAACGCCACAGCCGCTAACAGGTGTGACTATTGTGATAGTGGAGCAGGATTCTGCTGGATGTCTCTGTGTGACGCGAAGTCCACCAAGGTGAAGGGGAAGCGGCACCCGACATCGGCGCTCAACTCCAAGCCCAAGCCGACGAGGCCGAAGGAGCAGTCGCCCCATAGCCGCGTCGCATCACCCCGGCTCGGCGTGTTTTGCACCAGGACGCCCACGAGCCCGCGCTCAAGACCGAGGGGCCCAATGGCGGGGTCCTGGATAATGAGGCCGGCCGTGGTCAGATTGGCACGCGCGTGGTTGGTAATGTCGAGGAAGCCGCCGGCAAAGGCATTCGCGGGCGTCGCTCCGGTACGATCGACATCGGCGGCCGGGTAGGTGCAGGTGGTGTTGTACGGCGTAGTCACCTGGGCGGTGAGAAGCTCGTCCAACGTCCCGATCAGGTAGTGGGCATCGAAGTCGTCAGACTGCACGTTTTCGCAGGCATCAACAACGTCGACGGTGGCCTCAACAAGAATGCCCTCGTTCAGGACCGTGCTCGGAATGTCCTCGAGAGTTTGTCCGGGGGCCTCCTCGCCATTGTTTCCCGAAGCGGGACCGGCAATCGCCAAGGTGCTGGAGAAGGCGACGCCGTGATTGCTACCCTCGGCGAAGAACATCGGCACGAAGACGCGGGCCGGAAACACCTCAAAGGAGCCGAACCACACATTCGCATTACCGTTCGGCGTGCGACTGACAATGTCCCCACCGATCCCGTTAGGGGCGCTGCCGATGCTGGAGGCCATGGGGTAGGCGATGGCAAAATCTGACCCTGAGTCGCTGATGAGCACCGTCCCCAGCAGGACGTTCGCCTGTACGCTGGTGTTGCCGTGACCGGATCCGGTGATGGCCCTGCGCACATCGACATCCAACCACCCTTGTTTGGAGACCAGGCCCCTGACGCCTCCCAGATCGGTATCAGTCAAGAGATCCAACTGATCGATGTCCTGTCTGCTCAGATCGATCGTGAGGTCAACGGAATCGCACGTCTTGTCGTAAAACTCCAGATGGACGGCACAGTTACTGCCAGGTTGAGCGAAACCGCCCGCGACGCCTCCCAATCCGCCCAAATTGCATATCCCATTCAGGTCGGCCGCGGATGTGCCCTTCACAAGATTGGCCCTCGGCGACACATTCGCGATAAACATCAACGTGCTGCGGTCGCCGGAGATGTCCCAGTACGGAGCGACCAGGCGGGCGGCCGGGACCAGCTCGGTGTTCGCCGACGCCATGCCTGCCGCCAACGCCGGGGCGACCGCCACCATCGCCGCAATTACTTTCCCTCGAAAGGACTTCATGCTGTTCTGCCTCCTGTTCATGGTTGATCGTGAGATGTGAGTGATCTACTGCAGATTCAGAACACTCATCACTTCCGGAGTAAAGTCTGCCTCGCCGCTCACCTCCTTATCGTTCTCCCCCAGGTTATCGCCAATCTTTCGCGTCCTCATCATCCATTTCTCGGTCGTCAGGCGAAAAACGTTGATCGTGTATACCCTGCCTCTGTCGTCGTGTCAAGCAGAAAATGCAGTCCCCTATGGACGGCCCCCGCTGTCGATGGCGCGTTGGCGCTCGGCCGCAACGGCCTCCCAGTCGACCGTCGGATACGGATCGCCCATCGGGAAGCGGAACCTCCGATACCAGGTCCCCGCAACCCGGATCCATTGCTCCTCCGCCTCGGTCCAGCGAGGCGGCACGGGCTTGATCAGCCGTGGATGCGTGATGGTGCTCTGCTTCTTCACGTTTACGA
Organism: Candidatus Methylomirabilis oxygeniifera; assembly: GCA_016190285.1. GTDB lineage: Bacteria > Methylomirabilota > Methylomirabilia > Methylomirabilales > Methylomirabilaceae > Methylomirabilis > Methylomirabilis oxyfera_D. The sequence continues at coordinate 31,537 of JACPQW010000118.1, forward strand.
ACGCCGTGTCGCCTTCGACCCGCTCATTCAGAATCTCGTAGGCCAGGACCGGCGCCGCCCCGCGCCCCTGACTGAAGGCGGCGAACGTCACAGCCCGCCGGAAGGCCGGCTCGTGCAACTGATAGGTGGCCAGGAGGTCGCCCCGCATCCTCGCCTCCCAGTACTGGGCCACCCGCCCTCGCAACGACTCATCGGGCGCGGCGTCGGCCGGCTGCAGGCCGGCCCACCCGACCAGGAGCAGCGTCAGGACCAGGCCGGGCAGCCCAACGGTCATCATTCGTCGTCTCATTGGTATCCTTGCACCCCCCTTACCCTCTCCCCGGGTACCCTTTAGTTAGGGTAGGGAGAGGGGACATGAATGGCCCCCGCACCCACGCTAGATCTGATGCACTCCCGGCGTCATGCGAATGCCATGATAGGCATGGCATGAGTCGCCGACCAGATGATGGAACAGCCGCAGGTTGGTCTGTCTGAACTCGAAGAAATCGATCCCTTCCATCGCCTTGGCCGCCTCGTGCAGCGTCGTCGCCCCCTGTTCGATGGCGCGCGTGTGCGCCGGGGTCGGGGCGAGGAGGCGATGGCGCTTGGCAAAACCGATGATCTCAAAGCTGTGGCCGTAGAACTTGAGTGTGGCGTCGTGATAGTAGAGCGCGGCGAGCCTCTGCAAGGCCGGCGGGGCGCTCTGGGAGGGCGCCGCCTGGCGATAAAACCGGTCCATCAGGTATCCATCGGCCTGCAGCCGCCAGATGTGCAGGTCCAGGTAGCCCTGCAGGCGCGCCCGCGCCTCCTCACCGCCATGTCCGTTCGCCACGCACGACGCCAGGCTATAGGCCAGATGCGTGCCGCCGCAGGTCAACCCCATAATGGCGTCTTTCTCGGTCGGCATGACCCCTCGCGCCTTCGCCTGCCGGAACTGTCGCGTCGTCTCATCCAGCGTGTCCAGGCCGAACCGAACCACATCGGCAAACCGGATCTGCTGCCCATACGCGTTGGTCCAGGTGTCTCCAGAGGGCTGGAGCTGCAACGAGAAGGCGATCAGCGTCCAGGCCAGCTCGTCGCGGTCTATCGTCTTGGGATCAAACACGAACAGCGCCTTGGCGCTGTTCACCAGATCGCCGACCGTATAGCGGCGACCGTCCAATGTGAACGAATGACTCGGCTGGACGCCGACCTCCAGGAGCGTCTTGAGGCAGGCATTGGCATGCCCCTCATGCTCCACCGGCATGTACAGATACGCCTTGCCGGCTACCTGCTTGTGTTTCAGGAAGCGCGAGCAGAGCAGATCGACGGCGCGCTCGCTGCCCACGGTAAAGCCCGGCCCCATGGCCCGGACCCCATGCATCATCACCCAGGGATCATCCTGAAGCGGCGCGTACCGGGTGATCAGGGGGGCGAGGATCGCCTGCGTCCCATCCAGGAGTGTGGGGACAGGCGCCGACGATTGCGCACCGGCGACCGCGTTCGGCAAGGCCCCGGACAGCGCGAGTCCTCCGGCCACGATCGAGGCGGCCTGCAGGAACTCACGCCTCGTCATACAGATGCACATCGGTATCGTCTCCTCTCTCCAGCCTCGCGCATGGCAGCGCTCGGCCCTTTGTACCGGATCATGCGCAGCTTGTCAAGGATTTCTCGCGGAGCGCTCCCGGCGGTCCGACAGGCGGCGGAGGTTGTCTTTCGCCTCCCGAAGGTCCGGCATGAGGCGTAACGCTTCTCGAAACGCCGCCTCGGCCTCGGCCGGTCGGTCGCGTGTGGCCAACAGGATACCGAGATTGTTGTGGGCGTAGGCGGCCGATCGCGGATGGGTCAGCGCCTGCCGAAACTGCGCCTCGGCCTCGGTCGCCTTGCCCTGCTTGAGGTAGACCGCTCCCAGCCACAGACGCGGGATCGCATCCCGCGATGGCGCCGCGAGCGCTCTCTCCAGCTCCTCCTGGGCTCGGACCAGATCGCCCCGATCCAGAAAGAGTTTGCCCAGGTTGCTGTGGGCCACCGCGAGGTCCGGCTGGATCGTCACGGCCGCAGCGAGCGGCTCCTCCGCCTGACTGAGCTGACCTCGGCGGAGGTAGGCCGCCCCCAGGTTGTTCCGGGCCCTGGCGGACTCGGGGGCCGTCTGTACCGTCTTGCGCCACAGGGTCAGCTCGTCGTGCCAGTCGGCGTTGCGAACCACGGTGCGGACGGCGAGAACGCTGAGCGCCAGGATGCAGGCGGCCGCGACCGCCGCCGGTGGCCGGTGCCGGTTCAGCACCGGCTCGAGCAGCCCCGCGACCAGCAACGCAAAGCCCACGGACGGGACATACAGGAAGTGCTCGGCCATCAGGTCATGGTGGGGGACGATCTGGGAAACGGGCAACAGGGCAATCAGGAACCAGAGGCCGCCGAATGCCGCCGGCGGCCGTCGGAGCAGCAGGCGATACCAGGCCGTTCCCAGCCCCCCCCAGATCGCCACCGCCAACCAGGCCTCCGGATCGATCCAGGAGGTGGTCACCGGAAAGGCGTTATAGGAGTAGTCGGCATTCAGCGTCATGGGGAACAGCAGAAGGGCGAGGTAGCGCAGGAAGATACGCGCCATCGTCAACAGCGTCATCTCGAGGCTGCCGCCATGCCAGGCCTGCTGCGAGGTTCCCCGCACAAAGAACAGCACGTAGAAGGCCAGGGCACCCGCCATGGCGCCGGCCGGCAGGTAAAACCATCGTCCCTCCCGGACCGCGGCAGACGCCGCCGCCCGGATGGCCCGAACCCCGGAGACCTCTTCATCCGGCTCCGACCTCGTGATGCGGCTGACGACATCGTAGCCGAAGCACAGCAACGGCAGGATGATCCCGCTCTCTTTGGTGAAGAAGGCCAGCGGGCAGAGCAGGATCGTCAGAACAAGATGCGGCAGCCGACCCGACTGCCGGTATCGCAGAAACCAGTAAAATCCGGCCAGGACGAACAGGCCGGACAGGACATCCCGGCGTCCGGACAGATAGGTGACCGACTCGGTCTGAATCGGGTGGACCGCGAACAGCAGCGCGGCAAGAAGGGCCGAAAGCGGCGAGGCGAACAGGGTCGTGGCGATCACGTAGACGCAGATCGCCGACAGGCCGTGTAGGACCATGTTGGTGAGGTGGTACCCCCACGGATCGAGGCCGGAGATGGCGTAATCCAAGGCGTAGGAGGCCGTTCTCACGGGACGATAGGCCGCCCGACCGCCCAGCAGCGCCTCGATCTGCTGAAACGGTCCAGCTCCGGGGCGGTGCAGTTCGACAATCGTTTCGATGTCATCGAACAGGAATGCGTTGTCGAGGCTGTTGGCGTAGACTACGCCGACTGCCACGAGCAGGATAAGCATGGCGATCGACTGACGGCCAAGCCAGCCTCCTGCCGGCGGCGGCTTCAGCCCGGTCCGCTTGCCCACTACCCCTCCCCGACGGCGGTCAGTCGAGCGGAAGGCGACTCGGTGACCAGCTCTTTCCACCATCAGTGGATCGGTTCAGCGCGATGGGCTGGTACACCCGCGCGCCATGATCCCAGGCCGCAAGGACCAGGCCGTTCTCGCCCACGCTCACCAACAGGTCTCGATCTGTCGTCTGCCCGGCCGTCGGCCCGCCCATGATGACGGCCTGGTCGGCCCACTGCTGCCCATGATCCTCGGATCGATTCATCAGGACGAACCAGCCGTACCTGGGACCAAAGGCGTGCTCCTGCCAGATCAGCCAGAGGCGGCCGTCACCGTCATGCGCCAGCACGGCATCTACAGGTTGGCCCTTCACCGGGCTCGTCCGTCCAAGCTCAGTGGGTCCTGCCCATGTGGCCCCGGAATCGGCGGAATGGAACACGACCAGACGCCGAGAGTGGGTCCCCTCTCCCTCAATGAGGGCGACATACACGTGCCCGCGTCCGTCGGAGACAATCTGGGCGCCAAGACTCTTACGCCGTTGCAACACTGTGGGGTTGGACTGACTCAGACGGACCGGCCGGCTCAACCAGGTTCGACCGCCATCGAGGGAGCGGTTGAAGTAGATCAGCCGGTCTATCGGATGTTCAGGTCGGCGTCGCCCCTCCACATTGACGGTTCGTCGCTCCGCCTGCTCCCAGATCAGATAGACCTGGCCGTCGGACGCCGCGGCGATTCGCGGCGCATGGGAACCCAGAGCATCCTCGCCAGTCGGGCTGACGGCGATTCGCGGCGCATGGAGACCCAGAGCATCCTCGCCAGTCGGGCTGACGAGGATCGGCTCAGACCACGTCCGGCCATGGTCCTCCGACCGGCTCAGATAGATTCCGGCATCTCGCTTCCGCTTGGTGGCCTCTTCCCAGACCGCATACAGGCGGCCTTTGTCATCGGCGGCCAGGCGTGGATTGGTGATGCCTCTGTTTGACATCGATAAGGCCGGCTGGATCCGCGCCGGCTTCGGCGCGAAGGTCCCGCCGGAATCCTGTGAGGCGGCCACCTCCAGAACCCGGAGGGACTCGTCCCCACCCAGCCAGGCCACGCACAGGGCGCCGCCCGGACCAGCCTGCAGGTGAGGAAGGCCAAGATGGTCCCCAGCGGCCAGTTCACGAGGCACCTCTTCCCAGTGCCTCCCTCCATCCAGAGACCTGGTCATCAGGATACGCGTGTCGGTCTTGTTGGCGTTCCGTTCCCGCCAGGCCAGATACACCTGTTCCGTGGGCCCGGCAGCCAGCTTGATCCCCTCGGCGAACATGCCTTGGGCCGGTTTCCGGAACCACAGCGGACCCGACCAGGTAGCGCCGCCGTCCTCGGAACGCGAGAATCGAAACTCCCAGTCCTCGCCTTGGGCCCGGGTCGTCATCCAGGCCAGGTATGCCTCGCCGTGCGCCCCCATGGTCATCTGGGCCGCCAATTGTTGACGCCCTGCAGGCAGCGCCTCCGGCGCCGTGAGTTGCGTGCCGTCGAGCGCCGCTTTCTCAGGGCTCGGCCGCTGCGTGGCACATCCTGCTGCAGCCAGCATGAGCAGGAGCGCCGGCAGGCACAATCGGGTTCGTAGAGCTACAGTCATTGAGCGTCCCTCCATTGGTCTCACAGGCCGCCGCCGCCTGATTATTGGTCGAGTGCGTGAAAGTGGTCTACGTTCTCACGAAATGACGCCTGCTGTCAAGACCAATGGTCGGCCCGGAAACGGCGCTTGAGGGGCGAGCAGCGACCTGCTATACTGCGACCGCCATGGGCCGACCGCCGCATCTGTCCGTCATCATCCCCCTCTTGAACGAGGCCGAAAGCCTATCGGAGCTCTACCGGGAGCTTCAGGAGGCTCTCCGCCCATTGGCCGACGGTTATGAGCTGATTTTCGTAGATGACGGCAGCACCGACGCCTCCTTCGCCGTCCTCGAAAAGCTCCATGCCGAAGACCCACGGGTGATCGTCCTTCGCTTTCGCGGGAATCAGGGTAAAGCAAGCGCATTGATGACGGGGTTCCGCCAGGCGAGAGGACAGATCCTCATCACGCTCGATGCCGATCTTCAGGATGATCCACGGGAGATTCCACGATTTCTCGAAAAACTGGAAGAGGGGTTCGATCTCGTATCGGGTTGGAAGGTCGAACGCCAGGACCCCCTCATCAGGCGGGTGCTCTCGCGGGTCTTTAACCGCGTGACGTCGCGCCTCACAGGGGTCATGCTCCACGATTTTAATTGCGGTTTCAAATGCTACCGGCGGGAGGTCATCCAGGAGATCAGGCTCTACGGGGAGCTGCATCGGTTCGTCCCGGCGTTGGCACGCTGCCGAGGCTTCAGGGTTGGGGAGATCGAGGTCGCGCACCGACCGCGGAAATACGGTCAGTCAAAGTACGGCTCCGAACGGATCCCCCGCGGCTTCTTCGACCTGCTGACCGTCTTGATGTTAACCCGTTACCACCTGAGGCCGCTCCATCTTTTCGGAGCGTTAGGAGTCCTGCTCAGCCTGGCAGGTTCCATCGTTATGGCGTATCTGGTCATCGGCTGGTTGTTCGGACAATGGATCGGGAACCGCCCCCTCCTCAGCCTGAGCATTCTCATGATGATCATCGGCCTGCAGTTCATCTTTTTTGGACTCCTGGCCGAGGTGATCGTCTACTCCAGCAGACAGACCGACATCCCCCTGCCCGCCGCGATCCTCGACCGGAACGATTCCCTGCCTCCGACTCCCCCAACCTGACCTCACGCGGCACGTACTCGTTCCGGCACCACGCAGTCCGACGCGCGCTGATGGGGACCATGTCACGGTGCGTGATTCCCCTTACGCCCGCCCACTCGTTTTTTTCCTTTCCGTTCAGACGCGCTCCCCTCAGGGACGATGGGCGCGTCGTGTGGAGTTCCGCCGAAGGCCCAATACAGGGCCATCCAGATCACCACAGGCACAAGCTGACCCGCTATCGACAGGTACAGGTTCGTCCCCCAGACATACAGGCGACCGGCAGCGCTCTGGAAGGCTTCCAATTCGGACTGCTGAAAGAATTTCACGCCGATCACAAGGTATAGGACATGAATGAGAAACAGGACAGCTAACGCGATGGCCAGCATCTGACACCGGCGCCGCCACCCGATCCGTTGCGGGGCCAACACAAGCGCCGTCATGAGAATGAGATTGAAATGGGTCAGATATCCGGTGAATCCCTGGATCTTCATACCCGGCACAAAGGGGGTATCGGAGCGCACGATCAGAATGTCGCGCTGCCATCCCACGAGGGTGTGAATGTGAGGCTCTTCCGTAAACGGAATCACGATGTTCGTTCCGGCCGCAAGGAGGTGATTATAGGCGGGGGTCAAAACAAACCACAATGGGAGGAGAAGAAAGAAGATCAGCAGAAATCGGCCCGCGAAGGCGAGAAGGGCTTTAGGGTTGGGGAGCACTGACAAAACGCGCCGTCCAGTAGAGCCACACCAGGAGGGCGAAGAAGATAATCAACGATTGCCAGATCAACAGATGGGCTGTCTCGAAGAATGACGGGAAGTAGCGGCCGACATACATAAGGCTCACCACCCTCACGAGATTTAAGGAAAGAATCACTGATGCCCCCAGCGCGAGACCCTTCAGTTTCTCTGTCGCCCGACTGGGATAGGCTAAGACTGCGGAAAGGTAGATCGCCACCACAAAGATACCGGTGCACACATCATCGATCCTGGCCGCAAACCCCTCTACTTGGAGCACCGTGCCGGAGGCTGTCGCCTTGAGGGACAGAAGGTTCAGCACGAATCCCCCGACCGCGGTGAATGCCAGTGCCAGCGGCTGCCCGATGATCTCCCGCATGATACTTGTTCGCAGAAGGGTGTACGAGGAGATAATACATACGAGAAAAATGATGTATGCCCTGACTATGGGCTTGCTGAGTCCAAGTCCTCCCCCCATCGTCGCCCCTTTCACCTGTACGCTCCGCTCGCTCTTGGTCTCTCCGCGATGGAGAGAGCCGGAAGACTATTGAAGCTTGCAGAAGTCATGTAAGGCGAACCACACACGCATTCGTTCGGCCTGAGTCCGCTTCGACAAGGCTCAGCGCAGGCTTCGACATGCCAACCGTTCGTCCTGAGCGTGTCGAAGGAGACGGTTGGCTGCTCAGGACAGGCTTGTCGACGGCTTATCCGCTGATGGTTCGACAGGCTCACCATGAACGGAACGAAGACCTCCGCGGTCTGCATGACCTATGCAGGTCTCAATAGATACAACAGCACTGAACTCGTTGTCAAGACCGATCGCGTCTCGTACCCTTCACCATACGTTCCTGAAGCCAGAGTAGGAATAGGCTACCGAACCGGTAGAGACCCTCGTGAAGGAGGTTGAACCGGCTCTTTCGCCGATCGTCGCACCAGACCGGCACCTCAACAATGACGGCGCCATCGCGTTGCCCCCAGGTGATGAGCTGCAGAATATAGGCGCTCTGCTCAGCCAGATGAGGAAGATACGACCGTATGGAGTCGGCCCGAAATGCCTTGGCGCCGATCGAGTAGTCCGTAAACTCGAGGTGAAGCAACCGACGCGTGCAGGCGATGAACGCCGCGCTTGCCAGTTGTCGGACCCACGAGCGCTGCTGCCCCCCGGTCTGTTTGGAGCCGATGACGATGTCCGCCGTTTCGAGCGCTGCCGCCGCGACCGTGATGAAGTCGAGATCGATGGTGAGGTCGAGATCGAGGCACACCACCCGGTCATACTGCGCACGCGCCATCCCGGCCTTGAATGCGCGGCCCACACCGCGTTGGTCCAGGTCTATGACCTGCAGATCATTACGTCCCACTGCGCATGTCCTGGCGATCTCGACGGTTCGGTCGGTTGAGCCGTTGCTCACCAGGAGTAGTTCATACGCCGTAATCTCCCGGTCCTTTAGACAACCCCTGAGGCGATCGACGTTGGCGGCAAGAATGGCCTCTTCGTTATACGCCGGGATGATGAACGTCAGTGGGACTCGGTGTTGGTGAGTATCAAACGGGTCTTGGGACATGACGGAAGGGGCCTAGGTGAAGGCTGGTCGCACGTAGTACCAGAACAGTGCGGCCTGCCTGCGCCAATGGCGCAAGTTCGCCCTGCGAAGCCTGGACCACGCCACTGCCGGTCGCAGGTAGAACTCACGGAAGGCCCGATCGGCGATGGCCTGAAGGAGAAGGGGGTCATGCTCCTTGCTCAGCACTTCGGGGAACAGTTCCGGGGAACCGCTCATCTCGTACAGCTTTGTGCCCAGGTAGGGAGTCACAGCATGAAATGACGCATAGGTTGGGTTCAGCCGCTTGGCAAACGCGATCGTCGCCTCCATATCCTCGGCGGTTTCGCCCGGGAATCCGAACATGAAAAAGCAGACTTGATCGATGCCGGCCTGCTTCGTCTCAGTGATTCCCCGTTCGATCTGCTCAAGAGTAATCCGCTTGTTCGTCGCGGCCAAGACCCGGGGCGAACCGCTTTCAACGCCAAAGTGGATCAGCCGACAACCGGCGCGCTTCATCAGGTTCAGCAGCGGTTCGTCTACATAATCAGCCCTCGTCTGACACGCCCATTCAAAGGGTAACCCGGCCGCTGTCAGTCGCTCACATACAGTCCAGACATAGTCCCGCGCTGCCGTAAACTCCAGATCGATAAAGTACCCGGTTCTGGCTCCCACGTCCCTGACCAGATACGTCACCTCACGGATCACCTGATCGGGATCCTTCCTCCGGTAGCCCTTCCCGTACATCTTGAGAAGACAGAAATGGCATCGGTAGTGGCAACCGCGCGTCGTTTCGAGCAGGACAAACCGGTCGCCGAGGATCTCGTACCGATAGTGGCGGAGGTCGAGGAGACGGAAAGCGGGCATCGGAAGGCTCGTCAGATCGAGCGCCGGTCCTTCTGGATTATGGCGGATTGTGCCGTCGGACTGGTGGGTCACGCCGGGAACCTCGGATGGGTCCATGCCGCGACACAATGCCCGTACAGCCGGTTCAGGCTCACCACGGATCACTGCCCGCGCCTGCGTCATGCTGAGCAGCTCGTCCGGCACGACGGTCCCATGCGCGCCCATCACGTGCAGCTTCCTCGGTTCTACCAGGCTTGTGACGGCCAGGAATGGGTCCAAATCAAGGTTGGGACATTGCCATCGGTCGATCGGAGACGAGGTCACGAAGACCAGATCGTGCTGCGCCGCAGCCTCTCGAATCGTGTGCGACGAAGTGGGCTCGGCGCGGGCGTCAATGAGGCTGACGTTCAGCCCGTCCTGCTCCAATATCGCCGCGCAGTTCAGCAGATCCAACGGAGCCCAGGCACGATTGAACCGGCGCCCTTTTCGGCTCACCAGCCCGTCCCAGCTTGGATTGACCAGTAGGACTTTCAGTCGCCTTCCCGGCATGCTGCGATCACCTTATCCCCTCGTGAAGGCTGACTATACCGTTTCCTCACACGGACGACAAGTCCTTCGGCGAGGAGCCACGCGAACCCCGCCGCGGTAGCGGCCCACCCCGCATAATCGGGCCAGCGATTGCCGAAGATGAGGCGGACGTGCCTGGCCGTGGGGTAGACCAGCATGAAGGCCGGTGACACCAGATGGATCCGATCGGCGCCTTCAACGCGCCACTTCGGATGGTAGGAGATTTTGATCAGGTGGGGGCGTCCTGGGCACTCAGTGTCGAATCGGACCTCCTCATTTCCCAACGCATCGTTCACACGACACTCCGATGAAAAGGACTGTTTCACCGGCTGCTGCTCCAGGTCATGGAACGGTAGAGCCCCCGGCGGGGCCGGATCGCCAGGCTGGGAGAATACCAGCGGGACATCCAGCCACTCCGGTTTCTGGAACCAATCATAAGCTAACCGTTTCCAGTCGCCATCCGTCACCGATACCGGCTGATACCGAAGCGGCACAACATACTGACCGCTGCCTTGCCGAACCTGAAAGATTTTGTATGGTCCGATCTCTCCCTCTTCATGGTATCCGGAGTTCGATGCCAGCGCCGCTTTGACGTGATCCGTCACGGCGATAACCTCTTTCACGTTGAACAGCTCCAAGTGAGCAAGCGCCCGTTCCGGGTCGAATGTCGTGCACTTGTACGGAACAAAGGGGCACGACGGAGTCTCCGTCAGTTCGGACTGAATGTAGAACACAAACGGAGAGCTTGGAGAGGACTGCATGTAGGCCCCCTCAAGCGTAGGACGCCCCGAGATAAGGGGCAATGCTTCAAACGCCCTGATCGTACCGGCCTTATCGTGCAGAGGCGAATGTTGATACGCGACCCGTGGGCTATGAGGGCCGCCGGCCAAACCGATGGTGTTGACGATGTAATAGTATCGCCACCATGGCTTTTGCTCCATCCCCTCGAAGTTCCACCGGATCCAGTTGGGGATAAACGAGACCTGGGGCGCCACCCACGCGATAACCAACACACCGATCACAGCCGGCGCCGCCGGCCTGAGCGACTGCGGCAGTTGCACCAGGAACCGACCGAGACCGGCCGCAGCCAGCAACGTCAGGAAGAACTGGGCGAAGGCCAGGAACCTGACATCGACAAGGTTCAGTCGTGGCGAGACAAAGTACAGCACAACGGAAAAGATGACGGGATAGGTCAGATAGTAGACAATGCGGAGCCACGCTGTATCTGTCTGCTTTCGCACGAACGCTAAGCCGACGGTGACCACCGCTATCGCGAGGACAGGCCACAGTACAACCGGGACAATCTCCAAGAAGGATGTGAACTCCCAGGTAATGGGGAACCCTGTCGTGTAGTGAAGATAGGCAACGAGCGGCAGCAGCCAGAATCCCAGAAGCAGCCCGCCGATCGCATAGACGCGTACTAGATACAGGAGTGTACCGCGGAAATCGGACCCTACAACGAGAAAGTAGAGTCCAAACCCCGCCCCCATCACCAGCCCGTAGCCGTGGGCCAGGCCGACAAGGGCAAAGAGCACTGCGCACCACCCAACATAGCGTCGTTCAAGAACGCCTCGATACAGCGCGCCCATGAATAACACGAGAAGCGCAAGCGAGAGGCTATGGGAAAATTCTCCGGCTAGCGTGCTGGGGAGGTTGCCGCCCCACATACTATTGCCTGCGTTCAATAGGAATGGGAGGGTCAGGATGGCGCCAAGGGCCGGAATGGGAAACGGGCAACCGATCCAACGAAGGGCGGCCAGCGACGCAATCGGCAGACCGAACGTCCCGGCCACAGTTCCCAGCTTAAACGCGACAGGGAATGAAACGACAAGACTCAAGCCTGCAATCAACAGGAAGGCAAGCGGAAAGTAAAAGAGAAAAAGAGGATAGCCGGCAAAGTTCCCGGGCATCCAGCCGATGAGTTTGCCATTGGGCATGAGGTAATCCCGCAAATATCTCGCCGCGACATAGTGAGCGATCGTGTCGCCGCCGGCTGTGATCGTCGGGATAAGGAGAAGCGAAGGCTTAAGGTACCAGAACAGGCATCCGTAGGTCAGCGCCAAGGCGATCGATGTACTCACCCATTGCAGCCGGTTTCGCCGCCCTTCCGCTGAGACCTGGTTGGTCACAGGACACCATCTCCTCTATAAAAATGAAAAACGGGGATCGCTCCCCGTTTTTCATCATTGCCGAATTGAATCTGATTCAGATCTATTATGACCGCACAACAGACCTGCGAGCTTTGAGCATCCAGGCCATCGCGCCCAGGAAAGCCACACCCAGCATCGCCATACCCCAAGGACCAACCGTCGGAATGACCGTCGTCGTAGTCGTCGTCGTGGTTGTCGTGGTCGTGGTCGTGGTCGTGGTGGTCACTGTGACGCTGGTAGTGTCCGAATCACCCGTCGCGTCCTCAGCGTTCCCGGCGGCGGTGATGTCGAATCCCGCGCCACCTCCGGCCACCTGCAGTGTCCCGGCCGTATTCGCGGGGATAAATGAAGCGCCGTTATAGACGAAAAGAATGCCCTGGTTGTTATTCAAGGTGATCCCATCGGCAGGTTGCGCAGATCCGTCAGCAATCGAACAGGTAGTGCCGCCATCAAACCCATACACGCTGCTGCCGCAATTGACGTCGCTGGTGGTATGGGCAGCCGGTGAGGCTGCGGTAAGCGCCGTCAGTCCAGCGCCTCCGAATCCCGACACGGTGGTGGCGCCGGAGCTCCACGTTCCGGATCCTGTTGCGGTGAAGGTCACAGCCGGAACGCAGCCGGTCAGCGACAAGACTCCGGTCCGCTTTCCCTGGGCCAGAGCGGTAAGCGGATTTGCCGGCACCCTGGCAACCAATGTGGTGCCGCTGCTCACGGTCTGAACTACGGTGGCCGCGGCATTGAAGGCAATCGACATCGAGACGTTGGTCAGGCGGTCATGATCGGTACCCGCCGGCTGCCCGTCGGAACAGAGGTATTGATACACCGTCCCGTCGGCGGCGATGTCGATTCGCTGCTGCACGCGGGCATCAGCTTTCATCGGGACGATGACCCATTGCACGAGGAAAATCGGGGCCAACAGAGAGAAGGCCAGTTTCTTGCTGAAGCACGCCTTGCGTTTTAAACTCATCCTCACCCCTCCTTGTCCCAACCACCAGGACATAATCGGTTACTTCGAATACTGCCCTGCTTTCACGTCAGGAACGATCAGATAGCTTAAGGAATCCGGATGAAATCGTTTTAGCGCTCTCGCCCTCCCTTCGGCCCCCACGGAAACAGTCGCATACGTAGGAGTTTCCACTCATGGTGACTTCAGGCGAAAATATTGGGTCATATCTATCACTGTCGATTTGCCCGTGTCAAGTCTTTTTTGTGGCCCTTCCTTCGACCCCCACCTGTATCCTCCCGCACCCAGAGAGTACCAGGGGGGAGGAGTCCGCGTGCGGTGTCCCTTCCCCCCTCGGAGGGGGAAAGTAAGGATGGGGGGGTACGGCTACTGTGGGCTGAGTGTCCGGACGGCCTGTTCCATCGCCTGGCGCACCTCCGGAATGGTCTCCTTGGACAGGGCGTCTTTGATCTGCTGCACCGATTCCCGGTCGTTGAATTTCTCCAGCGTCAGAGCCGCCTGAAGGCGGACCCCGGGGTCCGTGTCGGCAAGCGCGCGATGCAGCTCGGGCAACGCCTCCCTCGCGCCCACCTCCTGAAGGAGCACGGCTGCCCACCGCCGTACCCGCTGGTCAGGGTCCCAGAGCGCCTTACGCGCCGTCGGAACAGCCTGGGACGCCCTCAGCGCGGCCAGCGCCTCAAACACCGCTACCTTCGCCTCTCCTTGCGTCTGCTCGGCGGCATCGATCAGCGATGGGATCGCTATTGGATCGCCGAGGCGGCCGAGCGCCCTTGCGGCGGCGGCAGGCAGATTCCGTTTGACGGCAGCGCGGGCGGCAAAGAACTCCTGGAGTGTGTGCGGCGGCGGTCCGTCCGGACTTTTGGCGCCAAGCGCCTGGATCAGCGCCTGCCGTGCCCGCCCATCTTTGAATGCTCCCACACGCTCGGCCGCCGAGACCTTGGCGGCGTCCGGCTGGGCAGGGTCCTGGAGGATAGCGATCAACAGCGAGACCGGATCGATCCCCTCCCCGCCGATCCTCACCAGCGCCGACCTGGCCGCCAGCCGAACGGCCGGGTCCGCATCGTCGCCGGCGCGGCGCAACTGCGCGAGGGATTCATTCGAGGTATCCTTCAGGACGCCAAGGGAAGTAGCAGCCGCGGAACGGACCTCTGTGGCCTCCTGCTCATCGGCCAGACGCTCCAGCAGAAAGGCTGCAACGGCTTCCCGCTGCGGCGACCGGCCCAACAGGCGAATCAGGGTGGCCCGGAGCAGGGGCCGCGTCTGTCTGTCGCGGATGACGGAAAAGATCGGGTCAAGCGCCTTCGGATCCGTGGAGGCGGCCAACTCTTTCGCGATCTTCATGCGGACCCGATCCGATCGCGCCGGATCGCGGACCACGGGATCCAACGCCTCGACGTTGATCGCTTTCGAGGCCGACCGCTCCTTTGCTTGACCGCTCAGGCCGGCAGCCGTGCAGCCCCAACCCGCGAGGATCAGGCACACGACAGTACAGACAGCTAGTGTCCTGTCTCTGAAGTTCGCACCATAAGACCCCCTCTCCCCCAGGCGGGAGAGGGTGGGGGTGAGGGGGTGCTTGTCCGCACGGCGAGCGCCCTCACCCGAACTCTCCCCCAGAGGGAGAGGGAACAATTTAGAAGCCCACACCCTACGGCCGGTCACCCGCCGCAAGTTGGCTGATATCGTTATCCCGCAAGGGGATCGGGTACATGAAGGCCTGAAATGAGGTGAAATTCAACCCCACGATCCATCCCATGAACCCGCGATCGGGGGAGGTTATGTCGGCATGGCCAAAGCCTCCAGCCGCTGCAGGCACCGCATCAGCGACCCTGGTGAAGTCGAGATCTCTGGGCGCAAGATCCGGAATGCCACCGGGGGGACCGTTCCACGTTCCCAACAGGAATCCTCCTGAGGTATAGAAGTCCATAGCCATGTTGGTACCGGCGGCTGTGGGGTCAAGCGCCAGGACGAAGGTTTGCCAGCTCCCCTCCTCCGTCCAGTAGGGGATGTTGGCATCAGAAGCGTCGAAGAAATCGGGACTCTCGGTAACATGGCTCTGTGCCGTGTCCGACATGATCGCCACTGAGTTGTTGGTGGTGATCAGGTTCCCCCCCTCAGAGACCCCGACCAGGAAGCTGACCGCGATATCGCCTCCGGCTGTCACCGCGAAATAACAGAAGCCGAGACCGGTAAAGGCCCCATCGGACGTGAGCCCGAGGCTGACAGGGCTGTGCACCGCCATAGCGAAGGGGGCAAGCACGATATTGGTTCCCGCTGGAGGCCCGACGCGCTGGATGGTATCGTTGAAACACTTCACATTGACGGTGGCGCTTCCAGGAGGGGATATGAAACTGCCGCTATCAGTGTTGGAGATCAGATAGTGGGTCGTCAAAGGCCCGGATGCCGATCCGGCCACCATGTCGAAGTGACCATACGGGGCGACGAGGTCTTGAGACTCGTTCCCGTTGGCCCAGGCGGGCGAGAGCGGCAGCAGTGCGGCCGCAAGAACCAGACCGAGCAGAGCGGACAGCATATGACGGACGACACGATTCGCCTTCATGGCCTGCCTCCTTTCGATGGGTACGAGCGGCGCCGGTCCGCCCACCCTACCTGTGTTAGCTTGCCACATAACGTCTTCACAACCCCTTCTTCTGTGGCCCCATATGACGGCAGCTTTTCTTACATCGGGCTCTTAGCCCTGTCAAGCGGAATCTCCGTCATCCCTCCTCCCGTCCCCTCCCCCTCCGATGGGGGAGGGCGAGGGCGGGGGTGATACAGGAGGACAATCTCTCATGCCCACCCCCATCCCAACCTTCCCCCCTCAAGGGGGAAGGGGAGATTTGAGGACGGGTAAGGATTATGAGTCTGTCTGTCATCCGCCCTTGACAGGGCCATAAACTCATTGCTATGGTTGGATCATCTGTTGTCCAGAAAGTCCCTCTCACGGGTCATTGCGAGGGAGCGGTAGCGACCGAGGCAATCTCACCGGTTTTCAAGGCCAGAGAAGCAGAACGGTTGGATTGCCGCGCTCCCGTTGGTCGCTCGCAATGACGCTCTTCTCTTGCTTGATAATCTCATCATCCAGTTAAATACCCTTCAAACCGAAGCCCAAGGCGCCTTCGACAATGAAAGCACGG
>JACPQW010000120.1 GCA_016190285.1 Candidatus Methylomirabilis oxygeniifera
GCAGGGTATCGTTTTCTGTTCTGGCCCGTCATTCCGTGCTTGACACGGAATCCAGTCGGACCCTATGGATACCGGCTTCCGCCGGTATGACGAACTCGCGGCAAGCCGCGGGCCATGAACCCCCGCTAGATTCAGTCGGAACAGGTGGCCGGTTTGCGAGCCGTTATTCCGCCTCAAATAGCCTTCGACAACACGGATGAACTCCTTCTCCAGTGAAAACAGCCACCGATTCCGGTCGCTGATCGCCATTTGCCTCGCGAGCAGGATGCCGGGTCAAGACGCCTCAATGAAGGATAGTGAGCCGAGCGTGGGCAAAAATCGATCGATAAGACCTATGACAATGCAACGCTTCTCATCGTCTGTTTTCGCTGGAATTTCAACCCGTTCGACGTCTTCTCGGGACTGAGGCTGCAGAGATGATCCACCCGGTCCATCGCATGGTTATGTGCTTTCTAGAGTTGATATTTGCTGATATCGAGCGAGCCATGGAAGACACCTAAGATATCGATGTTTCCATCATCCTTGATTACGTAGGCGATACGGTAGTGGCCATAGAGAAGAATACGCACATGGCGGCTCGATGCCCAGTAGCGATGGCCCATCTCAGGAAAGTCGCCAGCGCCTGAGCTCGCTCATATATGCCGTTGACGGTTTGGGCAGCCGCGTGCGGATTATCCGCAGCAATATACTGGAAGATGTCCTCGAGCCAACGCTGGGCTTCTGCTGTCCAAGTTATCTCTGCCATGAGCGGATGCGTCGGGCCATCTCATCATTCGAGATGACTCGGCCCGCGTCCGAGTCAGCAAGTCCCCGCTCGACCATCAGGTGAAACGCTAGTTCGCGCACGATCTCCTCGGGCGAACTATCCTCAGGTTGGTCTTGAATAAGCTTGGTCAGGTCTTCCTTCACTTTCGACATGGGGTCCACCTCAGATTGCCTACAATCCTGCCGCACTCGGGAAACACTATCAGGAGTGGGCTATCCGTTTCGCCTCGTCTGTCAGCCCCTAAGCATGTGCGTGCGCGTCTTTCCGGCCTGCCGGTTTGGGCGTCGGATCGTCTTCGGCGATGCCGGACAGGGCGACCGGCGGGCGGTCGGGGAATTCCGCGACAAGAGACAGCGTCCCGCCCATCGCCTGGACAGTCTTCCGCAGCGTGGACAGAAGGAGATCACTGCGCTTTTCAAGGCGCGACACGCTGTCCTGGGTAATACCGAGCTCCTTAGCCACCCTGACCTGCGTCAGCTTACGGGCGCGCCGCAGCTCCCGTAAGGTCATGTGCTCCTTGACCAGCTCTGCTGTGCGCGCTTCAATGCGTTTCCGCCGCGCGGGACTGAGGTCCTTCATTTTGTCTTTCAGTGTGATAGCCACGGCTATGCCCTTCCCTTCTTGATGCGTGAGAGATGATTAGCAAATCTCCGGTCGGCCTTCTCTAAAAGCTGTCGGTAAAATCGTTTTTCACTGACGCCCGATTTGTCCCCGGCAGCCAGAAGAACAGCCTTGCGTCTGGGATCGAACGCGAAGGCGACGCGCCACACACCGTCAGACGCATCGACCCTCAGTTCCTTCATATTCGCGTAACGAGAACCGTTAAGCGTATCGACGCGGGGCCTACCGAGCAGGGGACCTATTGCTTCGAGTGCACCGGCAAGGGCACGGATTTCGTCCTGCACGTCTTCGGGCAGCGCGTCAAACTCTGGATCGAAGTCCTGATGGAACTCGATGTCCCACTTCATCAAGATATTATGGACTTACAGTAATATGATGTCAACACCATATAGTTATCGGAGACACCGAGCCGGCCAGGGCCACATGCACCACGAACTCCAGTCGAAGGCCGCCGGGCATTCCGGCCGATGATCGCCGGTTGCCTCGCGAGCAGGATGCCGGTCCAAGATGCCTCAACGAAGGGTCGCGAACCGAGCGTGGGCGAGACAGGGCACCGCGACCAGCGTATGAGACTCAAGATGACGGGGGGTAATCTTTACCCCACTCGGTGGGTAGGCGCGGGTGGGGAACCCCACAAGCACCACTCACCTACGCTCTGGCGCCTCGCGTGCGGCTTCCAGGGGGCCTCCAGATGGTCGCTTCGAGCCGGCGCACTGCGCTCAACAGGTCCTGACCCTCTTTCTTGCGTATTCCGATCAAAGTTGCCACCCGTTCCGACTTTCCAGACCTTACATCTGCAGATCATCAAGGAACTCCGATGCCGGAGCGACACTGGTGACGAGCAGATGATCCCGTGCACGGGTGCATGCGACATAGAGAAGGTGGCGTTCCGTGTTGTACACATCTTCCAGATCCGCGTCGTCCGTCACTGTCTCGATTCGTTCCTGCAGGGGAATGACCTCATCATCACACGCCATCACGACGACTGCTCGGAACTCCAGGCCCTTGGCGAGATGCATGGTGCTGATCGAAACGTGGCCGCTGGTTGTTTCGACTTTTTCGTCGAGTATCTTGAGGGTGAGCCCCGCTTCTTTGACGGCTGCAAGCGCTCGGTCCAGCTCCGCCGCAGATCGAACAAACACACCGAACTCGTGGGGTGCTACGCCTTCCCTCTTGAGGTCCATAATCCATTTGCTAACCGTAGCCTTCTCGGTTTCGAGGCTGTCACAAACCCTGATTGTCGGTGCGGGACCGTTGAACACAGAGATGGTGTTTCCCCGCTCCTCCGTGTTGCCGTCCGCATCGGTCACTTCTGGAGCCAGCAATCGATCCGCCTGCATGCGGATTTGGTGGGAGGTTCGGTAATTGACGTGCAGGGTCCGGGCACGCCCGCGAATATCGATGCCCAGCGCGAGCCACGAGAAGGGCTGTTGGAAAATGCGTTGACCGAGGTCGCCTGCAAAGAACAGACTGTTCGGTCGATCCCCCCCGAGCGCAGCGAGGAACCGTAAATGAGCCACACTGATGTCTTGAGCCTCGTCCACGACGGCAAAGTCGAAGGGCGGATGTTTACTTTTGGCTACGACAGCGGCCAGTCTGCTGAACATGCCTGAGTCTGTGATCAGGTTCCCTGCCGCCAGACGCGCACGGACATGATCGAAAATAAACCAGAGAACAGCGCGCTGCTTCTCCGGCAGCCGCGTCTTTCTGCCCAGTCGTCTAACATCGCGATACGCCTCCCATGTGTCCAACTGCCACGCATCGACGACTTGCTCCCACTCCGTCAGCAAAAAAGGCAGGCTGAATTTATGGCCACCAACTGCTGCGGCTGCCTCCTTCAGGAGTTCCAGCACTGTGTCCTGCGATACGATCTGCGACTGGCCGAGGTGGGGCTTGAAGAGCCGATGGCCAATGGCATCGATGGAATGTACCTCCAGACGTTCGGCCAAACGCGGTTCGTTGCTGATCAGTCGCCTGAGTTTCGTTCGGAGAGCATTCGCCAGGATGTCCGAAAACGTGGTGAGCAACACTCTGGCATCGGGGTTGGCGCGGGCCAGAAAGACGGCCCGATGCAAGGCGACGATGGTCTTCCCTGTACCCGCCGAGCCGGAGACCCGCGCGGGGCCGCTGTAATCCCGCTCGACCCATTGGCGTTGTGCCGGATGGAGAAAGACCGTCCACTTCTCCCAGGGGTAGTCGAGGGCCCGCTGCAGCTCCTCGATATTGTTCATGACCCGGAATCGACGCTGGGCATCC
Source organism: Candidatus Methylomirabilis oxygeniifera (assembly GCA_016190285.1). GTDB lineage: Bacteria > Methylomirabilota > Methylomirabilia > Methylomirabilales > Methylomirabilaceae > Methylomirabilis > Methylomirabilis oxyfera_D. The sequence goes on from JACPQW010000120.1 coordinate 3,644, forward strand.
GGGTGAGCAAACGGATTGGTTCCGGTGGGGGAGGGCTTGGCCACTTCCGGCTTCCCGCCGGTGGCGAGTTCCAGCAGCGCTTCAGCAGCTTCACTCGGTAAATGGTCCGCCAACGCCAGCAAGGTGTCCTCCGTGGCTTGCCGAACATCGTTCAGCCACCCCAGTGGCACACCGTAATTCAGCAGGTGATCGTCGGACACTCCAGTGAACAGGCGCGGTTTGGGTGGCGCCGGCTGTTGAGTCTCGACGTATGCCGGGATAATGATTTCCTGGACTGTCTCCCGCACCTCAACCAACTGAGCAGCCCCGGTCTTTGGGTGTGTCTCCAGCTTTCGCCGCTCGGCCCAGCGATAGGCTTTATCGTGGTGATCGACGTAGCAGAGCAAGAGGCTCTCGTCGCTTCTGTGGACAATGAGCCGGATGTCGTCGTTGACATACACCGACCAGAATTTCTTATCTCTGGCCTTGTCGAGTTTGTGAAAACTCATGCCGGGATTAGCCGGATTCATTTGCAAGTCGAACGCGGTCGTCTTGACGGCCTTCTGCTCGTCACCGGTCAGCCGAGCGAGGCTGTCGGTGAAGGTGTCTGCGATGCGGAAGTCCATAATCGAAGGGGCTTGTTCAGCGGAGCAGCGGTGGGCCGGCGGCACTAGCGACGAGGGCAGCCAATTCTTTCTGCTGTGCTTTTTGAAGTTCAGGATCGGACTCGATCCACGGCCAGCCTCGGATAACAGCATGACGTGGCGGTGGTTCGTCGGCCATCACATCAAGTTGAGCGTTTCTGACAACGTGAGCCGTGAAAATGGCCGCGCCGTATAACTTACGGCTGCCGGCGACTGCCAGACCGATTTCCCAGAGACGCGCCCACGGCTCCCGCCCATGCCTGGAAACAGATGTTTCGCGGTCCTTGGGGTTAGGCAAAAAGGCTGCCGGCTTCACCATCACGGCGTTGAACTGGTTGCTCTGCAAGAGGAATCTGGCAAGACTCTCATTGTCATCGACGTGATCAGACAATCCGGAGGGGAGCATTGCTACCTCATAATGGACTGAATATCTGCAAGCACTCGTTGCGGAACTGACACTCCGTCAAAACGGGCGACGGCATGGCCTTTGTCTGTGCCGTCTAACCAGGCATAGGCTAATCGATCATTCGGGCCGACACTGAGAGAGAACAGTCGATGGCGGGTGTGAATCCAGTCCAGCGAGATTGAGCCATCAGGCTCTGGCGCGCATTCAGGCATGGGGAGGTCCTCCGGCAATGCGCGCAAAAACATTTCGGCATTCCGAAGTGCCGTTGGGTCAATCGCGTGTGCCCCGTAACCGTCCCATCCGGGCTCGGCACATTCGTGCGCCAGTTCCCACAACTGCGAGATGATCGTCGCCTTTCTTCCGAACAGCGCTCGGGAGCCCTCTACGGACCGTACAAGGGCTGAAGCGGTCTTGGTCGCAGCTTGTGCCTCGGCAGAAACGGCACTGCCGCTCCAGGTATAGGAGACTAATGAAGCGTATCCCGCCAGGCAATACAGGCTTATCGGTTTTGGAATAGTTTCAAGCATTGTTCCGTCAACGATTTCTTAAAAATGCGATTTTTTAAGTCGCGTAATGATCGGATTGTGGTGAGAATCCAATCCCAATTCTCCGGCTCTCCTGGTTCCGACGCGGCAACGCAGTTGTCAAATATGACCGGCAGTTGGTCTCCCTGTGGCGGCTGAGAAGTCAACACAATATTGACTTGATGGCCGGTCTGAAGCTCCACAGCAGTATGCTGGTTGAAAAAACTGGTGAAGACTAAATTTTTTTCATCAGGCAGACGAGGACCAACCGTGAAGAAATCGTCCAGGCTGACTTTTCCCTCAGGAAATGGCAGTAAGATTCGGTTGATATAGCGCAGGCGAATCAAGCGAATCTGAACGGGTGTAGCCAGTCCGCTATATACACGCCAAGCCTCTTTGATTGTCGGGATATAATCGTCGAGACTCGTGTAAGGGGCAAGCCGATTGAAAGAGAATCCCTGCGCCCTGACCTGAACCAGTTGTTTCTCGTCATCCTGCAAAAACTGGAAAGCCTCCACTCCATGATGCCGGACAGACACTTCCGGTGGCCCGTCCGGTGTCGCTGCGATGAGATGTTCTTGAATCCACTTGGTTCGGAACTTGGGATAGCGTTCTCGAAAACATTCTTGGGCCGATCCCTCCAGCGCTGCAAGTTGTTGTCCTGGCGGCAGGTCGCATTCGATGTCCAATACCGCTTCGACGATTGGCGGGGTGAGTAAATTGAATTCAGATTCGCTCATCGTAAACACAGTGTAGCAGATTTTTAAACTTTAAACACCTTCATCACTTCGTCGCCCAGGTGGTTGATCACTTTCACGGCGATGCGGCCGTTCTTCGGTTTGTCGAACGGGCGCGAGGTGTCGCTGTTGAGCGTGGCCCAGGCGTCCTCGTTGATCTCGGCTTTGAGGGTGGTCTTCAGAGCGCTGTAGGGGTCGTTGGCGCCGAGGAAATAGGCTTGGCGGACGAAGAAGCTCTCTTCGTTATAGTCGGTATCGATGAACCAGCAGGCAATGCCATCGGCGTTGTCACTGCGGACTTCGCCGGTTTGAGGATGGAAGACGTCCACACCATGGACAGTGACTTGTGCCCTGTGGTCAGTGGTCAGCGAGAGGGGGAAGTCGGCAGCTTTCAACTCTTTGAGGGCAGAGAGCGTTTGAGTCCGTTGAGCATTCGACCAACGTCGGCTGCTTGCTGCTGAACGGGATGCGTCTGCTCCGACGTCAGCATGTGGAGCCGTTCCGCCAGGATAAGGAAGGTCTCCGTCTCCGCCAACGAGCCGCTCGCCATGCTCAGAAACTGAAGAAACTCTCCCGTCCCCTTTCTGGCTGCTCCTTCCGCTATGTTCGCCGGAACCGATACCGCCGCCCTTCTGATCTGGCTGGTCAGACCGAATTTTTCCTCCGTCGGAAATTGAGTGGAGATGCGATAAACCATCTCTGCCAAGTCGATTGATTTCTTCCAGACTTCCAAGTCCTGATAACTCTTTAACGTGCTCATAGTTCGCGATCA
>JACPQW010000122.1 GCA_016190285.1 Candidatus Methylomirabilis oxygeniifera
GGGAGCGTTGAGCGCTGTTCGACGGAAGGGGAAGGGGAAAGAGGAGTAGAGCATCGACGAGCCGCTCGCACACCTTCACTACCACTACCGATTGCAATTGATGAGGATTTCTTCATGCTGCCACGAGACCGGTTGCACAACCACGCGAGAACGAATGGCGGGGCTTAGTAGGGACAGACACTATTTCTTGAGATCCTTTCTTGGTCTTCCTCTCTGCAAAACGCTTATTACTCGTCCCAGTTGCCTGCTCAATTCCCCGATGAACCCATCCCCTCCCAATGGTCGCCCTGTCATCGTGTGCCTTCGAATTACTTCCACATCTGGGGCATTATCATCCGAGTCGATGTGTTCTCTCCATGACTCCATGGAAACGCCTACTGATTCCTTTATCTCAATGACATCAACTATCTCATCTGTTCCACCGATGTGAGCGGCTGCACTGGACCATTTCCATTGCCAAGGCCTGTTGACCATCTTGGCCCGTACCGGATTCCTCTCAACATACCGTATTGCCGCCATAAGATAAGGCTCATCAAGTAAACAGGAATAAAAGCGTCCCTGCCACAAGTGTCCGGACACCTTCCTCTCTTTATTGAAATATTGAGCATACCGCATATGGGCCACACTGAATACTTTAGCCAGCGATGTCTCTTCCAACGGTTGGACAATGAAATGAACATGGTTGTCCATTAAGCAATAGGCCCATACCGATAGGTGAAATTTGCGGCTGTATTCATTAACCCAGGATAAATATCGAGAACGATCTTCGTCGTTTCGAAAGACCGCTTGGCGATAATTCCCCCTTTGCGTAACATGATAAGGGTGGCCTGGTGCAACGATTCGAGCAATCCGTGCCATGTAAGATCATTACAGCGAATACTACGAATTGTCAAGATAACAGTGTCTGTCCCTTTCTGTCTGTCCCTTTCTGTCAGCGCACGCGAGCGGAAATCGATTGCCGATCATGGAGAACATGCTAGGATGGGCTACTGGCTTGGTGGTACTGGGGGTACTGGGGTACTGGAAGAGGAATTATGAATTATGAAAACTAAAAGCAATGCGATGGCACGACCACGGGTGGTGAGGGGCGCCCTCATCCATTACAATGAGATCGCCCTCAAAGGGAAAAACCGGGGCTTCTTCCTGAAGCAGCTTCAGAACAATCTCCTAGCAGCCACGCGCGATCTCGGCTGCGGTCCGCTTGAGCGACTAGCCGGTCGGCTGTTCCTCACGACTTCCGAGGAGACCTCGTGGGAGGTCCTGCGGCAGCGACTGAGCCGTATCTTCGGGATTGCGAATTTCGCCCCCGCCTTCACGATGGCACCCAACCTGGAACTGCTCGCACAACGAATCGAAGAGGAGGTCTCCGGCCGTTCATTCCGCAGCTTTCGCGTGGCAGCTCGTCGTGCCTTCAAAACCTTTCCACAGACCTCCCAGCAGATCAACGAGATGATCGGGGCCAGGGTGCAGCGTATCTGCGGCGCTCGCGTCGATCTCACCAACCCGGACTTGACTATCGCGATTGAAGTCCTTCCCAACGAGGCGTTTGTCTACTTCGAGAAGCTCTTGGGCCCTGGGGGCCTGCCGGTGGGGACCGGCGGGACCGTTGCGTGTCTGCTGTCAGGCGGGATCGATTCCCCGGTTGCGGCCTACCGGATGATGAAGCGGGGCTGCCGTATCGTCTTTGTCCACTTCCATAGCCAGCCGTTCGCCGACCGAACCTCACAAGACAAAGCGATCGAGCTGGTACGTCTGCTCACCCGGTGTCAGTTTACCTCTCGCCTTTACGTGGTACCATTCGGCGAAATCCAGCAGGAAGTCGTCGCACACGTCACGGGACGCCTGAGGGTCCCTGTGTATCGACGGCTGATGCTGCGAATCGCCGAACAGATCGCCCGGAAGGAAGGCGCCCAGGCCCTGGTGACCGGCGAGAGTCTCGGTCAGGTGTCGTCACAAACCATTGAAAATATCGCCACCATTGAGCAGGTATCGACCCTGCCGATTCTGCGGCCGTTGATCGGTATGGATAAGGACGAGATTACGCAGCAGGCGCAGCAGATCGGCAGTTATGATGTCTCCATCATCCCCGATCAGGACTGCTGCTCGATGTTTCTGTCAAGACAGGTGGCGACACACACGACTCACCACGAGGTCGAGCTCGCCGAACGCCCCCTTGACCTGGACCGGCTTACGGCGCAGGCTCACGCTACTGCGCACTCCATCGAGCTATCGTTTCCCCTCTGACCAGCGGATCGGCTTTCAGCAGTCGGCGGTCAGCGCCTTCGCTTCCAGGATTGAGATCGCCTTGGACGGCCCATCATTTTGCTGAAAGCTGACGGCTGTACGCTTCAGAGCTGCCTATCACTTCTTCGACTGGTACTTCGGGACGGCCAGTGAGCGGATGAAGGCAACGATCTCCTTGATCTCCTGGTCATTGAGTATACTGCCGTAGCCGACCATCAGCGGACTCAACTTCTCGGCTGCGCTGCCGTTCTTGATGACATTGATCAGTTGCGTGTCGGTCCTGGTATTCATATACTTGCCGTCAGTAAAGTTTCGCGGCTTGGGATTCAGAGCGGCGGCGGCCGGTCCGTCCCCCTTGCCTGCTTGACCATGACACGGCCCACAAAAGGTCCCAAACTTTTCCGGCGTCTTGGGTTCGGTATTGGCTGCCCCGGCTGCCCAAGCCCCTGTCGAGCTGACGACCAACACGGTCAGCACCATCACCTGCACCGTCGCTCTTCTCACCATCGATTCCTCCTGTGAAGTCGTTCTCGCTCAGCCCATGTAATGAGTACCAGACGTCTTTTCACATGTTGCACCCCGGATTATCCTCTGTCAAGAGGAAGTTAACCTCTTCGTGAGGAGTCCAAAATCTGTTGACTTTTCATCTCATTCCGGCTAGGTTGAGCCCGGCATTCGGGTATTGCGTGGCGGCACAAAGAGAGGGTTACGATGATATATGCCTATTTCAAGGGACAGGTCGTCCCGCTTGATCAAGCCAAGGTCAGCATCCAGAACAATACCTTCCAGTACGGAACTGGAATCTTCGAGGGGATTCGAGCCTATTGGAGCCCGGATGAGCGGCAACTTTACGTCTTCCGCATGGTGGAACACTACGCCCGGCTGCTCAGGAACTGCCGCGTCCTGAAGCTCAATATCAGTAAGGACGCGAAGGAGCTGTCGGAGATTACCCTCGACCTGCTCAGGCGAAACCACCCCGAAACCGACACCTATATCAGGCCGATCGCATATGTCGATTCAGACGGAATCGGCCCGAAGTTTATCGGCTATGCCAGCGGTTTTGCCATGTACACACTGCCGCTTGGCGACTACATTAACGTCTCAAGCGGGATCAAGGTGGGTTTCTCTTCATGGCGCCGGATTCACGATAATACGATCCCGGCCCGCTGCAAGATCACCGGCGGCTATGTTAATTCGGCCCTGGCCAAGACCGAGGCGCTCGAGCATGGCTATGATGAGGCGATCTTTCTCACCGAGGAGGGCTTTATCTCAGAAGGCTCGGCGGAGAACATCTTTCTCATCAGGGATGGGAAGTTGATCACGCCTGCCCTGTCCGAGGATATCCTGGAAGGGATCACGCGCGACACAGTGATCGAGCTGGCTCGAGAGGAGCTGGGGATCGAAACAATCGAACGGCCTATTGGCAGAACAGAGCTGTACATATCCGATGAGGCGTTTCTCTGCGGGACAGGCGCGCAGGTCTCGCCTATCATCGAAGTCGATAAACGGCTACTGGGTAACGGCGGGATAGGGCCGATTACCGAAAAGATTCAAGCGCTCTATTTTGATGTCGTGAAGGGCAAGCAGAAGAAGTATGCGCACTGGCTAACGCCGGTCTATTGAAGGAGAAGCTATCAGCCTTCAGCTGTCAGCAAGGGCACCCTTACTTTAATAGCTGACCGCTATTTCAATTGCTTGCGGAAGTATTCGATGGTCAACGCTAACCCCTCAGCAATCTGCACCTTCGGCTCCCAGCCGAATCTCTCCTGTGCCAGGCCGATATCCGGCTGACGAGTTCTCGGGTCATCCACCGGCAACGGGCGGAGCTCAATACCTGTGGCGAGCCCTGTCGAATCAGCGGACGGACCGCCGACCGCCTTCAGGACCATGTGGGCAAGATCGAGTACCGTAAATTCCTTAGGGTTTCCGATGTTCACCGGGTTGACCTCTCCAGACATCAACAGACAGTACAACCCCTCAACCAAATCGGAGACGTAACAAAAGCTTCGGGTCTGTGCTCCATCGCCATACACCGTTAAGGGCTCCCCGCGTAATGCCTGGTTGATGAAATTGGAGACAACCCGGCCGTCGTTCGGCCGCATCCGGGGTCCATACGTATTGAAGATCCGGGCAATCCGCGTATCGAGCCCGTGGTATCGGTGATAGGCCATGGTCATCGCCTCGGCAAACCGCTTCGCCTCATCGTACACACCCCGCGGGCCGACCGGATTCACGTTGCCCCAGTACTCCTCCCGCTGCGGGTGAATGGTGGGGTCGCCGTAGACCTCAGAAGTCGACGCCAGCAGGAAGCGGGCGCCTTTGGCTTTGGCCAGACCAAGGGCCTTATGAGTTCCAAGGGATCCCACCTTCAACGTCTGGATCGGAAGGCGTTGGTAATCAATGGGACTGGCCGGAGAGGCGAAATGGAGTACGTAGTCCAGCGGGCCGTCGATATACAGATACTCGGTCACATCCAGCTTGATAAACCGGAACGCGTCGTGCCCGATCAGGTGGGCGACATTCTCCACCATACCGGTGATCAGGTTATCGAGACAGATGACCCGATGCCCTTCCTTGATCAATCGATCACACAGGTGGGAGCCAAGGAACCCGGCGCCACCGGTAATCAGCGTACGTGGCATCATTTACCCTCCAAGCTGTGGGCGTCGGGTTGCTGGTGGAGGACCTGCCCGACTCCGATTTCACATACGTCCAGCCGACTCGAAACGTGAGACTCGGCGCTCGATCGCCGGACAGTCATGAGACGTTCCGCGCAAGCCTTCTGACCTCTTGGGCCCGTCCCTTGGGGCACACCAGTACGCCATCTTTGGTGGCTACCACAATAATCTCCGACAGCCCGACAACAGCTACCCGCGGTCCCGCCGACACAATAACCGACCGATTGGTATCGAAGAGTTGCGCCTCGCCGACGATCACATTCCCGCCATCGTCTACCGGCTGCACTCGAGCTAATGCATCCCAGGACCCGAGATCGTCCCAGACGAAATCACCCCTGACCATCGCAACCCCTCTCTCCATCCGTTCCAACACCCCATAGTCCACCGACAGCTTGTGAAACGCATTGTACTCGCGGGCCAGCACCTCCTGCGCCCCGCACGCCTCGCGAATACGACGCAGGCCTGCCCATACGTCCGGCATATGCCGAGCCAGCAGGCTCTGGAAGGCGCTATTCCGCCACAGAAAGATCCCGCTGTTCCAATAGTGCCGTCCGTCTGTTGCCAGATGCTCGGCCGTCTGTCGATCCGGTTTCTCCAGAAATCGATTGACGTGAAAAGCGTCAGGAGACTGGGTCAGCGGCTCGCCGACCTCCAGATATCCGTATCCGGTCTCCGGACGAGTCGGATGGATGCCAACCGTCACGACCCAGTCCTGGTGCGAGGCGCACAGTTCGAGCGCCCGCCTGAGCACTGCCATCAACGCCTCACCGGACGGAACATAATGGTCAGCCGGCAGAACAATCATCGTTGCGTCCGGGTCAAACTGCTCAATACGCAGTGATGCCAGGCCGATGGCTGCTGCGGTGTCCCTGCTCTGCGGCTCAAGCAGGAGATTGGCTGCGGGAAGCTCAGGGAGTTGCGCTCGAACGAGCTCGGCGTGCGTCCGGCCGACCACCACGACAATCCGCGCCCAAGGCAGCAGGAGTCGCATCCGCCGGACCGTCGCCTGCAACAGCGACTCATCCCCAACCAAACGAAGGAAGGCCTTCGGTTGTGCGTCGGTGCTGATCGGCCAGAAGCGCTCACCCCTCCCGCCGGCGAGCACGACGGCATAGACGGACGAGGTGACATGCTGTTCGCCCCTATTCGGCGCTTCGCCCGTAGTCATCCTGAAGTCGGACAATATCATCTTCTCCGAGATAGAGGCCGTTTTGAATCTCAATAATGATGAGTGGATGCGGTCCGGGATTCTCAATCCGGTGAGCCGTTCCTGCCGGTACGAATGTCGATTCCTGAGTATGCACCAACGAGGTCCGGTCTGCGATGACGATCCTGGCCGTGCCGGCCACGATAATCCAATGCTCGCTTCGTTGAGTGTGGCGCTGCAGACTGAGACGATGCCCCGGATTAACCTCAATCCGCTTGACCCTATATCCTTCTCCTTCCCCAAGGACTGTCCAGCATCCCCAGGGCCGTATCCCGGTCAGCGTCGTTTGCCCAGAAATTACGTCTATTGCGTCTTTAGGGTCCATAGCGTCATTGCGTCTTGGGGTTGCACGCACCAGCTTGGCGTGACCTGTGAACGGATCCGATTTTCAGGGCGTATGGGTGGCCCGAGGCCCATGACACATTATGGAGAGACGCAAGAGAGGTCTCCGTACGTCTGTCTATAGTACTCCCGATACTGCCCCGCCTTGATGCGCGTCCACCACGTCACGTGGCCCCCATACCAGCCGACCGTTTCCTTCAGCCCGGTCTCAAACGCCCTACGAGGTTGCCAGCCTAGCGCTTGCTCCAGCTTCGACGTGTCGAGGGCGTATCTCCGATCATGCCCGAGCCGGTCCTTGACGCGCGTGATCAAAGTCACGGGCTTGCCGAGCGTACTCAGGATGAGGCGCGCAACATCGATGTTGGCCCGCTCGCAGTGACCGCCGATATTGTAAATCTCCCCGGACACGCCGTTCTTCAAAATCAGCGCCAATGCCGCACAATGGTCCTGCACGTGCAGCCAATCTCGGACGTGAAGGCCGTCGCCGTAAAGCGGGAGGGGTTCATCGGCGAGGGCGTTGGTAATAAAAAGTGGAATCACCTTCTCCGGGAACTGATAGGGGCCATAGTTGTTGGAACTCCGGGTGACGATGACCGGCAACCCGTAGGTGCGAAAGTAGGCCGCGACCAGAAGGTCCGCCGCCGCCTTGCTGGCCGCATAGGGGCTGTTCGGGCGGAGGGAGCTCTCCTCCGTAAAGCGACCGAACGACCCAAGGGAACCATAGACCTCATCGGTGGAGACCTGCACCATCCGTGGGACCTGATGCCGGCGGCACGCCTCCAGAATGATCTGCGTCCCAAGCACATTCGTCTCCACGAATGCCCTCGCATCCTGGATGCTGCGATCCACGTGCGATTCAGCCGCAAAGTTGATCAGCGCGTCGAACCCCTCCTTCAGCAGCTCGTCCACCAACTGAACATTGCAGATACTTCCCTTGACAAATCGGTATCGGGGGTCGCGCTCAACGTCCGTCAGGTTTTCGAGGTTGCCGGCATAGGTCAGCTTGTCGAGGTTGACGATATGGCACGCCGACTCTGTCGCCAACAGATGGCGAATGAAATTCGACCCAATAAATCCGGCCCCGCCGGTTACGAGGATCCGCATTAGCGTCGGCAAGGTGAAGGGTAGAGAGTAGAGGGTGTAGGGTATGACACTCTTCGCATCACTATCCTATCTTCAGAGCCCAGTCGTAGGGAATATCCGGAGTGTCGTACGGGATTCGGAACTCATCGGGCTCCTGATAATTGTAGAGCTCGGTTGGAAAATTCACAATCGCCGACATCCGGTCGCCCACAGCCTTAAACCCATGGATCACCAAAGGCGGGATCTTCACCAACATCGGATTCTGCTCCCCAATAAAGAACTCATTAATGAGGCCTTTTGTAGGTGAGCTATCGCGGGGATCGAACAGGACGACTTTAGACATTCCGAGGATTCCGACAAAGTGATCGGTCTGCTTCTTGTGGTAGTGCCACCCTTTTACCACCCCAGGATAGGCAGCCGTGATGTACGCCTGCTCAAATCGTTCGAACTCCTCCCAGTCGCTACGCAGCATCTCTGTGAGAAAGCCCCGCTCATCCGGAACCCGCCGTAGCGGCCTGGTTTTTACGCCGTCTATAAGGTTCATCGCACCTCGCGCTTTGAACGTTGAACCTTGAACTGTGAGCTTGTTATACTAACCCCACTTGGCTGCTGTCTCCAAGCATCAGGCGGTAGGCCTTCGGTTTCCCGTCGGATCGGAACACCTCGACATTCTTTCCGATGAGGCTATCCTCCAACCGCCCGCCGATATCAGTAATCCGGCACTGGTCGAGGATGATGCTGTGTTCAATCTCGCTATTGCAGACACGTGTATCATGATAGATGGAGGTAAAGGGCCCAATGTAGGAGTTGGTAATGTGACAGCGCTTGCCGATGATGACCGGACCTCGAATGGTGCTGGCCATCACGCGTGCCCCCTCTTCTACGACCACCTTTCCGATAAGGCGTGAGGCCTCATCCACTTCTCCATCTACCCTGGAGATAATTGCCTCCAACATGATCCGGTTGGCCTCGAGCATATCCTCAAGCTTTCCAGTATCTTTCCACCAGCCGCTAATGACATGAGGATGGACTTGATAGCCGTTATCAATCAGGTACTGAATGGCATCGGTGATCTCCAGCTCACCGCGCTGTGAAGGCTGAATGGCGTTCACCGCCCCGAAGATGGTCTGGTCGAACATGTAGACACCCACAAGCGCCAGGTCACTTCTGGGGCTCGCCGGCTTCTCCTCCAGGGAGATGACGCGACCATCTCGAAGCTCTGCCACGCCGAATCGTTGTGGATCACGAACCCTTGCCAGGAGGATCTGAGAGTTGGCCCCCAATCGCCTGAACTCTTCTACCAGTGAGCCGATTCCATCCTTGATCAAGTTATCTCCGAGGTACATCACAAAGGGATGATTCGCAAGAAATGGCTCAGCAATCTTGACGGCATGGGCCAGCCCCAGGGGCGCTTCTTGCTCGATATACGAGACCTGGAGACCCCATTGCGCGCCGTCCCCCACCGCCTCCTGAATCTCGCGCTTCGTGTCACCTACCACAATCCCAACATCCTGGATCTTGGCCTCCGCCATGGCTTCCAGCGCATAGAAGAGGATCGGTTTGTTGGCGATGGGGACGAGCTGCTTCGCGCTCGTGTGGGTAATGGGACGCAGGCGCGTTCCCTTGCCTCCGCTCAAGATCAGTGCTTTCACGATATGTCCTCGACTATGCTCAGTACGCCCGCATCCCATCGGGTGATGCACAAAGCGGCCTGTGGCTATTGGAGTTCGAATAGGCGGGAATATTCAACGCCTTTTGCAAGCTGGAAGGAATTGTACGGAAGGAGGCTCGGCTTGTCAAATTTGAAATATCCGGCGACTACCGGCGTCTCATTGCATGAGATGTACGGGCGCTTCCGGAAATCGTGTGGGGATGGCAGGAGCCGGAACGCCGACTGCAGACTGCTCGGCTAACCGATCCCACACCATGCCCTGGGACACGACCACACCGGTCAGAGGCGATCGATTGGTCCGACGCGGCTCAGCGATGAAGGCGTCGCTTGAGCCAGTCGTACCCTTCTCGCCCGCTCAGATAGAAGCCGGCGCCGAACATCCCCCAGCTCAGAAGCGAAGCGAGGAGAGTGATACCCAGTTTTATCGTACCGGACAGTGGAAGAAACGGAATCACAAGGTAGAACGGGAAGACCAGGAAGCTTGCAGCCATGAAGGCAACGCCCGCGATGAACCGAATACGCCGGCCAGCTCCGCCTGGTGGCACAAGTGGGCTCTGAATGACGTGAGACGACCTGTGCCCCATGTTATGACATCAACGACCCGAATTCAACGATGGGTCGGAGCGAATGTCTCGTTAGCTCTCGCTGACGCGGATCCTCAACTCCTGACCCACCAAAAGCGTAGCCTTGCGCCCCAGGTCGTTCCATCGGCGGAGTTCGTCCGGGGTAACATCATGGACCCTGGCGATTTCCCATAGGGTGTCGCCTCTTCTCACCCTGTACCGAACGGGAGTTATAGAGGCTGGGGCACCACCGCGTCCGGCATCACGATTGCTTTTCGCGGTCTGAGCAACTACCTGCAATGCCCGTCCCGGTTGAAGCTTCGCCTGGCGTTTCAGGTCATTCCACTGTCGCAGCTCCTCAGGCGTCACGCTGTAAATTCTGGCGATCTTCGAGAGCGTATCGCCGCGCTTGACGGTATAGGCGGCGGAACGGGACGAGGATACAGCCTTCTTCACTGCCACCGGACGACCCCTGGAGCCGGCGCCTCGTACAGAGGCTACAGCCCCCTCGCTCACTGGTGTAGCCGACGACAATCGAAGCAGCGCCCCCACCTTCAACCTGTCGCCAACCTTCACCCCATTGAGGTTGGCAAGCTCGGCAGGGACAGTCCGGTACCGCGAGGCGATCAATTCCAACGTCTCCCCTTTTCTGACCCGATGCCATCGTCCTGCGGACCGGACCGCCTCACGGTACGAGTATCGAGGGAGCTGATCGAGGTTGGCCAAGAGGATCTCCTTGGCGCCGGGCGGCAGCAGGATCTCGTGCTCGGAAGCGTGTACGGGAGTCACCCCGCGCATCAGGGCCGGATTCAGATCCCGGATCAGATCGGACGACACGCCCACCGCCCGAGCCACGGAACGCAGCTCAATGGCCCCTGGCACCGTCACCCGCTCTACGTCCCAGGGCGCCTCAACCGGTGCGGCAAAGCCGTACCGATCGGGATCCTGGGCAATGATGGTCACCGCCATGAAGGCGGGAACAAAGAGCTCAGTTTCCTTCGGAAGCCTTAACGACCAGAAATCGGTGGTTCCCTGCTGTTCGATGGCCCGCTGAATCCGATACTCCCCTGCGTTGTATGCGGCCAGCGCCAGCGGCCAGGATTGAAACATCTCATACAGGTCTTTCAGGTAGGCGGCTGCCGCGTGGGTCGCCTTTTCGGGATCCCGCCGCTCGTCAAGCCAGTAGTTCACCCTCATGCCATACCGGTTCCCGGTCGCTTCGATGAACTGCCAGATCCCGGACGCTTTTGCCCTGGAGTAGGCGCGGTAGTTGAAGGCGCTTTCGACATATGCCAGGTTGACGAGATCCTCCGGGAGGCCGTGATCTCGAAAGATTCTTCGCATCATCGGGAGGTACCGCCCTGAACGCTCGAGGGCCCGGCTCATCACTCCCCACTTTCGGGTTTGATAGTACTGGATGTAGTCCTTGACTTGCTCATTGAGCACGATCGGTACGTCAAAGCTGCTCAGATCCAGTTCAGGCATTTGAACGATCTTATCGCCTGGAGACGCCGGTTTCGGTTCTTCTTCGGACACGATAAGGTCAGGAGCCGCCTCTGTATCAGCTTCGTTCTCCTCTCCCTCTCGCTCGTTTGTCGGACTGTCTACGTCTTTATCTGAAAGGGCGCCGGAAAGCGCCGCCTGGAGGAGCGCCGTTTCTTCGATAAGCCTGAGCCGCAGTTCATTCGAAGTCGTCGCCTCGGGAAGCTGTGACAGGATGCGCCTTGCGGTCTCCAGCTCTTTCTGAGCCCCGACTCGATCTCCCGCCGCCAATGCTTGCATTCCCTTAGAAGAATGAACCAACCCATTCCGAAGGGTTTCCTCGTTGTCGGCTGGTGTTCGAAGCGCTCTGTCGAGAGCGTGACTCTGGGGTTGGATGCTTGACCCATGAGGAGGCAATACCATGGCGGCTGTAAGCTGATTATCGGAGAGGCTGTGTCGCTGTGGGATCTCGGTGAGACTATTGCTGCGAGCCGGATACTCCGCAGAGAAGGCTGAGATAGAGGCAAAGGGCGAGACGCTCAACGAAATGGCGACCGCTACCCCTAGGAGTCTTCGGGAGAATCGAGGGTCCATCTTGACCTCCTGTCAGGGTTAATAGGCAAAAGCTGGCAAGAATCAAGTAGCCGTGGCGATCCGTGCTGTCTGAAGAGCCCCTACGGTAGCGGGCAGTTGCAGAATCTTATACCCTGCCTCGATCGGTTTGTCAAGCGTTTCAAACGCAAGGGTACATTCCCGGTACGATAAGAACTGAAGGGGAGAGTTGCGCCGAGGTCAATGTAATTCGAAGAAGGCCGCAGCGTCGCCGTGGCGGGCGACCCCTCTACCCACTGTCAGGGTGTTTGTCGTAACGACTCATCCACCCAAGTAAGGTAATCAGAGGACCCCGCAACAATGGGTAGCGCGATCACCTCCGGCACCGTGTACGAGTGCAACCCTTTGACCAGCTCAATGATGGACGAGAGGAGATCGCTTCGGCTCTTTGCCAACATGAGCATCTCGTCCTGACGTTCAATCGCTCCCTGCCACCAAAAGAAGGAGCACACGCCAGCCGAGATGATGTTGACGCAGGCCGCCAGCCGCGACTCGATCAGCGCCTTCCCGATCGTCTCAGCCTCTTGTCTGGAGCTTGCCGTAATGAAAACGATGATATGAGTCGTTATCGGTTCCATTCCCTCCTGTCCTCGAGCAAAGATCATAAACCGACGATTCAACCTCTTAAGTTTCAATAAATTAAGGCCACATTAACCCACACCGTATGAGAAGTCAAGAGATCTTCCGACTGGACTTTTTGGGGAGAGAGTCGTAAAAATCTAAAAAACTTTTGTCAGATAATCTTGACAGCCCTGAACTAATGTTATATTTTTTGTGTGAGACGAGAATAGTCGAAGCACATTTATGGTTCATTGACTCTGACAATTTCTTATAAGGAGGGCAAGAGGTGCCAAAAGTTCTCGGTATTGATCTCGGAACCACCAATTCAGTGATGGCCATTATGGAGGCTGGGGATCCGGTCGTGGTCCCCAACGCCGAGGGCGGCCGGTTGACCCCGTCGGTGGTGGCCTTCTCAAAGGAGGGGGAGCGCCTCGTCGGCCAGGTCGCGAAGCGGCAGGCAACCACCAATCCTGAAAACACGATCTTTTCCATCAAACGCTTCATGGGTCGACGTCATGAGGAGGTCAGTCAGGAGATCAAGCTGGTGCCGTACAAGGTGATTCGGGCCGGCAATGGCGATGCCTCGGTTGAGGTAAGAGGAAAATCTTATTCGCCGCCCGAGATCTCCGCCATGATCCTCCAGAAGATGAAGACGGATGCCGAGGCCTATCTCGGAGAGAAGCTCACGCAGGCGGTGATCAC
>JACPQW010000119.1 GCA_016190285.1 Candidatus Methylomirabilis oxygeniifera
AACGCTGAGATTGCCGCGCTCCCGTTGGTCGCTCGCAATGACGCGGGCGGTAACGTAGTGGTTATGGCTGCTGCCCACTCTACTGGGTCGCTCTGCGTTGCTCCAGCATCTGCCGCCGCTGCTCCCGCTGCGCCTGCCGCCGCCGCTGTAGCTCCTCTCTGTCGACAGCGGCGGCGCCTGTAGCCGGCGAGCCCTGGGCTTGCGACGGCGTGGGTGTTGTCGTCTGACCTGTCTGCCCGCCAGGCAGGCCGGCGGCGGGCGCTGATGACGGTGTTCCCGTTGCGGCGGCCGGCGCGATAGCAGCTTTCAGCATGATCTCCTGCGTCGTATCGCCGCGCTTGAAGAGAATCCGATCCTCCTTGATGTCGACAATCACTCCTCCCGCCACCGCCTGGCCAACCGAATAGATGGCTGCTTTGCCTCGGTCGCTCAGGATCGCCTTGCGCTCATGATCGACGAGCATGGTGCCGGCAAGGGTCGGAAGTGGGATTGGAGGCGGTGGAGGGGGACCGGGCGGCCCCGCAGGTCTGAGAGGCGGCTGCTTGAACGGGTTCTTTTCGAGCAAGATCTCAAACTGCGTAAGAGGCGGGCGAGCGGTTGGGTTGTAGGCGAGCGCCTCCCCCTCTGGCGATGGCTTCGTGGCTGCAGGGCTTGGGATAGGGGCCCCGGGAGAGACCCACGTCTTCGCCAGGGCGACGCCGATCAGTGCTGCAACGAGGCCCAAGAGGAGATTCAACAGCCGTAGCGGTCTAAGCACCGGGACTTTTTTCCTCCAGCCCCATTGTGTATCCGCTGACCACGACGGTCACCTGAAGCTCAGCGCCTGGCCTGGGGAAGGAGGCGTTCACCTGGAGCTTGGGCACCGTGAGCAGCTTTCCAGCGCTCTCGATCTTGTACAGGAAGTCGCGAAGCTTCCTCAAGTCCGCGTTCAAGGTAAGTTCCACCGCAACCTGCGTGAACCCCTCTGCCTTCTTCGGCGCGTGAATACTTTCACTCACGATAGTGACTCCGCTTTCGCCGGCCACCTTGTGCAGCATCGTCTGAAGATCGGCCGCGGCCAACGTCAGCTTTTCGCCGGGCAACAGCCGCTGTTGCAATTGTTCGAACAGCGCTTCGGCCTCCGCATACTTCTTCTCATACCGCCTCCTTCCCTCCACGACCAGTTGGAAGCGTTCAAGGGCCTGGAACTTTTCCCGGTATTCGTTTCGAACCCGCATCTGGCTTGAAATGGCCGGAACAATGGCGTAGTTAACGGTGAGGAACGTGACCAGGACGACTCCGCCTGCCACGAGCCACTTGCGCTCACGAGAGGAGATGGTCACGACCGCTGCCCCTTCGCTTCGACCCCTCGCCTGCGCTCAGGGCTCGGCGCAGGCCTGGCCTCAAGGAACGCCTTAATCTGAAATTCTTGCCCCTCGGCGCCTCGCTGAGCCACCGGCGAGGTAAATTGCGCGTTTTCGAAGAGGGGGGACTGCTCGAGAATCGAGATCAGATCCGAGGCAGAACCGGGGATGGTGCCGCCAATCCGGACCTCCCGCTTCTCGACCGCAAAGAGCGTGAGAATCACACCCTTCGGCAGGATCTGGATCAATTCACGCAACACGTCCAGCTTCCTGACCTCCTCTCGGTCAATGGTCTCCAGCGTGGCGATCTGGCTTGCGAGCGACGCGACCTCCCCCTTGAGCTGCTCCACCTTGGCCGCCTCGGCCTGCACGCGATTGACAGTGGCAGTCAGATCGGCGAGGGCCCGACGCTCCCGGACCGCATCGTTGACCAGATAGGCGAGTCCTAATGCTACGATAAGCGCCACAAGCCGAAGCGTCATCGCCAGACTCGGGTCACGGCGAGGGGGGGCCAGCTCTTTGGGAAGCAGATCAATGTCGAGGGGGAGCGGGACGAGGCCGTTGAGCGCAAGCCCCACAGCCGTGCCAAGAGAATGGGCCACTTGGGGGTCCACACCTTGTGCCTTGATCCGCCGGAAGGGGTGAAGAAACTCCGTCGCAAGACCGGTCCGTTCGGCCAGGTGGTGCAGCAGGTCTCCCTTGCCGGCACCCGTTCCAGAGAGTGAGATACGCCCTGCCTGCGGCCCGCCGTTGGCCTCGAGGTGCGCGAGCAAGGCAAAGATCTCAGGCACCAGTATATCGAGGGGCGCGGCCGGGCCAAGGGTCACGTATCGGGCGGATCGCAGGATTCCCTTCTTCGCCAGCCCTAACTCGGCCTCCCCATCCCGCAGATCGATGATAGCACTCAGGGGCTCGGCGCCCCGCTCCTGGTTGTAGAAGAGGGCGTTAAACGATGCGAACGTCGAGACGCCAAGAGCGGTCGGCTTGATCCCCGCGTCCTGCAGCAGGGCCAGGTATCGACCGATCTCCTCTTTTCTGGCCGCGGCCAACAGAACAGTGGCTTTCTCGGCATCGCGTTCAAGCACCTGGAAGTCGTAGTGGACCTCCTCCGGAGGGAAGGGAACGTGTCGTTCAACCTCATAGTCCAGGATCCCCTTCAACTCCTCATCGCCCACCGCCGGCATGTTCACCGAACGCATGGTGACGAAACGCCGTGGTAAGCCTACCGCTATGAAAACAGGCCGCCTCGGCAGCCGAGCCACAAGACTCGCCAGTTTCTCTTTGAGGACTTCAGGAGCGTCCTTCTCTTCGGCCGGCAGCTCATCGATGCCCCAATCGAGGAGGTGGATCCGCCCGAATACTTTGCTCAACAAGGCATGGCAGAGCAGGCCGCCTCGAATATCGATACCCAGGCTGACTTTCGGTTTTGGGATCAGCTCGCCAAGCGTCATTACGCGCCCTGCCTCGGGTCTATGGACCAGAGCCTGATCGAGAGCTTCGGCCGTCCTGGCGTCCCGTCGTTTTGCAGGATGGCGGCCACGCGAACCGTGAGCCTCGATCCCGCCATCCGTCCAGCCGATTCGACAGCAAAGCTCTTCGCCCTCACGTCAGCGGTTTGAGCAAGCGTTATACGGAGCTGCTGCGGGCTGGCCGGGCCTGATTGGCCGCCAGGCACCATCTGGAATCCTTGCCGCTCTCCCCCTGAGATGGAGGTAATGAGGTTGGTCAACTCGTTGACGCTCCTAAACGGGGTCGCGGTACGCCTGTCCAGGACCGACCTCGTCTCGGCAGCCGTGAGCCCAAGCGCCATCAAGACCTCCGAGGAGGCCGTATTGACATTCACCTTCCCTGAGCTATGGACCGACAGATGCTGTATCACCCCAAGGTATTCGCCTGGCTTGAGATCCCGTTCCCAAGGAAGCTGGGCCCCAAGCTCAGCCTGCCGTTGCTGGCTGGCGATGTTGCCGTACAGGATTTCTGGGGTCATCCCTTTGACCAGGAGCAGTTCCTCGACAGACTCGAAATCACCGTTCTTTGTCCGATATGGAGTGGGACGCGACAGGTAGTAGTCGTCCTCAGCGCCATTGAGACGATGAAGATTGTCGGTATCTCGCCAATCCTGAATCGAATCGACGATGATTGACAACAGCTTCTCGTCCGTCACCCCTGAATTGGAGAACAGCCGACGGAGCATCGCGTCGGTTGTTGGATTCTGAGGCCCGTTCAGGGGGATTTTGCTCTCCTCGTCCCTGACCGCCACCCAGTAATGTCCTCCTCCCAACGCCACATTCTCATACGCGGCCTGATTGGTGTGCCAATGTTCGCTTGAGGCATCATAAAATGTGGAGTCCGGCGTGACATTGCGATCGGCGTTTATGATCTCCGCCGCTGCCCGGTACACGCCCGCCTCGGCTACATAGTACGACTCCGCCTGTTCTTTAAAGTTGCCCGCCGCAGCCAACTCTGTCCGCATGGAAAACGTAAAGGTCGTGAAGACAACACCCAGGAAGGCCAGAATCCAGAGCACGACCACAAGCGCTAACCCGCGCTCGCCTCGTACTTCACGCACCAAATCCCCCCGTGCCCCCCTTTTGAAAAGGGGGGGTGGGGGGATTTCGAACCTCGCACATTGAACCATGAACATCTTCATATTCACAGCGTTCGTCCCACTTGCACCGGAAACACCAGTGGCGGCAGAATCAACTCACGGACGCCTTGCGATCTCGTCTGTCGAATCGTGAGCGTGAGCTCAACAGCCAGCGGCAGGCGATCAGAACCTTTCAGGGTGCGCAGTCCCGGGGAGGCGATCACGCTGCGAGACGCGGGTTGAAGCGTCTCATCCTGGGAAGGGTCCCAAAGATCATGCCAGACGGGGGCGAGGTGATCCTCAGGCCTCCCTTCCGGGACCAGGTATCGAAAGCGCACCTGCGATACCCGCTCATCAAGCGGGTTGACCTGACCCTCGAGCGGAGCCGATGCCGACGCAACCAGGGGGTAGCTTGTGGTGGCCACCAGTCCCCGATCGGACTCAACAGTATAGCCCACGATCCTGATCATGTGGCTGAATGGTTCGGCCCCGTAGATCTGCGGGAGCGTGGCGAACTCGAGAGAGTCGGACTTACCGTGAAAAATGACGACATCCTTGTCCTGCTCTTTCACGCGCAAAGCGTATATCATCGCCAGATCTCGCGCGAGCGCATCGACCAGGGTGCGATTACGCTGATTTTCTTCCGCCCGCGCCTCTCCGCTTTCCCACGACTTACTGCCAACCTGGATGGCGCCCAGCACAGCGACAAAGATCAGGGCAAGGATCGTCATGGAGATGAGGAGTTCGAGCAACGTAAATCCGGCTTCGCCGGCCGGTTTTGAGTTTTGAGTTCGTAACCCGGACCCTTCTTTACTTGAAACTCGAAACTCGAAACTTGAAACTTTCTTACTGGACCACACGCGTCTGCCCCAACTTCTTCTCGTCCACGGTCATCCTCAAGGTCTGCAGGTTCACAGATTTCTCTCCACGGCGGCCAGGCCATGTGACGC
Source organism: Candidatus Methylomirabilis oxygeniifera (assembly GCA_016190285.1). Taxonomy (GTDB): domain Bacteria; phylum Methylomirabilota; class Methylomirabilia; order Methylomirabilales; family Methylomirabilaceae; genus Methylomirabilis; species Methylomirabilis oxyfera_D. The sequence continues at coordinate 4,881 of JACPQW010000119.1, forward strand.
GGACCCGGATACTGAAGAGCCGACCAGGGAGCTCTTCCGGCTGTTCGAGCGACTGGATCTCCGAGACCCAACGGAATCCTCCACCGAACTCCCCCGCATCGACCAAGTCCGTAAGATTTTGCGTTACGGCGACCTCGGCCATTTTTTGCCGAGCCAACAGAACCGCCTGGGTATAATCCTCGGACGCCTTCGCAGAGCGAACCCCAGCGGCTAATAGTTCCATAGCCAAAGCAAACCCCATACCGAGAATGGCCAAGGCGATAATAACTTCCAGTAAGGTAAAGCCGCGCGAAGAGCGAAGGGCAATACATCCCACCTCCCGCACCTCGCACTTCGCACTATGTTCACGCATTCTCTGCGGTACTGACGCGAACCAACCCAACCGATGGATCCACCACAATTCGATATCCTCGCCCTTTCTCGTCAGAGAGGTTGATCGATCCACCCGTCGAACTCCCCTGCGGAAAGAAGACGATAGCGCCGCGCTCATCCTCCCGGAGGGGGCCTGTGTCGATGACAACAGATTTCAGGGATACGCCGGCCGGGAGAAAACGGACGCGAACCTGCGGGTTCTGAATCGGCTGCGCAGGGTCCTGTGCTGGGAGGACCTGGTTGGTGCCGCTCAGGCGCCCGGCAATCCAGTCCGATCCCCTCATCCAGTAGCTATTCGTCTGTCGATCAAGCACCACCTCCAACACGTCCTGGGAGGTGATCGCCTGCGTTCTGGCAAACCGACAGAGCGCGGCGAGATCTCTCGTCGCGGCTTTGAGTTGTGCCTGTCCGAACGAGCGGCTGAAGGCCGGCGCGATCAGCGCCGTCACCAGCGTGAGGATGAACAGCACAACAACGAGCTCGAGAAGGGTAAAACCGGCTTTCCTACTCAACCTTCTCCCCTGCCCCTGCCCGCTTAATGCCCTGCCAACTCACGATATCCTGATTCTCTCCCTCTCCGCCGGGAACGCCGTCTCCGCCAAAAGAGAGAATGTCGTAATCCCCATGCTCCCCTGGCGACTTGTAGACATAGGCATGGGTCCACGGGTCAACGGGAATCTCTTGCTTTTTCAGATAGGGACCATCCCAGTTCTCGATGCCGCCCGGATTAACGAGGAGCGCCTTCAGTCCTTCGTCGCTGGTCGGGTACCGACCAACGTCGAGTCGAAAGTTGTCCAGAGCGGCGCCGAGCAGCTCGATCTGGGCCTGAGCCGCCGCCTGCTTTCCCTTGCCCACCCTACCAAAGAGTTTTGGGCCCACGAGGGCCGCCAAGAGCCCAATGATGATAATGACCACCAACAGCTCGATCAGGGTGAAGCCGGCCTGATTACGGCGCAAGGTCCTGGCCCTCGCTTCTTGCCGTGCCTCGATCTCTTCAACTCGCTGAATTCCCACACTCAGCTCCTTTGTCCCGCAAACTAATATCGTTGTGTACCCCGCGCCTCGCACCCCGCACATTTTTATAGTGGTAGCTCATTAATGCTGAATATCGCCAGCAACATCGACATCACGATGAACCCGACGATGAGTCCAAGAGAGAGGATCAGGATCGGCTCCAGCAGTGCGGTTAGGCGCTTGACCGTCCGCCGTACGCGCTCATCGTATGTGTCGGCCTACTTGATCAGCATCTCATCGAGCCTTCCGGTCTCCTCCCCCACCCTGGCCATAGGAATCGAAAAAGAAGGAAACCCGGTGGTGGCCCGCAGCGGGCCGCTGATCCCTTCACCCCGCTTGACCCCCTCCTGTAACCTGGACATGGCTCCGGCGATCACCCGGTTGGTCACCGTTTCCCTGACGATAGACACGGCGTTCAGGACCGGGACCCCGCTTTGGAGAAGGGTCCCGAACGTCCGAGCAAACCGGGAGACCTCGATTTCCCGAATCAGGCTGCCTACGAGCGGTAGTGACAGCTTCCACTGGTCCCACTGCATCTTCCCCTGCTCGGTTTGCAGATAGGCTCGAAGGCCAATCCAGCCCACTATGATGAGTCCGATGAACACCCACCAGTAGTCGGTCGTGAACGCGCTGATCGCTAAGAGTATCCTGGTCGGCAGCGGCATGAGCTGCTTGGTGTCGGCAAAGATCTGGGCAAATCGTGGAATCACGAAGTTCATCATGACCACCACGGCGCCCCCGCCGACAAAGAGCAGCAGTGCCGGGTAAATCAGGGCTGAGGTCACCTCGTCTCGGACCGCCTTCGACCGCTCCAGGAATCCGGCCAGCCGCGCAAGGATCACCTCCAACACGCCGCTCGCTTCTCCCGCCTTGACCATGTTGACGTAGAGCCGCGAAAAGAGTCGCGGATGCTTTGCTAAACTGTCGGCGAACGAACTGCCCGTTTGAATGTCGGTCAGGATGCCGCGGAGAATCGATCGGAGCCGCTGGTTGTCGGTCAGATCCAGCAGGATCGCCAGGCTCCGATCCAGCTCCATCCCGGCCTCGAGCAATGTCGCGAGCTGTTGTGTGAAAGCCAGCACATCCTGGACGGACGGCCCTCTGGCCAATGTCGTCGGGAGTCGAACGACACTCGGTCCGGCTGCCGTTGCGCCATCGGGCTGCCCGACCTTGATCGGGTAGTAGCCGTTGGCCCGGAGCCAAGCCACGACCGCCCGCTCATCGGCGGCCTCCATGCTACCCTGGACGATCTTGGCAGTACGATCAGTGGCGGTGTATTGAAACGTCCCCATACGCAGATGTTGTCTTTATTGACACCGAATAGCGCGGTAAGTTTACGACTATAGCAACTAGCGATGCGCTGTCAACACAAATCGGGCTCCGCAAGTTGCGTGAATGAATCGAAAAATAAAGCAGATAGAGCTCCTCCTATCTGCTTCGTTGATGAAGAAAGCGTACGATCTCGCATCACGAAGTGACTCTACTTATTACGCCTCCTCTTTGGTGACCCGAAGCAGGTCCTCCAGGGTGGTCACCCCCTGCTCAACCTTCCGCCAGCCATCTTCCCACAGGGTCTTCATCCCGAACGCTATCGCCTTCTGTCGAATCGTGTTGGAGTCGGCCTTCTCCAGAATCAGCCGTTGAATCTCTTCGTTGATCACCAAGAACTCATAGATGCCGCTGCGGCCATGGTATCCGGTAAAGTTACACACGGCGCACCCTTTACCCCGAAACACTTGCAGCGCTTCATCGACTGCGGTCTTGATCCCCATTTTCCGGACCGCAGCCGCATCCAACCGGTACGGCTCGCGGCACTCGGGGCAGATGACGCGGACCAGACGCTGAGCCATGACCGCTACCAGGACGCTGGAGACCAGGTAGTTTTCGATACCCATGTCCAGGAGCCGCGTGATGGCGCCGGGCGCATCGTTCGTGTGCAGCGTGCTGAACACCAGATGCCCGGTCAGCGCAGAATGGATGGCGATGTCCGCCGTTTCCGCATCGCGAATCTCCCCGACCATAATGATATCGGGATCCTGACGAACGATAGAACGCAGGCCGCTGGCGAACGTCAGACCGATCTTGGACTTGACATGGATCTGATTCACCCCTTGGAGCTGGTACTCCACCGGGTCTTCAATGGTAATGATCTTTTTGTCGGCTGAGTTAATCTCGCTCAGCGCCGTATAGAGGGTGGTCGTTTTGCCGCTTCCTGTCGGGCCAGTCACCAGGATCATGCCATGGGGCTTTCTGATCAGCCGCTGGAATTGCAGGCGAACATCTTCGGGCATGCCCATATCTCCCAGGCTCAAAAGGAGGCTACTGCGATCCAGGATTCGCATCACCACGCTCTCACCGTGCAAGGTGGGAATCGTGGAAACCCGGAGGTCCAGGTCCTTACCCAAGATCTGGAGCCTGATTCGGCCATCCTGTGGAAGCCGTCGCTCCGCGATGTTCATCTTGGCCATGATTTTGACACGGGAGATCACAGCCCGTTGCAGCCGTTTGGGAGGAGACTCCTGGTCCAGCAGTACTCCATCTACCCGGTAGCGGATTCGAAATGTATCCTCGAACGGCTCAATATGGATGTCACTGGCGCGGGCCTCCACCGCCCGGGTAATGAGCAGGTTGACAAGCTGGATGACTGGGGCCTCGGAGGCCAGGTCCCGGAGGTGATCAACGTCTTCGCGATCCTCGCCGGATCCTCCGCCCTCCTCCTCGCTGTACCCCTTGACGATCTTCTCAATCGTTGTCTGACCATCACCATAATACTGGTCGATCGCCTCAATGATCTCCCGCTCGTTGGCGACACAGACGGTGATAGCAAGCCCGGTACTCAATCGAAGATCATCCAGCGTATACGGATCGGTCAGATCGCTCATGGCAACGGTCAGCGTCCCATCCTTCACCTCAATCGGGAAGACCTTGTGCTCCCGCAGGTACTTCGGCGAAACGCGATCTCGGATCGGCACAGGTGTAATCGAGAGAGAGGCGAGAGAAAGGTAGGGAAGCGCACACTGCGTGGCGAGGGCCTTTGCCACATCCTCTTCCGAGACATATCCAAGCTCTACGAGAGTCTCACCCAGCCGCTTGCCGATTTCCCGCTGGTGACTCAGCCCGCGCTGGAGCTGCTCTCGAGTGATGGAACCCTCACGGATCAGGATTTCGCCGATCGGTTCGTGTACCCCGCCAGCTTGCCGACTGCTCATTGTGCGATCCATCTTGTACGATATACAACCCTTCCGCCGTTGAATCGATCACCCCAGCATACCGATAATTGGCCAGTTGAGCTAGTCGAATGATAGACCGGCCCGGAAGAACGTGTCAAGGACTTAACGCCCTTGCCACCTGTACCCCGCGCGGTCGGTCACGGATTCCTATCCTGCCATCCCTCGAGCAGCCGGAGAAAAGGGTCCCAGCCAAGGCCTCGCCGCTTAGCCTGAATATGCGCCTGATACGGGCTTGGCAATAACTCGTTATAGAGACGCTGAATCGCTGCAGCCAATGCTGCCGGCTCCGGTTCAGCGATCAGGCCGGTACGCCCCTCCTCAACCTCCTCGGCAAGCCCACCGACCCGGGTGACAATCACCGGTTTCCCAAACGCATACGCCAAAGTGATAGACATGCTCTGTGAAGCGGCGACATACGGAAGCACAAGGGCATCAGTGGCAGCAAACAGTTCCGGCCACTCCCGCTCTCCGATATAGCGATCGATGATACGGATGCGCTCCGCAATCCCCAGTGCACGCCCCAAGGCTCGGTACGATTCGACCGGCTCATAAAACTCTCCCGCAACTAGCAATGTTACCCCCAGATCAACGGGAACGAGGGCGAGGGCGCGCAACAAGAGGTCCAACCCCTTATACTTGCGGATATAACCAAAAAACAGCAGTACACGGCCTGATACTCCCAACCGATGCTGAGCTTCCTCCCGATCGGGCAGCACTTGAGAGGTCCCGAGGAGCGGATAGTTCGCTATCCGGACAGCCGTGCCTGGTGCCACCGTAGTGATGAGTTCATACTCGGAACGGGAGCGCACAACAACTCCGTCACATCGCCGCACAACCAGGCGTAGCGCCGTATCCTGACCCGATATAGGTTCGTGCGGTCGCGTGTTGTGTGAGATCAAAATGCGTGAGGTGTTCGGGCAAGTGCGCCTGAGGCGGGTCATGATCGTCGCGTAACACGGGGCAAAAAATGGATGCCACCACTGAAACGTGACCATTTGTGGCTGCAGACGGCTGATCGTGCGTGCCGCGCGCCACCAGCTCAGAGGGTTGATGCTGTCAATACAATGCTGCGCCTGCGAGTGCTCGTAATTTTTCCCGATGTCATACTGGCTGCGACCGGGGAAGAGCAGAGCTGGATAGAGCCGGCAAAAACTCACCTGTTCTACGGTATGACCCGCTTGGCGTAACGCCTGCGCCAAGGCATCATTATCAATAGCAATGCCCCCTCGCAGAGGGGCTGCAGGACCGACGAGAACGAACCGCATGCCTTCAGTGCAGCTGCGCCGAGAGGGAAACAGGGATCCAGCGTTCCAGCCACCGATCCGTGATCTTATCCCACTGGTATTTTTGGCGAACGAGGTTGAGACCGTTTCGTACGAGTACATCCCTTTCATCAGGATGAGTGTTCAGCCATCGGATCGCTCTGGCCAGCTCTCCAGGATTTTCTGGCTCAACCACTAAGCCGCATGCATGCGTCCTCAGCAGTTCCGCTGCTTCTCCTTCTCCGGAGAAAATGACCGGAGCGCCGGCCGAAAGCGCAGTGATCATCTTCGATGGCACAGCATCCCGCATGAGTGGCACGTTTCGAAGCGGCACGATGGACCCGTAGCTGACCGCTAACACCCGGGCGGCCTCCTCTACCGGCATGGCGGGCAAAAACCGCACATTGTCTAGTCGCTCCTTCTTCACAATAGCCACGAGTTCGGATTTCGTGGGGCCGTCGCCTATGAGTAAAAAAGCGATGTCCCGTTCTCCTTGTAAGAGACGGGCGGTGTCGAGGATCACCCTTAGTCCCTGGGCGTGGCTGTGCACCCCCGCATAGGTAAAAATCCTGCGACCATTGAGACCTAGCTTCTCAGTCCATTGCTGTTGGGGCAGGCCGGGTGAAAATACCTGGGGATCAACGCCGTTCAAGAGCACGTCTATCTTTTCTCCCGGTACACCTTTCTCATCCCGGAGTCGGCGGGCAATGCCTCTGGTCGCGCAAGTGATCCGCCAAGCCCGACGGTAAAGCGCCTGCTCCAGTTTTTCTCCCCAGCGCAGTACGGACGGATTGGCAATCAGCTTCAGCTCTCGAGCGCTGTCCGGCCACAGGTCTGTGATATCCAACGCCAGGCGGGCCCCGGTAAGAGCGGAGAGCCAGAGGCCCGGCAGACCGACAAGCAGCGGAGGGGACTCAACGAAGATCACATCCCAGCTCCTGCGCAGCAGTGTCCCGAGTGCAGCCATGCCTATGTCGTGAGAAAGATAGCTCGCCAGGCGGTAGATCCCCAGCCCCTGAGTAGAGTACGTTAAGACACGGTAGACCCGGGCTCCAAAAAAGGACTCTTGATGCCACAGACGCCGGCGATAGTTAGGGAAAGTGTGACCCAGGGGGTATTGCGGCATACCGGTAATAATGTCTACGGACCAGCCTCGGCGGACAAACGCTTTCGTGATCGCCTGCATGCGCAACGCCGGAGCACCGACCTCTGGCGCATAAAAGTAGGTCAACACCAGCACCCTCATCCGACGCCACCCTCTAAGTTTTGATAGAGGGCGAGGAGCTGTTGCGCCTCGTGTTCCCAACAGTAGCGTTCTTTGGCTTTCCGTAGCGCGTCTTGATAGGCCTGGCCTGAACCCGGAGCATCAAACCACTCATCGATTGCTTCGGCCAAGGCTTTTGGAGATGAGAGCGTCGTGACCCGTCCGATGCCTTCCCCCGCAATAATCCGACGTAGCTCCGGAAGATCGTGGGCAAGGATGGGCACTTCAGCCTGCAGGAACTCGAACAACTTATTGGGGGTACACAACCAGGTGTTCTTTGACGTCGCAAGGTAGGGAATGATCCCAAGATCCGCCGAAGCGGTATAGCGGAGCAGACGTGACTGAGGAACAGCCGGATGAAAGTACACGCGGTTGCTCACCCCCAGCCGGCGCGCCAGGTGTGCCAGCCGTCCTTGCTCCGGCCCATCCCCGAGAAACACTACGATCACTTTTTGGTTTTGCACGTACGCCATGGCCCGAACCAGCCCGTTGAGATTCCGATGGGGTACGAGTCCCCCCTGATAGAGCACGACCCGGGTAGAGGGGGGGAGCTTCCAGGTCTCATGAAAAAGCCTGGGCTTAGACTCCAGGTGTGGATACCGAGGGAGGCAGTTGTACAGTACCAGGCAGCGAGCAATCCCGTAGCGAGCTTCCAGCTCGGCTGCGATGGCAGGATTGACTGTAGTGACAGCCGAAGCGCAACGGATGTGCAGGCGCTCAACCTCTCTCCAATACCGCCGCAACAGCGGGGCGAACTCCTGGTCAGGATAGAGCTCATGGGCGTCGTACACCACCTTCGCACCGCTGCTGTTGGCCGCCGCGATTGCGGCGGGCAGTACGGGCAGATCGTGGGCCACGTAGACATCCGCGTGAAGTTTCGCGGCCGGCTCAAAAAAGAGCTGTGTAAAAGGGCGGTCAGGGTGTACTTGCACACTTTCAACAATGCGCTGGGCCAACAACAGCGCCGGCTTGAGCAAGGCTCGCGTCCGGAGCCGCCGGTAACTTCGCCTCAGGGCAGACATCAAAGCGGCCGGTCGAGAAGCCTTGGCAGATACTCTGGTGAGCTTGACCCCAAGCGGAAGCTCCTGGTTATCCTGCAAGAAGGGATGTCCTAGAACACTGACCTGATACCCTGCCGCTGTCAGACTCTCCGCTTGCAGTAGGATGCGCCTATCGATCTGCGTTCGGTCCTGGGTCAACATGACGACCCGGGATCGATTAGCTCCCATCCACAAACTCCCGGTGCCACAGTTCCAAGCAGAGTACCCCCCAGATCACCCGGCTGAAGGGCTGCTCGTGTTCCAGGAGGTGCTCCAGGGTCTGAGTATGAAATATCCCACGCTCCCGGGTGCGGCGTGAGAGGAGGATGTCTCGTCCAAAGTCACAAAGGCCACCGTGATACCACTGGGAGAGTGGCACAGGAAAACCCATTTTATCCTTGCGCGCTAAGATTTCCACAGGCACAAGTTGCTTCACCGCCTCGCGGAAGAGATGCTTTAACCTTCCCCCCTTGAACTTGATCGCAGGAGGCACAGTCGCCATCAGCTCCACAATCCGGTGGTCGAGGAGCGGGACGCGGGACTCAAGCCCTACTGCCATACTCGTACGATCTTCCACTTGCAGTAGAGCCGGCAAGGAGGCCTTAAGATCGAAGTAGGTCATACGGTTGATAAGCGAGGGGAGATTTTTTCGGGAGTACAGCGCGTAAAAGCTTTCGTATGGGGAATAGGTCGGGTCGATGGCGTCCTGGTTGACCACAGCCGCCATCCCCTCCCCCCGATCAATCAGCCGAAAGTACCGCCGGCTGCCGTCTTCGAAGAGCCCCTCCTTCCAGAAATGTTGGAGGAGGGGCTGATAGCCGCGGAGCGTGGGAAGGTTGGGGATAATGCTCTCGAGCGTGACGGCGTACCGGTCCTGATCCGCAGTCTCCAGGATGGCCCCGTGGAAGCACTGCTCCAAATACGCAATGAGATAGCGGGCATAGCCAAGAAATAGCTCGTCGCCTCCCTGACCGCCCAACACTACCTTTACGTGTTGACGCGCCAGCCTGCTCACAAAGTACTGGGGAAAGAGCCCAGGACCGGCCGCCGGCTCGTCCATGTGCCAGATTAGCTTGGAGATGGTGTCCGCGAAGTCCTGCGAGGTGAGATAGACCTCGTGGTAGTCGGCGCCGGCGGCTTTGGCGATGAGGCGTGCAAAGGGGGTTTCGTCGAAGGCTCGCCCTTCATCGAAGGCGCCAGTGAAAGTCTTGAGGCCCTGACCGTCAAGGAGCCGCGCCGTCAGGCAGACGACCGTGGCCGAGTCCAGCCCACCGCTGAGATGGGCGCCCAGCGGCACATCGCTCCTGAGCTGAAGGCGCACAGCGTCCTCCAAGAGGAACTTCAAATGGTCGACGAAGTACTCTTCGGGATGGCGCGAGTCATAGTCGTACTGGAGGTCCCAGTACTCGAACACCTGCGGGTGGGCCGGGTCCCCGGGATGCATCACCAATGCATGACCGGGTGGCAGCCTCTGCACCCCGCGAAAGAGGGTCTTCTCGTCCAGACAGAATTGAAAGGTCAGGTAGTCCTGGAGGCCACGGGGGTCCAGCTCAGGCCGGATACACCCTCCCGCGATCAGCGCCTTGATCTCTGAGGCAAAGGCGAACGCCTCCGCGCCAGCCACGTAATAGAACGGTTTGATGCCCAGCCGATCGCGCGCCGCAAACAGTCGTTGCGCCCCGCCATCCCAAATGGCGAAGGCGAACATGCCGTTGAAATGCGTCACGCATGCCGTTCCCCACTGTTCGTAGGCGTGGACGATGACCTCTGTATCGGAGTGAGTCCGGAACGTGTGGCCGGCCGCACGGAGATCACGCGCCAGCTCCTGATAGTTGTAAATGCAGCCATTGAAAGTCACCCACACACTGCCATCTTCATTCGAGAGTGGCTGCCGTCCCCCTTCCGGGTCAATGATCGCCAGACGGCGATGGCCAAGCCCAACGGCCCCGTCAAGGTACATGCCTTCCCCGTCCGGACCCCGATGCGCCAGGGACTGCATCATCGCCTCGAGGCATGACCGCTCCACCGGCTTGCCTTGTGTCACCACTCCAGCTATGCCACACATCTTTCCCTCCAGCCTCGCTTCCCAGTATCAGAAATCAACAGGCATGAACACGCACGGCCCCTATATCGTGAATATATGAGCGATGGACACGTATGCGGGTCCTCCCTCAATTGCCCTGCCATGTTGTTACCGTTTCTCCACCTGAAGGCCTGCTAAGACGCGCGCTAAGCCGGCGGCAATCCATCCCTGCGCACGCGGGTTGTGGTTGTTGTAGAAGTACCCTTCCGGGTTGTAGTCATGGGCGAGCGCACGTTGCACGATGGCGTCACGCCAGGCACAAGCGGGGTCAGTATAGTCACTCCCAGCCTCACAACCTGATTGCAAGGCGATCAGAACCTCACCGAGCGCCCACGGTGGATCACCTGGGTCCGTTATGGCTCCATTGGAATCCACAAAGTGCTCCATAAGCGCCGTCAGGGCACGGTCAGCCGTTCCGCGACAAGACCCTTTCGGCAACTTGCGTGCGCAATCGTAGAGCGCCTCGACAATCAGCGCGTGGTGGACGGTATCGTTCCGCCCAGTCGAACCCAGACGATAGACCCATTGGCCGTCCGGGTCCTGCTGACTGATGAGGTAGTCAAAGCTCCGGCGTACAAGGTCGCGGTAGCGTTGATCGCCGCTTACAGATTGCCAATCTAAAAGAAATTGCGCTGTGACTGCATTGACGTTGTGCACGGTGTATGGCCGATCGGGATCGGCATCGGAGTATCTGAATGCGATCCCGTGGGGGAAGCGATTATATCCCACCTGCTCCACCAACGATCGAGTGGCCCGATGAGCTTCCTCAGGAGCCCACGGAGCTTTGCCACTTCGAGAGGCTTCGAGTAGTGCGAGCCCGACTCGTGCTGTCGTGTAGGTATATACTTGCTTGGGGGAATTCGTGCTTCCGTCCTGGAAGGCGTCCCATGGAGCTCCTAACCCCCATCCTGCCCATCCCTGACCTACAGTAGCACCGTTCACGGCTTGCTGGAGCAATTGAACTCCTTTGTCGGTGAGTTCGGGACGATTAAGGCCTTCCGCGGCCCAAAAATGCGCTAGTGCATAGTGGGCAAGACTATCGGCTGATATGGCCGCAAAATAGGAGGAGTCAGTCATGGCCCCCTCCTGGTGGGCGGCCAACATCGTAGTCACAGCGGCACCAACCTCAATCTCGAGACGCGGTGCCTTTAGGAAGCGGTCTAACCACGTAAACGCTCTTTCCTGCTCAGCCGGCGGAAACGCATGGGGCCCGGGGAAGACCGAGACCTTGAACCGGTCCGGCATACGGTATGCCGCGTAGAGCGGGTGCACCGCCAGGGCGAGCGCCTCGAGAGCGGGAGCGGCATGCGGCATGATGCGATCTTCTGTTGCCGCCGTGGCGAGGAATGGGCGCGGAGCGATGAGCGCCACCAATTGGTGGAAATCCCAAGGTGGTGCCCCATGCTGGAGGGGCTCACGGAGGGCGGGTATGCCAATCCACCCCTGGTCTCTGGCCCAACGGAGAGGCCGCGTTGGATCTCCGGCGAACGTCATGAGTCCGCAACTGCTGACAACCACTTTTACTCGCGGGTCGAAGGCGGCAAGGAATATGGCATAAATACCTCCTTGCGAGTGACCGATGACACCGATGCACTTCCGATCGACAAAAGGCAGCGACACGAGGTAGTCGACCGCACGCTGCCCGTCCCAGACGGCCTTGCCGACTGCAGACCAGCCGGGATGCATTCGGTAGAATGGTGCTGTGCTCCAGGGCTCTTCTCCCTTTCCGACGCGCTCTCCAGCAGCGAGGCTATCCGGCGCGAGGACCACGTAGCCGCGCCGCGCCAGATCCAGAGCGTACGCTAGCTCAGGATCTCCGTGGATCCCGACCACCTCGTCCTTGCCCTGGGGCACGGTCTGGTGCAAGACGACGAGCGCCGGCATCGACCCCTCAGGTCTGGGGGGTACGAGGAGATAGGCGGGAATAAACTCACCAAGTTCGGTCTGAAAGCGCACCTTACGCCACTCAATCCCTTCGGCGGTCCGCCACATGCGCAGCGTTTCGGGGGCAAGCGGCGGCACTGTTGGCGGCGGAGTGCCGAGAGTTGCCAAAATGTGCTCAGCCATTGCATGACGAGCGTGAGACCAAACCTGAACCGAACTAGGCAGCGGGGCAAGCGCAATTGCCGGCCCGGTCGCCCCAAGAGCACCAACCGCCACGGGCCAAAGGCTGATGATCGTCGCGACTAGATATGAAGAAAGTAGCCCGCGTCTACACCGGCTCATTACCCTGCCAGGACTCTGTAGTCCGACGCCCTCTTTTCGTAACTCACGCATGGCCCGTCACTTTCTGACATAGCCGCGGCCGACCCCCATCGGCACCGAGGCTCACTTCTCACGGTTTGGCGTCTTGATCGTACTTCGGTAGATCCACGCGGTAAAGCGTGGCGCCCAAGGCAAAAGTAGTCAGCGAATAGATTTGATTTTGTGGCAGGCATCAGACGAACGAGCCATGACACAACGCTGGATCGAAGCAGGTTGGGGAAGGCGAACGGCGGCTGTAGAAATTTCATAAAGGGAATTTTCACTCTAGCTTTCTGGATTAACAATGCTAAACAACCCAACACTTGCACCGGTTCCTACCATGTAGGATCTGTCTCCCAATCGAGTATAGAGAATGACTACTACCTTAAAATCGCTTCCGGAAGCTATGTTTTCGGGTGGCTTCCACTCAATCGATCCACTGGTCGGTAAATGACCGCCTTCAGGCACGATATCAGCGATAACACGGGGGCCTTTATATAATACAATCTTCCCAACCCACCACTCTGCCGGGACATTTCTTGATCTCCATTCAATCCTATAACTGTTGGCAGCTCTTATTGTCTCGCCCCCTTTGGGCTGTAGTATAGTTACCGACGGAGTTTCTGGCGACCGTTCATAATATCTACCAACCCCCAGGAGTGGATACGTGCTATTGCCCTGGTAACTATACTCAATAAAAACAAACTTCCGTACTTTTTCTCCTTCGAGAACTCCTAGCAGTGTAAACATGTGCCCTGGTTCGTTATAACAACCATCTTCGTTGTAATCGTGCCCACCATTTGTATAAAGTATTGCTTTTGTATAGGGCGAGTAGTTGAGTAAAAGTGTATAATGGCACCATACATCTCGATGGCCAGTCCTTACATTTTCATACGCACAGGGGTAGTTCATTCCCCACTCGTCTTCATCATTGTAATCTTGTCTCATTTTCGAGAGATCAAATTGCGTATTCAAGTACTTCCAGTTTGCCGTTGGCTTTCCGGTATTATTTTCGTATAACTCCGAAATATAACTATCTGACAGATGCGCTCTGGTGATCCTTTTCGGCATCACAACTACATCACCAACGTATCCAAACCCAACTGCGTCTGAATAGCTCGTATCGCCCACCACGTGAGAGCCGGATAGTTTATCGTAATAGGGTGTAGTCAATCTGTATAATCCACTCTTTGGATCCTGTAGTCGCCACTCATGAACTACGGTTCCAATGTAGATTTTGAGTACTTCCCCTTCCATCTTCCATCGCCCAGTGAAATGCTTTTGTCCTTCGGGTTGAGCGATGCGAGCAGGGCCAGGAAGGCACTGCCTACCGTAAGGCGCATTCATGAGACCGTGCCTTTTCGTCGTCTCGATAGGAGACAGATTTTTGCCGGCATCGTAGTGGAAGTAGGTCAACTCCACAGCATCCGATTCCGAAAAATCGTAATGGCCGAGTTCCAGATACTCATCTACCGCCTGGTTCTTCGTCACTCGATACTTCGCTGAAAAAATCAAATGTTTCCCAACTAGGGAAGAACCTTCCGCCATCGCGCTCTGAGCAAAGATTTGCGCCAGAATGAACAATATAAAACCATCCACCAGCCGTTTTCCTAAAAGGATTAGTAAATCTGTTAAGTCTCTGGCCTGGGTGATAGTTCGGATGTGGGGTCTCATGGACGTCCTTTTGGCTCTAGAATTTTTAACCTGCTAGCTGCCCACATCTCCTCTTCGTTCTTCTCAGAGTAATTATTTAGATATAGTTCCCACCGATCAGCATACGCCTCGAAAAACTGATCAGCCGTTAACTGTGCTAGCTGCCTGAGCAATTTTACGTGATATCGCTGGTATTCGTGCCCCATAAACCACGCAAGCTCCTGGGGCTTAACGGGGACAATTACCTCATGCCACCGCTTGTCTCCCACAGTGTAAATGCTCCCGTGGCTCAAGGCGCGAAAGCCCAGAAAGTTTCCGTGGTTAATGTCTCGAATTTCTACATTCACAATACTGGGTCCGTTATCATAATACACAAGCTTGAGGTAATAGGTTGGCACTTCGCTCAGTTCTTCGAACTGAATGCGTGGCAGTTGCATCACCACATAGGTATTCTGAATGGTCCCCCCTACAGCAGGGTGATTCCTAAGTCCTGGGCCATACATCAAACCTCGCACCGTTCGGCCTTCGATTTGCTGCGGCTGAGTCCAGTCAGTCCCTGTAATCCGCCATGCACCTCTTCCATCATCCGGGGCGCCAATATCTAACTCAGTTGAGTATTTCTGCCCCTCTTCCATCAGGGTGATTCGGTCAATCAGCATCGCTTGTTCTGAAGCAGCGCTCTCTGGTCTTAATCGGAAGAATATCTCCCCCTTTTTAGGGTTCATATCGTAACGAGACCAGTAGCCAAGGTCGTACTTATGCAGATGATGTCGGAGTGCTTCTACGCCTGCCTTTCCGAGGGCAACCAACTCGGGAAAATTTAGCGCTGCTCCGACCTCAAGAAGACTGATTGTGCTGATCATATGGCCATTAAGGATGTGCGTTGCGGGAAGTATGGGGAGTTCCTCGAAAAATAATGAACCATCAGGTAGGCGTACGTGGAGCCCTCCGGACTGAATATCTTTTCCAAAGGCTTTCCCTGTCTTCCGTGCTAACGCTCGGTATTTCTCATCCCTTGTCACCTGATACGCATACAAGAATGCTTGCAGGACGTGAGCTTGCCCAAATGCAGATGCCCAGGGTGGTTTAATTTCCACGTCATTGTAGACATTCGGGTATGTATGATACCAAATCAGCGTGTCATCATCAGGCTTCGCAGCATTTTGCTCAAGCCACGCAAGGGCAGTGAGCTGATATTGATCCAGTTCCCCACTTTTTTCTTGTTTACGTATATTCGTTAGGACGCCGAGCCCTTGGAGGTACTCACTCCCACGCCGTGCCTGCATTGCTACTTCAAAGATGTTATGTCCGCCACGCGTGTCTTTGTAATGGCACTGGATAACGCCAGTTTTGTCTAAGACACAGCCTTGAAAAGCAGTCTGCTTGGGAATCCGTAATGGCATCGGTTTTTCACCATACGATGTATCTGGTGTCACCAAAAGCAAAAAGAGCAGAATCGTCGCGAGTTGCGTCGACACCCGGCTAACCTTCATCTCGTTGCGCATGTTCACGTGATTCTACTCGCTTGTTAAGCCGGTGGATTCCGCAGCACCCTTACTCATTCACCACGCTCCCAGCCCTGATGGCCGGGTTATTAAGATACTTAACCCACCCTCCTCCGACTTCATCCGCTCGACCGATGTGTCCTGTCCCAAATGGCAATAACCCACCACATTGAGCAGCTATCGACACACCGTTAAACCACATCGTACGTCCGCCGTTTTCCTCATTTACGACCGCCATGCCGTAATTCGCATATGCGTCCCACTGAGTGGTATCCTCAGATGGAGCTCGCAAGATAAGCAGTGGGCTCGTCCAGGACAAACCATCCTGAGATGTGCTCTTGTACACGTCGAAGCGCCCAACGCCGGACGCAAAATACATCGTATAGCTTGAATCTGCTTCTAACTTCACCTCTAAAGTGTAGAGTGATACGGAAAGGGCGGTCGACGGGTTGAAAGCTATAGGCTGTGGGGAGCTCCACGTCACGCCATCGGAAGAAGTGGCGTGATATACTTCGCTCCCTGTCGGCAAACGAGCATTGAACCACATATCAAATTGATGTAGCGTGGAATCGTAAAGGACGCTGGGGTCCAATACATAATCGGCTCCAAGATCTGACTTCCGAAGAACCGGATTGGCCGGATCTCGGCTCCAGCTAATGCCATCCCATGACGTAGCATAGCCGATGTCATAACTTGCAGTGCTTGTCCTTCCTCCATACCACATGTGATATTTGCCAATCTCATCTTTCACCACAAAGGGAAATGCGACACTGGTCGCATCCCACATACCGCTTGCCCCTACATCGAGAACTACCCCGTACTTTTGCCAAGTTCTACCATCCGACGAAACCGCGTAATGGATACGCCATCGCCCATCTTCGCTACTCAGGCCCGAATACCACATTTTGTACAATCCACCGTCTTTAATAACAACAGGATATTCGGCATGAGTCAGGTCAGACCGGGATTTATATCGAATCGTATCGAGGAGAGGACGGTTCCAGCTAACATGTCGGAATACCGCACGTTCTTGGCCAATTGCCTTAGTTACCCATACAAGTAAACTCTCCACATCCGTGAATGGCGTTGCAAACTGTCTATTATATATCGCCCAACTCGTTTGAGGAGTCCATCCCTGCTCGCTCACCAATGTTATCCATTGCCCATTACGCAAGCCTAATACCTTAAAATCAGAGCCGTATACATCTGTTAAGAATGCGCTATGCCAGTGAATCTGTATGCTCTGTATATCGGTCTTCCGACCTAGTTGTAATTTGAACCAGTTCGGATACGCGTTATAAATAAGCTGTGCTGCATAGTCAGAGAAATCATTATTCCCATCCAGCGCTGCAAATATATCAAAAGGAGGAGAGAAAAACCGGCTTGATCCCACTAATGTTGCACCGAATTCATACACTTGATTCCAGGCAAATCGCCGCATTACCGTACGCTCTTGTCCTGCCCCTTTTGTCAAGACAAATTTCAACTGACACACTCGCTGATATGGGGACGAAAATGTTCGTATATAGAGTGGATTCCCACTTGGAGGAACCCAGGCTGTTTCATTAATAATTTGGATCCACTCAAAACGTGAACCATTCTGCATATAGGCCCATACCTGAAAATCTTGCCCGTAAATTTCCGTGCTATACCACCTGATAACGATGTCATGGAGATCAATCGACGAACTTAAACCAACGACGAACCAGTTTGGATAGTCTCCGTACGTATAGTGAGCTGCGTAGTTATTCAGATCATCTCCATCTATCGCGGCCACAGGCCCATATGGCGGGGGGAAAAAATAACTCGATCCCGCGATTATGCCCGTAACCGCCTGCTGCTGATTTGGCTGTAGTGGAGTGATCGGACAACTACACTGCTCCGCTTGTAAAAAACGAGGCTCGGTGGCAAACATCGGAACTTGAGGGAACTCTGCGCCTTCCACAACACCCACAAACTGTGCGATAGTCGATAACGCAATGAGGATTGCTGCCAAGATTCGCAAGGACCTCATGAGTCGATCCCCCCTGTTGACCAAGTTAACCTAAGGCCCGGCTCATTAAGGCAGTCGCCGCAGGCCATGAGATACGTCGTACGCTGTCCAGAATAGGGTGCGGCAAACTTAATTTGACCTCTCACGTTTCTCTTTGCTTCTCTGTCTTTATTGACCACCTAGGACCAGGAAACGCAATTGGCAACGACGAAGGTTCCCCACTCCTTATGCCAACTTTCTTTTCGTCTGGCACCACTCTTTTATCCACGAGGCGTACAAGTCCCGAAGCTTTTCAGCTTCTCGCTCCCAGGTAAACTGCCGGCCAACTTCCTCGGATCGAATGCGGAATTTTTTAAGGAGAACAGAGTCACTGAAAAGCTGGTCGATTCCTGACGCGATCTCGCAATCGTCGTTCATGGGAACATTGAGCCCTACACCCAACTCTCCTACAAAACGCCGCAACTCAGGTGAATCGTTGGCCAGAATAGGAATACCAACTACGAGATATTCAAACAACTTGTTCGGAGTACAATAGTATGAATTCAGGTCAATGTGAGGGTATGGAATGATACCGGCATCGGCGCTCCTGGTATATGCCAGAAGAGACTTCTGCGGTACAAAGGGATGGAAAAAGACTCGAGAATCCAGAAGACCTAAGCGCTGAGCGATTTCTGTCAACTCCGGACGAAGTTCTCCCTGCCCTATCAGCACGAGAACAATTTGTTCGTTTCGAACGCGGGCCATTGCCTTCACTACATTCTCGAGATTGCGATAAGGAGAAAACCCACCTTGAAAAAGTAAAACTTTGTGGTACGGCTGAATTTCGAGCGCCGCTCGGAGGGAGTCATGCGTTTGAGTCATGACCTCGGCTGGCCATGCTGGGGCATTGAGAATGACTTCAAAGGGTGAGCCACCGTAACGCTTGGACATCTCTTGAGCTAAGGAGAGATTGACCGTGGTACCGTGGTGCACTTTAGGGACCAGGAGGGCCTCTGCATCAGCCAACATCATCTTCACTGTCGGGCTAAAAACGTGCTGTTCAGGATAAAGCTCGTGGGCGTCATACACCAACATAGCTGAGTGCTTCGCAGCAGCTTTAGCAGCAGCAGCGAGGACCGGGAGATCATGGGCAACGTAGACTTCGGCTGGTCGCGTAACGGCTTCAAGGTAATAGTGGTCCGTCAGCCAATAGAAGTCGTTCCAGTCCCTTTTAGGCAATGCATTCAGGCAATCCAGCTCTGGAGGAATCTGCACCGCCGCCATCGGATTCACCCGCACAATTGTGAGATCTGGGAAATCTGCGTCGTCTACTGGGATATTTTCTGGCGCCGGCGCTGCAATTACGGTAACTTCGCACCCAGCTTGGGTCAACGCTTGCCCCTCCAGAAGAACACGCCGATCAATGAGGTTGTCTGGAACGAGCATCACAATTCGATTTTTGTCTGCAGAACCAAAGCTAGGAGCATACGGAACAGATTGGTGAGATCTGAATTGTCGCCTGATCTGCCGAATAGTACGGACTCCTCTGCGAATACCTCGGGACAAGAGTGAAGGGTGAGGGTTGTTGAAGCCCAACCCCTCTCTCAAAGCTCCACGCCACCCAGCGCGTCGAGCCAGCTCCCTCCCTAGTCGCACGACTTCGACTTCCTGCTGACGCAACATCTCCTGCAGGCGCGCGACCTCCTGCTCCTGCGCGGCCTGGGCGGCACGGAGCGCAGCCTGGATCTGGCTCAGTTCCACTCCCTGTTGCTCAACCTGGAGACGGGCCGCTTCCGCTTCCTGGTGGCTCGCCGCCAGCGCCTCCTGCAGGCGCGCGACCTCCTGCTCCTGCGC
>JACPQW010000121.1 GCA_016190285.1 Candidatus Methylomirabilis oxygeniifera
GTGGGATGGGCAGCATACCGGGTGTGATCCTGGGGGCGGCGCTGCTGTTGATCCTGCCGGAGATGATGCGGCAGTTTGCGCTGTATCGGATGTTGGTCTTTGGCGCGGCCATGGTTGGGATGATGGTGATGCGACCGAAAGGGCTGCTCACTGCGCGCCGACGGGCGATCCTGCCACGGCATCAGGAGTTGTCCGGCGCGCTGGTAGTGAGCGGGTCTGAGGCTCCGTTGACGAGCTCAGAGCAGGTCGGTCCAATCTCACTACTCTCGAAAGACGCGGTCATGACCCTGCTTGAAACGCGCAAATTATCGGTAGATTTTGGCGGGTTGCGAGCGTTGGACATGGTCGATCTCAGCGTGAAGGCCGGCGCCATTGTGAGTCTGATTGGTCCCAATGGGGCCGGTAAAACGACCTTTTTCAACTGTGTCACGGGTCTCTTTGCCCCAAGTTCCGGGGAGATCCGCTATCGCGGGGAGAACCTGGTTGGCCTGAAGCCGAATCGGGTCGCGGCGAAAGGCATAAGCCGCACCTTTCAAAACATCCGGCTGTTTCAGGACATGACGGTGCTTGAGAACGTCATGGTTGGGGGCCACTGTCGGATGCGGGCCGGGGTCGTCGGCGCTATCATCAGACCGAGAGGCGTGACCAAAGAGGAGCAGGAGTTGGCGGCGAAAGCGGGCAGCCTGCTTCGGTTCGTAGGTCTCGAGGAGAAGAGCGATCTGTGGGCGAACCAGCTCCCATACGGCGACCAGCGACGGCTTGAGATCGCAAGGGCGATAGCAAGCGATCCGACCCTCTTACTCCTCGATGAGCCGGCCGCGGGGATGAATCCCCAGGAGACTAACGCCCTCATGGAGTTGATCTATGCGATTCGCGCCCGCGGCATCACGATTCTGCTCATTGAGCACCATATGAAACTGGTGATGGGCATCTCGGAACGGATCATGGTTCTTGATCACGGGGTCAAAATCGCCGAAGGGACGCCGGAAGAGATCAGAGCAGATTCCAGGGTGATCGGCGCCTATCTGGGAAAAGAGTCGGCGCATGCTTAGCCTGAAAGAGGTACATCTCCATTACGGCGCCATCCATGCCCTCAGGGGCATCAATCTTGAGGTGGAACAGGGCCAGATCGTCACGCTGATCGGCGCGAACGGGGCCGGGAAATCATCGACGTTGATGACGATTTCGGGAATCCTGAGACTGACCAGCGGACGGATCATCTTCGAAGGCGAGGAACTGACTCACCTGCCAACCCATACCATCGTCCAGCGCGGCATTTCGCAGGTCCCGGAAGGGCGGAGAATCTTTTCAACGCTGACCGTCCTGGAAAATCTGGAGATGGGTGCCTACACCCGCACGAAGGCCGCCGAGGTCCGTCACGACCTCGATCGGGTATTCCAGCTCTTCCCGCTCCTCAAAGACCGCCGGTCACAACTTGGCGGGACGCTTTCCGGCGGGGAACAGCAGATGCTGGCTATCGGCCGCGCCCTGATGGCGCGCCCACGGCTCCTGCTGTTGGATGAACCGTCGCTCGGGCTGGCCCCCAGATTGGTGGAGACCATCTTCGAGGTGATTCGAGAGATCAATGCCCAATCGACAACGATTCTGCTGGTTGAGCAAAACGCGCATATGGCTCTGCGGATCGCGGCCAAAGGGTATGTCATGGAGGTCGGTCGGATCGTGCTTGCCGATGATGCCGAAAAACTTATGGCCAACAGTGAGGTCCGAAGTGCCTATCTTGGCGAGTAACGTGCGACGTTCAATATGCGACGTTCAATATGCGACGTTCCAGGTTCACGGTTCCAGGTTCAAGGTTGAACGTGCGGCGTTCGCAGTCTGCCTGGCCTTGCTCCTGCCGATCTTGGCGTGGGCTTCATACGCGAGAGCGGAGGGAGAGTCGCAGACAACTGTTCCTGAGATCACCATCGGGGTTGTCGGGCCGATGTCTGGCGACCTTGCTCACATGGGCCGATATGTCCGGGACGCTGTTGCGCTTGCTGTCGAGGAATGGAACGAAAAAGGGGGCATCCTCGGGCGCCGCATTCAACTCTTGGCGGAGGACGATCGTAACGATCCGGCTGAGGCAGTGGCTGCGGCGAAACGATTGGTTCAGGCAGGTGTGTGGGGGGTCATCGGCCACCTGACGACAGCCGGCTCGCTTCCAGCGTCAGCAATCTATCATGCGGCTGGAATTCCTCAGATTACGCCATCAAGCACCGATCCGCGACTTACAGAGCAGGGGTTCATGAGCCTCTTTCGTACGTGCGGGCGGGACGATCAACAGGGACGGGTGGCTGCCGAGTTCGTCCTTCACTCGCTTCACCCGCGCCGGCTGGTGATCCTGCATGATCAGACGGCTTACGGTCAGGCGCTTGCAGCGGCTTTCGAACGCCGGATGATGCACAAACCGCGCAGCCTCAGCGTGACCAGCATGGTGATTTCATCGGGCGGAAAGGATATTGGTTCGGTAATCGAACGGATCAAGCCGAAGGAACCGGACCTGGTCTATTTCGGGGGATTGTATCACGAGGGCGGTCTGCTCGCGAAACGGCTTAGGGAACAGGGTATCAAGGCTACGTTAGTCAGCGGAGATGGGGTGATCGGGACGGAGTTCATCGATCTTGCCGGCGAGGGTGCAGCCACAGGGACCTATTTGACCTTTGCCCCCGACCCGATGTTGCTGCCATCGGCCGAGGCCGCCATCAAGCGCTTTCACCATCGGTATGGCGCTATCGGCCCATATACGCTATACGCGTACGATGCGGCAGGCGCCCTTTTTACGGCCATTGCCCGCGCCAAACCAAAGGCGGCATCACGGTCCCATTTGCTTCGAGTGTCGCAGAGCTTGCATCGGATGACCTATCTCGGCGCCCTCGGTGAGCTTCGGTGGGATGCTAAGGGGGATCGGATCAAGCCGCCATACGTGATCTATCAGGTGAAGAAAGGGGGCAGCTTTCAAGGATGGTTCGAACAGGTGACCGACCGAACGCCCAAACACTGAGGCGTGCCGTCACACCTCAGTCTCCGTCACCTTCTGCCGTGGCGGAAGCCGCCTCGGTTCTCCGCAGGGGCGGCCTGGTAGCGTTCCCTACCGACACCCTGTACGCCCTCGGAGCTGACGCCTCAAACCCGCTTGCGATCAAGCGCGTCTTTGCCGCAAAGGGCCGTAGGCTGGGGAGTCCTATCCCGCTGCTGGTAGTCGATTTGACGATGGCGATCCAACTGGTCGGTGAATTGCCCGAGGCGGCCGTTCGGCTTGCCGAGCGTTGGTGGCCCGGTCCGCTTACCCTCGTCGTGACGGCTCCTCGCACGGTCTGCGCGCTGCTGACCGCCGGGACTGGTCGGATCGGTCTCAGGGTCCCCGATTCGGCCATTGCGCTTGCCCTCATCCGTCAGTTCGGCGGCCCGGTGACCGGGACAAGCGCGAACCGGTCTGGGGGCACAGATCCCCTGGACGCTCATGAGGTGCTACGGCAACTTGGGCATCGGGTGGACCTGATTCTGGATGGGGGTCCTGTGGCCGGTGGGAGTCCGTCAACGGTCGTGGACGTCACCATAAGTCCGCCCGTCATTGTGAGACAGGGTCCTATCCGGCAAGAGGAGATTCTCAGCCTGCTGGAACGCTAGGCGCACCCGGTGAAGAAGATAAGTCCGGTATCAGGGTAAACCCTCCTGAAAGCCTTTGGAAAGTCCGCGAAACTGTGCTAAAAATAAAGTGTTATAATAGGTTACAGGATATTTTCTGAACAGATCAGCAATGACAGGCACGGACACTATGGGAATCGAGCCGATTATTGAGCGCGTTCGCGCTGCATTACCTGACGCGGATGTAACCCTGCTGCAGCGGGCCTATGACTTTGCCGCCAGAGTACATAAAGGCCAGGAACGGGTCTCCGGCGAACCCTATCTGTCGCATCCGATAGCCGTCGCCGAGATTGTATTGAATCTCAAGATGGATGTGTCGAGCATCGCCGCCGCCCTCCTGCACGATGTGGTCGAGGATACCCACGCCTCTCTGGAAGAGGTCAAAGAGGCCTTTGGCGACGAGATCGGGAATCTCGTAGACGGCCTCACAAAGATCAGTAAACTCCCCTTCGGCAGCCGCCTGGAGCATCAGGCCGAGAGCCTCCGAAAGATGGTGCTGGCGATGTCGAAGGATATCCGGGTCATCCTGATCAAGCTGGCTGATCGGCTCCACAATATGCGAACCCTTGAACCGCTTCGGGAGGAGAAGCGTCGGCTGATTGCCAGAGAGACCCTCGACATCTACGCGCCGATCGCCCACCGTCTCGGCATCTATTGGATGAAGGCCGAGTTCGAAGATTTAGCGCTCCGCCACCTTGAGCGCGAGGTCTATCAAGATCTATCCGCACGGATCGCAAAAAAACGACGAGAGCGCGAGAAGGATATTAACGAGGCCATTGGCATCCTTCAGCAGAAGTTAACCGAGGTCGGTATTCGGGCCCAGATCATCGGTCGTCCAAAGCATTTCTATAGTATTTACAAGAAGATGCGTGATCAACACAAGGAATTCGATGAGATTTACGATCTGACGGCGGTCCGAGTAATTACCGAATCGGTCAAGGACTGCTACGGGTCGCTGGGCGTCATCCACTCGCTGTGGAAACCGATTCCGGGTCGGTTTAAGGACTTCATCGCTATGCCGAAGTCGAACATGTATCAATCGTTGCACACCACAGTGATCGGCCCGGTCGGCGAACCGGTAGAAATCCAGATTCGAACCCATGAGATGCATAAAACGGCAGAGGAGGGGATCGCGGCCCATTGGGTCTACAAGGAGGGGAAGGCAGGGTTCGACCAGGCCGACAAGGGGTTCGCGTGGATTCGACAGCTCCTGGAGTGGCAGCGCGATCTGAAAGACAGCCGGGAGTTCCTGGAAACGGTCAAGGTAGACCTGTTCCCGGAAGAGGTCTACGTCTTCACGCCAAAAGGAGATGTGAAGACCTTTCCGAAAGGGGCGTGTCCTATCGACTTTGCCTTCGGTGTCCACTCCGATATCGGCCTGACCTGCGTGGGGGCCAGGGCGAATGGCCGCCTGGTCCCACTGCGGTACGAACTACAACATGGCGACATCGTCGAGATCCTGACCGACTCAAAGCACCATCCAAGCCGTGACTGGCTGAAGCTCGTAAAAACCTCGCGGGCGAGGGGACGGATCAAGCAGTGGATCAAAAACGAAGAGAAGGTTCGGAGCATCAGTCTTGGAAAGGATCTGCTGGAGAAGGAGCTTCGGAGGCTCGGTAAGAGCCCCGCTCACATTCTTAAGCCGGACGCGGTCGCGAAGGTCCTCGCCGGCAATGGCTATGCAAGCCCGGACGAGTTTTATGCGACCGTCGGTTACGGTAAGCTCTCGCCACGACAGGCCATCGCAAAACTCTTACCCGCAGATGAGCTACCGCATGAAGGAGAGGTCAAGCCGGAGCGAAAGATCCGCCAGCAGCCGGATGAGGGCGTCACCCTTCTGGGGGCACACGATTTTCTCATTCGGTTTGCCAGGTGTTGCAACCCGCTCCCTGGTGATGAGATTGTCGGATTTATCACCCGCGGACGTGGAGTGTCGGTTCACAGTGCTGACTGCTCCAACGTGGACCAGCTCCTGTACGACCCGGAACGAAAAATTAACGTCTCCTGGGAGGCAGCACCGAAGATCGCCCACCAGGTCAAGATCCGCGTAATGATCGGGACGGACCGGCCCGGAATCTTAGCTGCGATCAGCTCGGCAATCTCCGCGAGCAAGATTAATATTGCCCAGGCCGATATACGCGTGACAGAAGACCGGAAGGGATTGAACACCTTTACGCTCGAGGTAGCCAACCTGAAGCAGCTCGAGGGAGCGATGGGAGCGATACGCCAGATCGACGGCGTGATGGGCGTCGAACGCATTCGCGGCTGAATAAGAGCAGCGATCAGCTCACAGCTTTCAGCTAAAAGCTGCCTTTATTCATCCGGCCTTTTGGACGAGCCCGGATCGCAGACAGCGGGTGCAGAGTGCGATATAGCGTCGGGTTCCATTCATGACAACGTGATGACGCGAGATGTTGATCTGCTGGCGGCGCTTGCTGACGTTGTGGGCATGGCTGACCTGACGGCTGACTTGTGGACCTCGTCCGCATAGCTCACATTGGCTGGAATGCGTAATCGGCATTACAGTACCTCCGATAGTTGATAATGGTTGAATGATCGTTTACGCAAAGCAAAATTATACGGCGGTCATTCAGTAAAATCAAGCATAGAAGCACGGATCTGGTTGATACGACTCATGAGGGTGATCGGCGGTCTCGCCAGGGGGCGACGGATTCTGGCTCCTCGCGGTAGAAGGACGAGGCCGACCTCGGACTATCTCCGCGAGGTTCTATTTAATCTGCTGGCGCAACAGGTCGAAGGCAGGGCGTTTCTCGACCTGTATGCGGGAACCGGAGCGGTGGGGATCGAAGCGCTAAGCCGTGGCGCCGCGACGGCGGTGTTCGTTGAGCACAATCGGTTAGCCCTTACGATGCTGCACCGAAACCTCGACACGTCGGGGTTTCGTGACCGGGC
Source organism: Candidatus Methylomirabilis oxygeniifera (assembly GCA_016190285.1). Classification (GTDB taxonomy): domain Bacteria; phylum Methylomirabilota; class Methylomirabilia; order Methylomirabilales; family Methylomirabilaceae; genus Methylomirabilis; species Methylomirabilis oxyfera_D. The sequence continues at coordinate 6,559 of JACPQW010000121.1, forward strand.
TGAGGTAGTTCCGATGGAGGTGCTGCGGTATCTGCGCCGGGCAGTCTACGGATCACAACGATTTGATCTGATCTTTCTGGATCCGCCGTACCTGCACGCTGATGCGAAGGCGGCCATCGGCTTGATCGCGTCGATGGAGCTCCTTGCGCCGACCGGCATGGCGATCCTGGAACGGTCTACGAAGGTCGTCCCTGTCCAGATCCCCGCGGGGCTGGCGCTCATTCGCGAGGTCCGGCACGGCGGCGCCGCGCTTCAACTATATCGACGGGAGGCAATGTGACAACGCTGGCTGTCTACGCCGGGACCTTCGATCCGTTCACTGTCGGCCACATCGATATCGCCAGGCGGGCGCGCCGTCTTTTTTCTCGTGTGGTGATTGCTGTGAGCACCAACCCGGAGAAAGCCGCGCTGTTCAGCCTTGCGGAGCGGCAGCAGATCATTCGGGACGCCGTCGGAGGCATGCGAGGCGTCTCTATCGACTCCTTTGACGGTCTGCTGGTGGATTATATGCATCGACGGGGCGCGCGCGTCGTCATCCGCGGTCTCCGCGCCCTCTCCGACTTCGAATACGAATTTCAGATGGCATTGATGAATCGAAAGCTGAACGAAGAGATCGAGACGGTATTTCTTATGCCTCACGAGCAGTATTCTTACCTCAGTTCTCGACTGGTCAAGGAGGTTGCCCTACTCGGCGGGGACGTGTCCCAATTCGTCACGCCGATGGTGGAACGGATGCTCAAGGAGCGGATCGGCTCGCGTTAGCGGGTACAACGGAGACAGGCTGAATATGGAGACAAGAACCATGACGGTGCATCTGTCAAGTCGCGCGAGGAATGCCAGTCCCTCTGCCACGCTGGCTATGGCTGCGATCGCCAAACAGATGAAGGCGGAAGGGATCGATGTTGTGGACTTTGGACTCGGGGAGCCGGATTTTGAGACGCCGGATCATATCAAGGAAGCGGCAATTACCGCGATCCGCGAGGGTTTCACGCGATACACGGCCGCGGCCGGCATCGACGAACTGAAACAGGCGATCATCACCAAGCTGAAGCGCGATAATGGCCTCTCCTACAACCCTGCAGAGGTGATCGTCTCGTGCGGTTCGAAGCATTCGTTATTCAATGTCGCTGAGGCATTGTTCGAATCCGGCGATGAGATCATCGTTCCGGCCCCCTACTGGGTCACGTATACGGAACAGATCCGCCTTGTCGACGCGCGACCGGTTATCGTACCGACGCGAGAAGAGGATGGGTTCCACCTGACCCGAGAGGCGCTGGAGTCGGCCATTACACCGAAGACCAAGGCGATCCTGCTTAATAGTCCGTGTAATCCGACCGGCGCGATGATCCCGCTGGAACAGTTGCGGACAATCGCCGCGCTGGCGGTGGAGCGAGACCTGCTGGTGATTTCGGACGAGGCGTATGAGTCTCTGACCTACGACGGGCATGCTCATATGAGCATCGCGTCGCTCGACGAAGAGGTGAGAAAACGAACCATTGTTGTCAATACCGTCTCCAAGGCGTATGCCATGACCGGCTGGCGGATCGGGTACGCGGCAGGACCGGCGGAGATCATCAAAGCGATGAGTACCATCCAAAGCCAGGTCACGTCGAACCCGACCTCGATCGCGCAGAAGGCTGCGGTTGCCGCCCTGCTCGGCCCGCATGATGATCTTCGAGCGATGGTGGTCGAATTTGACCGGCGTCGGAAATATCTTATCGGTCGGCTGAACGCTATCCCCGGTATCACATGTACAAACCCTGAAGGTGCGTTCTATCTTTTTCCGAATGTCTCCGGGTTCTACGGAGCGGCGGCGAACGGCCACCCCATCAGAAATTCCGCCGAGATGGCGGCCTACCTCCTGCAAACGGCGCATGTCGTGTCGGTCCCAGGGAGCGAATTTGGAAGCGACGCGCATCTTCGCCTTTCGTACGCCACGTCGATGGAACGCATCAGGACGGGAGCAGAGCGGATCGAGAGGGCCCTTGGCGCGCTTCGTCGCTGAATTGAGTCTATTGGGTCCATTGAGTCCATCGAGTCTATTGGGTCTCTTGAGGTTGATGCGATGCCCAAGCTGAAGCTGATCACCTTTGGCTGTCAGGCTAACGATCTTGATTCAGAGCGGATCACTGGGCTACTGTCCAGTGAGGGATATACCCTCACTGAGCGTGAGGAAGAGGCCGATCTGATTCTTCTCAATACCTGCGCTGTCCGCGAGAAGGCGGAGCATAAGGTCTACAGCCGCCTCGGGTCCTTTCAGGTGTTGAAGCGGGAGCGCGCCGGGCTGAAAATTGGTATCTGCGGGTGTGTCGCTCAGCAGGAAGGCGAGGCGCTTCTCAACCGTTTTCCATACCTGGACTTTGTCGTCGGTCCTGGACAGCTCACAGCCATTCCATCATTGCTCCAAGCTGGGACGGTGAGAGGCGTTGCGACGGCGAGGACGCCCGGCTACTCTTATCCTGTGGACGCGCCGGTTCAGCGTCGAAGCAGTATCAGGGCCTGGGTCAGCATCATGGAGGGGTGCGATCACTTCTGTACCTTTTGCGTCGTTCCTTTCACTCGTGGCCGCGAGCGCAGCCGACCCGCTCAGGACATCGTCGAGGAGATCCGTGGGCTGAAGCGGCATGGGTACCGGGAGGTCACGCTCCTGGGTCAGACCGTCAACTCTTACGGGAGAAAGCTCACGCCTCCAATCAGCTTTGTGGAACTGCTCCGTCAGATCGATCGAGTCGTAGATGGTCAGATGCGGGTCCGCTTTACAAGTCCACATCCCATCGATGTGACCGATGAGCTGGCAGCAGCCATCGCCGAGCTCCCGAGTCTGTGCGAACAGATCCATCTGCCTGTTCAATCCGGCTCAGATCGGATCCTGCATCAAATGAAGCGCGGTTATGATCGGGATGAGTATCTGGAGAAGGTCACGCTGCTGCGCGCCAGAACGCCACAGATCGCGATCACAACGGATGTTATTGTCGGGTTTCCCGGTGAAACGGAAGAGGACTTTCAGGCGACTCTGGACCTGATGCAGCAAGTCGATTTCGATGGCGCCTTCATGTTCAAGTATTCGCCGAGACCCCACACAGAGGCGGAACGGATGCCTGATCAGCTCTCTGAGGAGGTCAGAAGCCGTCGGTTGGAGCAGGCGCTTGCGCTCCTGAACCGGCTGTCTCTTGAGCGCAACCGCGCGTACCTCGGCCGAACAGTCGAGGTGCTGGTGAATCGTGAAGATGCCAAGGGGAATACCGATCGCCATACCGGTCGGACCAGGCAGAATAAGATTGTCCATTTTGGAGGTGAAGGGATAGTGGACGGCAGCTTCGTCTCCGTAGCGATCACGGGAGCCACCCCTTTGTACCTGCAAGGTGAGATGGTCCGTGTGGTCGTTTAGTCTATTTGGTCTGTCTGGTCTGTTTGGTCGGGGACGAAATAGACCAAGTTGGTGTTGCATACGGGGGAAGGGTGCTGAAACATCGTCTTCTCATTGACGAGCAGGCCATTGCGACGCGAGTCGAGGAATTAGCGCGCAGGATCGCCCAGGAGCTACCGGAGCCGACGCCGGTTCTGATTGGTCTGCTCACCGGTGCGTTTATTTTCCTGGGCGATCTAGTACGGGCACTTGGGCGTCTTGGGATAGAGCCCCACGTGGACCTGATGTCCGTCTCGCACTACGGCCCGTTGGTGGCTTCCAGTGGGCTGGTACAGCTTCACAAGGACAGTGCATTGGATCTTAGGGGGCGCACTGTGCTGCTCGTAGATGACATCCTGGATTCGGGACGGACGCTCAGCATGGTCTGCGCGCATCTTGCCGCTAAGGATCCGAGCTGGCTGCGCACCTGCGTGCTCCTGGACAAGCCGAGTCGGAGGCAGGTGGCCATCCGCGCGGACTATGTCGGCTTTGAGGTGCCCGATGCCTGGATGATCGGCTACGGCCTAGACGCCTATGGGCAGGGGCGGGCCCTTCCGTACGTGGCCATACTCGATGCGCCGGAGCAAGTGAGCCAGGAAGTCGAGCACCATACTCAATGACGAGAGATGTACGCCGACACCGGCTGGTGAAAGAGGATCTGATCTATGGACCGCTGCCTTCTCGACGGCTCGGTCGTTCGCTGGGCGTCAATCTGCTGGGCGCAGGAGCCAAGCGCTGTTCCTTTAACTGCCGGTACTGCCAGTGCGGCTGGACTGCACAGCCGATCCGGCAGGGTACCGACTCGCTGACGGATCTTCCCACCGGCAACCAGGTAGCCGAAGCTTTAGAGAGACGGCTGCAGCAGTTATGCGGTGAGCAGATCCTCGTCGACGTCATCACCTTCTCCGGCAACGGCGAGCCCACGCTTCATCCCGAATTGCAGGCGATTGCCAAGGCCGCGTCTGATCTGCGGGATCTTTATATGCCAGACGCCAAGCTGGCCATCCTGTCGAATAGCTCCACCGTGTATCGCCCGGAGGTGCGTGCCGCGTTGCAAGGGATCGATCTCAAGTTGATGAAGTTGGATGCTGGGAGCGAGGGGCTCATGCGTCGGATCAATCTGCCCGCCAAAGGGTGGGACTTTGCCGAGATGCTCCAGGGATTGGCGAAGCTTGACGGCGTGCTGCTGCAAGCGATGTTCGTGTGGGGCAGGGTGGCGAACACAGCCCCCGTGGCGATCCGCGAGTGGACCGACCGAGTTGCTGAGATTCGCCCGCGCGGGGTTCAGATCTATACGCTCGATCGGGTACCGGCCGACACCGGCTTGATACCGGTTTCCCGGGGGGTGCTCGAATCGATCGCCGAGTATGCGCGACGGCGCGCCCATGTCTCAATTGAAGTCTACTGAGGCGATTGGCAGCCGCCGAGCTTGGCGATGGCTGCCGGTGCTCCCTGTGCTTGCCCTGTTCGGACTGGCGGACTCGGGCTACCTGCTGTGGCGGCATCGCGCGGAGACGCCGGGTTTCTGCCTTACAGAGGGATGCGACGTCGTCAATCAAGGAGCATACTCCGAGATCTGGGGAATTCCCCTCGCCGCCTTCGGTATCGGGGCGTATCTACTGCTGCTTGTCCTCTCGATCGCAGCCGTGATGGTTATCAGTCGGCGTATACTGGGGGTGATCGCCGCGATCGCCGGAATCGGCGTGGCGCTATCGGCGTGGCTGATCTACCTACAGGTTGCGGTGATCAAATCGATCTGTTCGTGGTGTGTTCTTTCGGCGTTGACGATGACGTCGCTGTTTGCGCTGAGCCTGAGCATGCTTCTTGCGATGCAGCCTCCGCAGCGGTCGGAACGAGCCCTTCCGGAGCAAGTACGGCACAACTTAACCGGGGCGTTACGACATTCGTTCAGATTTCCCCTGATGGCGGCGGGGATGTTCGCCCTGCTCACCGCGCTGTTGGGAGGACTCTACCGCCTGGGTTGGGAGTGGTCGATTGTCCCTTTGACGTTGCCGGATGTACACGGTCCGTTGATGGTATCGGGTTTTTTGGGCACGCTGATCGGGTTGGAGCGGGCTGTAGCCATGGCAAAGTGGTGGCCTGCCGTCGGACCTCTGTGTACGGGGGTGGGTGCCGTTATGCTGATTGCCGGTGTGCCCGGTGCGGTGGGTCCGGTATTCATGACCTTGGGCAGTGTTGTATTGGTCGTGACGTTCATTTATCTCATTTGGGAACAACCGGCGCTGTTTACGGTTACGATGGCCCTTGGAGCGCTTGTGTGGTTAGCAGGCAACCTCCTTTGGCTTAACGGGTGGTCGATTGTCAGCGTGGTGAATTGGTGGGCCGCCTTCCTGATCCTGACCATTGCGGGCGAACGACTGGAGTTGAGCCGTTTTCTCCCGCTTGCGCAACGACATCGGCTATCGTTTCTGGCCGCTGTTGCTCTTTTTATGGCCGGGCTCATTCCTGTCGGAATGGCTTTTGACATCGGGTCGCGACTGAGCGGGCTGGGCTTGATTGGACTGAGCGTCTGGTTGCTGCGCCACGATATGGCGCGACACGCGGTACAAAAGACAGGACTACACCGATTTGTCGCGCTCAGCTTGCTTTCAGGTTACGTGTGGCTCGCAGTCGCCGGACTACTTACCTTAAGCTTTGGCGGAGTGGCGGCTCACCATCATGCAAGTGTGCATGCTATTCACGAACATAACATACAGGACGGCTACGATGCGACGCTGCACGCCTTATTCGTGGGCTTTGTGTTTTCTATGATTATTGGGCATGCCCCGATCATCTTTCCGTCTGTACTGGGAATTCCTTTACCGTTTCGCCCGGCCTTCTATAGCCATCTCGTTTTGCTTCATCTGTCGCTCATGGTGCGAGTGGTAGGGGATGTGACGGCGTGGTGGCCGGGGAGGCTGGGGGGCGGACTGCTGAATGTTGTCGCTATACTGCTCTTCCTGGGTAACACGGCAGTGTCCGGTGTATTGGGGAAACGGTCCGGCGCTCTGCAGGTAGATAGACTGAGGACTGAAGGCTTTTAGGGGTAACGCAGTGATCACACACAACTTCGGGTATGTGAGTTGGCTGATGAAGTACGCAATGCAATGTATCGCCTTCGGCCTAAACACCTAAGAAGTTGCAAAGGGACATACGATGAACTTGCACCGATCTGATAGGTTGCAGATCGACCTCGATCCAAAACAACACGAGCGTATAGCGTCAGGGCAGGCCGCCGAACCGATATCCGCGAGCGCTCCGTCTCGCGAACTTATCCGAATGGCACGCCTTCCGATACACTTTTTTATTTCGGCCGTGGCCCTCTTCGGTCTGGGTGTCACTGCGATGCCGTGGGTCGTGGGGGATCTGACGGAGTTTTTCTATCAGCCGCGGATCTTAGCCGTAACCCATACCTTTACACTCGGATGGATCAGCTCTGCGATTATGGGGGTGATGTATCGGATTGTTCCAGCGATGACGAAACGACCCTTGCGCTTTCCGAGGTTGGCGCGCTGGCAGTTCGGGTTGTACATATTCAGCGCGACAGGTCTCATGGCGCATATGCTCATTGGAGCATGGACGCCCACCTGGATGGCGGCGGCTGTCATTGTGCTCAGCGTGGTCTTCTTTGCGATGAACATGTGGCACTGCCTCGGTCCTGCCTGGCACCGGAGCGCGGCCGAAACCGGGATGTGCTTGTCAATCATGTTTCTCTTGCTGGCTGCTACGCTCGGCCTGCTCCTGGCGTTGGATAAATCTCTCGGGTTTCTTTCCGGCAATGTACTTACCAATCTAGCCGGTCACGCGCATCTTGCGGCGCTCGGATGGGTGAGTCTTACCATCTGTTCCATCTCTTACAGGATGGCGCCGGCGTTTCTTTTGTCGGAACTGACGCTGCCGCGGGTGGCGGTCTGGCAATTGTACGGCCTTGCCGTCGGCGTCGCCGGATTGGCCATGGCGCTCCTGGGCTGGATTCCCGGGACAACTGTCTGGAGTGTCGTGATCCTGGCGGCTCTCCTTACCTATGTCGGCCTCCTTCAGACGCTTGTGCGCAATCGGCGGATACCGATCGATTGGACGATGCGGCACGCGCTGGCCGGTATCGTCTGTCTGCTGCTTGCCGTTGGACTTGGATTCTCACTGCTGTGGATTGATCCGGACAGCGCCCTTGGCAATAGGGTGGCGGGAGCATACGGGGTGTTGGGACTGCTCGGGTGGGTGACGAACTTCATCATCGGGATGTCTTTTAAGCTCTTTCCTGGTTTTGTCGTCGGCGTACGCGACCGCAGAGGTTGGCCAAAGCTGGCGATTACAGAACTCTCTTTGTTGCGCTGTCGTCCGATTGTCTTTGTCTTGTTGAATGTCGGTGTCCTGACGCTCGCTGCTGGCTTGATCATCGCCCAGGCGACGATCGCCAGACTGGGTGCTCTGGTACTCGCGCTGGGGGGTCTGATCTACGTCGCGCTGATGGGACGAACCCTGAGCTATGCCTATCGCGTCTCTGTGCCTCCTGCGTCGAGCGACCCGTTCCGCATCCTTTCCAGCGACTCAGAGAGCCCAAACGATTCCATCATCCAATAAGGTGGTATCTGGAAAAAGGATTTGACAACCCTCCCCCCGCTCTCTATCATAAGAGACAATGTTGGAAGAATGGTTGAGGAAACACATTGTTCTGAAGCATGGGGTGATTGTACAGGACTACGCCACGAGAGGATGGCCATGTTTTCCTGAAAGGGAAGGGGACAATGACCAAGGCTGACATAGCTTCGATCGTTGCTGAAAGAGGCCTCGCCAAGAAACAGGCGATGGAAGCAGTGGAGGCGACCCTCGATATTGTGAAGAACGCTCTTAAGAAAGGGGAGAAGATCCAGCTTGTCGGCTTCGGCTCTTTCCAGGTCAAAGCCAAGCGAGCGAGAAAAGGGCGAAACCCTCAAACCGGCGACCCCATTACGATCTCAGCTCGCAAGGTATTGAAATTCAAGCCGGGTAAAGCTCTACACCATGCTGTAAACAATCTCGGCGGGTAGCGTTCGAGTCGGCGGAAGAGACAAGGCTGTGCCCAGTGCACGGATGAGGTTGGTTAGAACGAAACCTCGATCGCAACAAAGGCTTCTCCCTGGTCTTGACGGCGGTTCTGCAATTCCAGAGAAGCTGTACTTCAAGATTGGAGAGGTTGCGGAACTGACCGAAGTCCAACCCTACATCCTTCGCTACTGGGAAACACAGTTTGCGACACTGCGGCCGACCAAGAGTCCAAGCGGACAGCGTCTGTATCGACGTAATGATGTCTTGGCTGTGCTTCGCATCAAGGAGTTGCTTTACCAGAGGCGATTCACCATTGCGGGCGCCAGACGCCATCTGGCCGCAGAGCAGGAGTCGTTCCCGCCGACCGCGTTGGATTCTATCCGACTGGTGAAGGAAGAACTGAAGCAGATCTCGTCGTTATTACGCAGGAATTCCCCCTGACGTATAATCATCGCTTGTTCGGGGCGTGGCGCAGCCTGGTAGCGCACTGGCATGGGGGGCCAGGGGTCGTTGGTTCAAATCCAATCGCCCCGACCA
>JACPQW010000016.1 GCA_016190285.1 Candidatus Methylomirabilis oxygeniifera
AGGCCTGCATTGTAAAGGTCGCCGCAGTTCTTCCCGCACTGGATCGACTTGAGACAATAGTCCACAATCTGCCGCGGGTGGCTTCGCGAGTGCATGTTGCACCAGACGATCCCGTTCATCCCCCGCGTGGCGCCGAAGGTGTTGGGGTATTGTGCCGAGAGATCCCTGGCCAGGTCTTCATATTTGAAGGCCTGCTCGAACTCCTCCTGTTCGCCAAGCTGCAGCCCCATAATGCTGAACGAATAGATGGTCGATTCGTCCATCCCCCCCGACAGGCAGTGCTGGGTCGACTGGGCGGCCGACAGGTACAGTTGCGGCACCAGGCCGGACATGTACAGATCGGGGATCAGCTCGCTGTAGAAGGCCAGCTCGATTTTGCGCTTCCGGTCGGTGGTAAAGGGCATGTTCAGGATGGTCTCCCAGATATCGATGTTCTGCGATGCAATCTCGGCCATCAACGCGGTTCTTCGCCGGTCGGTCTCCTCAGGGTTATCGGGGATCGCCTTGCCGAAATAGGCCAGCCCCCGGTTGGCTGTCTCGATCGCCTTGATGAAATTGCCTATCGATGACAGCGAGGTAGTCTGCTCCGCCAGACATTCCGCCTTGTCCGGATCGGTCTGGGCATGGTCGAGGAGGCGGGCGAGCAGTCGTTCGGAGTTCTCGTAGTTGCCGCACATCAGCTCCGTTTTCGCCGCCTTCTGGTAGATCCGGAACGTGCGCTCATAGCGATCCGCCTCCCAGCAGTCCTCCGGCAGGAGCTCCTTGCTGAGATCGAAGTACTCGTTGGCCGCTTTAGTCGCGAGGGAGCTGAGCGCCTTGTTGCCGGCATAGTAGTTAAGGTCCGACAGAAAATAGGCCGCCTCGGCGTCCGGGTTTTCTTCCCTTCCCAGATTGAGGTGGGACACGATGGTGAACAGGTTCTCGATGTTTTCGAGCTCCGCACCCGTCGGCGCCGTGGAGAGGAGGTGGTTGCCGACCTGCCGGTGGATCAACCGGCGCACCTCCGCCGGGATGGCGGCGAGCACCGCTTCCTGGACCCGGTCGTGGATGAACTGCAGGTGGTTCTTACTTTCCGTCAGCAATCCCTGCCTGAGGGCCGGTTTCAACAGCTCGAACGTGTCGACCAGCGTGGTCCCCCTGATCGCGGAGATCTCGGCGGGGGAAAAGGTGTTGCCCATGCAGGCGCAGTATTTCAGCAGCTCTATCAGGTCCGGCGGCAGCTTCTGGATTTTGGCGCTGAACAGCGCGACCACGGTGGTGGGCATGCGGGACTGCCTGATCTTGGTGAGGTCCCATCGCCATTGCCCGTCTGCATCGAGGAAGAGGAGGTTTTCGTTATGCAGGTACGACAGACTCTCGCTGACAAACAGCGGGTTGCCTTCGCTGAGTGCGCTGATGAAGTCCGCCAACGCCTTCGTCTGCGAACGGGGAAAGTCGAGGATGTAGGAGACCATCTCATGACAGTGCTGCGGCTTGAGCGGCTCCAGCCTGATCTCCTTCAGCGGCCAACTCTCCTCAACGGCGGTCCGAATCAGCTTGGAGAGGGGATGGCTCGGCTCGACTTCGTTATGACGGTAGGCGCCTAACAGGAACAGGTACGGGTGGTCCTTGTGGTTCGCCAGGATATTCGTCAGAAAGTCGAAGGAGGCGACGTCGCACCACTGCAGGTCGTCGATGAACAGGGTGAGCGGGTTCTCTTCGCTCGCCAGGCAGGTCAGAAACCGGTCGAAGACATCATGGAACCGGTTGAGGGACTCAACGGGCGGCAGCGGCTTGACCCCGGGTTGTGGTCCTATCAGCAGCTCCAGTTCCGGGATCACGTCGGTCAGGACCTTTCCGTTCTTGCCGACGGCTTGCAATGCTTTGGTCTTCCAGAGCCTGACCCGTTCGTCGCTCTCGGTCAGGAAGGTCCGCACCAGATTTTTGAGCGCCTGGATCAACGAGCTGTACGGGATATTTTTCTGGTAGACGTCGAACTTCCCAGAGGTAAAATAGCCCCGGTGCTGCACGATCGGCCGTTGCAACTCCTGAATCAGGCGGGTCTTGCCGATGCCGGACAACCCCGAGATAAAGAGCGACCGAAACCCGCCACGTGCCACCTGCTCATACTCTTGCAGGATGAGCTCGGCTTCCCGGTCACGGCCCACCATCTTGGAGATGAACGTGACCCGCTGGGTGCACACCGTTTTTTCGAGCGGGAAGTTGCGGATGGTGCCGATTGCTGAAAACTCATCTTGGCAGCGCGTGAGATCGGCCAGGAGCCCGACTGCGCTCTGATAGCGTTTTTCCGGCTGCTTGTGCATGAGTTTGGCAACGATCCTGCTTAAGACGACGGGAATGTGGGGATGGCCTTCGTGGACTTTGGGCGCTTCCTCGGCCAGATGGGCATGGATCAGCTCCAGGGGATCATCGGAAAAAAACGGAAGACGACCGGCCAGCAGTTCATAGAAGATGATCCCGAGGGCATACAGATCCGACGAGAAGCTCACCCGATGGTTGATCCGTCCGGTCTGCTCCGGGGAGGTATAGGCGAGAGTGCCCCTGATGAAGGAGCGATCATAAATGAAGTGACTCACATCCCGCACGTCCACCGCGCTGATGAAGTCCATCAGCCGCACGTCCAGCGTGCTGAAGTTGACGAGGATGTTGTTGGGCTTGACGCCGCCATGGATGATTCCGGCTTCGTGGACAATTTCCAGTGCTCGTGTGAGCTTGCTCGCCAGCGTGAAAAAATCCATCAGGGAGATCCGGGACTTCGCGTCGATCAGCCTGCTGAGGGTGACCCCGTCACAATAGTCCTGGGTAATGAAGCAGATCCCTTCCGTGACGCCGAAGCCGACAGGCGTAATCACTGAAGGATCGTCCAAGACCTTGAGGTGCGCGATCTTCTGGGTGACTTGGGTCTGCTTGTACTCGGACAGACTGATGGCCTTGAGAATCTTCAGCACGAGCAGCCGGTCCGGATTTTTCTTGTGGCAGGCTTTAAAGACGGCGGACTCAGGAGCTTCCGAGATTTTTTCCAATATTTCATAATTTGAAATCTGCATGGCTCTCCTCCGTCACTCGGTTCTTATCTGTTCACCATCGACATTTCCGAGAGAGACGGGTCGGCCTCACACAATACGAACGCGCCTTGTGCAGCCTGGATCGCAGGCGCAGAAGGCGCGTTCGATGGGGCAGGACAACACCGTTCTCGTCTCGCGGGGTCACTGTGGAACCCCCCTTGCGAACTTCCTATGAGACGTCAACCGTAGAGACACTCGCTCACGTCACGCGATGGAGCATAACCATAGAAAGCTCCCGCCCGTCCTGTCAAGGGAAAATGACGCTCCCTATTTTTCCCTTGACACCTTGAGCCTCGGCGACTATTATTCACTCGTTTTTGGATGGCACAGCCAGACGAGAGGAGTCGTGTGCGTAATGTCTAAGACTATGCATTGCAACGTGAACGAGATCGACAGGCGGTGGCACCTGATCGATGCGTCTGGACAGGTCCTTGGGAGGCTGGCTACTGAGGTGGCGGTGCTCCTGCGAGGGAAGCATAAGCCGATCTTCAGCCCGCATATGGACACCGGGGACTTCGTGGTGATTGTGAATGCCGAGCGGGTGGTATTAACGGGTAATAAGCTGAAAGATAAGCTCTACCATCGCCATTCCGGATATCCCGGCGGGCTGACAACCACTACGGCCGAGCGAATGATGAAGAGTCACCCGACACGGGTGTTGGAGGCTGCGGTTCGTGGGATGTTGCCAAGAACGAAGCTGGGCGATGCGCTGTTTCGTAAACTCAAGGTGTATGCGGGCCCCACTCATCCGCATGCGTCACAGCAGCCGACACCATTCGTCAAAACGACCGTTAAGGAGGGATAAATTTCAGCCATGCCAGCGGAAGGTGCGTTGTTGTACGGGACTGGGCGGCGAAAGTCGTCTGTAGCCAGGGTGTGGCTATCGCCCGGTGACGGGAAGATGATGGTCAACCGGCGGCCTCTGCAGGAATATTTCAGCCGTCCGACTAATCAAACCTTGGCTGTTCAACCTCTGAAGGCGGTAGGGATAGAAGGCAAGTTCGACCTGCGTGCCAATGTGGGCGGCGGGGGGCTGACCGGCCAGGCCGGCGCCGTTCGACTCGGGATCGCCAGGGCGCTCCTGGCTGTAGATGCTTCCCTGCGGCCGTCGCTTCGAAAGGCGGGGTTCCTGACACGAGACCCTCGAGTGAAGGAGCGAAAGAAATACGGCCAGAAGGGAGCCCGCGCACGGTTCCAGTTCTCAAAGCGCTAATTGGTACTTCGCATATCGAGAAGGAGGGTCCATTGCGACCTTCCTTTTTGTTTTTATGCATAGCGTTGTAAGTCGCAACAATGGACGTCATTGCCCCGAAAGTCTCTCTCGCGGGTCATTGCGAGGGAGCGAAGCGACCGAAGCAATCTCACAGTATTGGGAGGGTGCGTGGTTGCTGGGAAGAACGGTGAGATTGCCACGCTCCCGTTGGTCGCTCGCAATGACGCGGGCGGGGATCGAATACCTCACCGCGTAGACTTTCGTGCGCATGGG
>JACPQW010000124.1 GCA_016190285.1 Candidatus Methylomirabilis oxygeniifera
CATCCATGCCGATACAAGTCCAATGTGGTCACACATACAAAGGACACGTCATTGCGAGCGACTGAAAGGAGCGTGGCAATCCCACGGTTGTACCCAGGGGCCACGTACCCCAACTACTGTGAGATTGCTTCGGTCGCTCCGCTTCCTCGCAATGACCGCTGAGGGAGACTTTTAACCAATAACGAGTAGGGACACTCTCTGAGTATTGAAGGAGTAGCCGGTGTCTACGACAGTCGCCTATGAAGCGGTCATTGGGCTGGAGGTGCATGCCCAGCTCCTGACCAAATCCAAGATCTTCTGCGGCTGCAGCGCCGCCTTCGGTGCGTCGCCCAATAGCCAGACCTGCCCCGTCTGCCTCGGGATGCCTGGCGCGTTGCCGGTCCTGAACAGACGAGTGGTGGAGTTCGCCATCAAGACGGCGCTCGCCTTAGGGTGCGACGTCACTCCCGTCTGCCGCTTCCACCGGAAGAATTACTTCTACCCCGACATGCCGAAAAACTATCAAATCTCGCAGTACGAGCTTCCGCTCGCATGGCGAGGGTCTGTGGGATTCGCTGTCGACGGAACGGCCAGGCGCGTCCGCATTCATCGCCTCCATCTCGAAGAGGACGTCGGCAAACTGCTGCACGCCGGTACGCTCCAGGCGGCAGACTATAGCCTGGTGGACTTTAATCGCAGCGGCGTGCCGTTGATGGAGATCGTCAGCGAGCCCGATATCCGCAGCCCAGAGGAGGCGGCGGAATATCTCCGGCAACTTCGCGCAATCCTTGTCTACTTGGGAGTCTGCGACGGCAACATGGAGGAAGGCAGCCTGCGTTGTGACGCCAACGTCTCCCTGCGGCGCACCGGCAGCGAAGAGCTGGGGGTCAAGGCTGAGGTCAAGAATATGAACTCCTTTAAGAGTGTGCAAAAGGCCCTGGCCTATGAAATCCAGCGACAGACACAGGTCCTTGAAGCAGGGGGAAAGATCGTTCAGGAGACGCGGTTGTGGGACGCCGACCAGGAGCTGACCCTGTCGATGCGGAGCAAGGAGTACGCGCACGATTACCGCTACTTCCCAGAACCTGACCTGGTCCCGTTGGCCGCCTCACCTCACTGGATCGATGAGATCCGCACCACGCTCCCGGAACTGCCACAGCAACGTCGCGCTCGGTTTGTCGAAGAGTACGGGATCCCGGACTACGATGCCGCCGTACTTACGGCATCTAAGCCGCTGGCCGACTACTACGAGGCGGTCGCACAGGCCTCCCACGAGTCGAAGCTCGCCAGCAATTGGGTGATGGTGGAGCTTTTAGGCCATTTGAACAAAGACGGCCGGGACATTACCGACAGCCCGATCTCGCCGACGGAACTGGCTGCTCTGCTGGCGCTGCTGCATCGTGGAACCATCAGCGGCAAGATCGCCAAGACGGTCTTCGAACAGATGTATCAGACAGGGAAACCGGCTGAGCTGATCGTCAAAGAGCAAGGACTGACTCAGATCTCCGATCAGGATGAGCTACGCCGGATCGTTGAGGAGGTGCTTGCCGCACAGCCCGGGCCGGTCGCCGACTACCGGAAAGGGAAGGTGCAAAGCCTTACCTTCCTGGTTGGCATGGTGATGAAGTTAAGTCGCGGCAAGGCCAACCCACCGGTGGCGCGCGAGTTGCTGCTGGCGCGACTCAAGGGCGAAGAGCCCGGAGGGGACGGGTGACGAGACGCGGGCAGCGTCGGCTCCTCGGGTTACTCCTGGTCTTAGGTGGGATCGTCGCAGTCCTCCTCGTTGGTCCGCTTCTGCTGGACCAGGAGCGGTATCGAGGAATCCTCATCAGCCGAGTCAGCCAACTCTTGAACCGCAAAGTCACCGCGACCAGCCTGCGAGTACATCTCCTGCCGTCGCCCGAGGTGACTATCCGGGACGTGGTTATTGCTGATCGCGCCCCGTGGTCTGAACCGTTCGTAGACGCGGAGCAACTGCATGTGTCGCTCAAGCTGCTTCCGCTCCTCAAGGGCGACATTCAGGTTGGGAATATCCGTATCGACCGGCCACACATCAGGTTGGCCAGGGGACCGGATGGGTGGAATCTTGATGACTTGATTCGACCGACTGCGCGAGGCACGGCGGCCGAGCCGCACCGCACCGAAGGTACCAGAGCGGCCAGAGGACAGCCTGTTCTACCGGTCTTATTGACAGGAACCTTGGCCATCCGCCATGGGGTCCTCGTCGTCGACAATCCTCTCCATCCGTACGGATCGGTCAACCTGGAGTTTAAGGATATCAACCTGGACATCCCGGCCCCGCTTCCCCCTCATCCTCTTCGCTTCCAAGCCGGCGGGCAGTTGCCTGGCGAGACATCCGGCTCGTTTGAACTTACCGGGAGCGTACAACGCACTGAAGGGGATCGTATACCGATTGAGGTAGAACTTCGCGTACGGGGCATCGAGGCCGCGCAACTGGCATCGGCCATGGGACTATCAGGCGGCGCTGCCGCGGCGTTTACCGGCACCCTCGATTTCGAGGGGAAGGCTGTCGGTGAATGGCCGCGCCTTGACCTTGAAGCCGACGCAGACCTGCAACGCATCGGTGTAACGCTTGCAAAGGACACGGGTAAGGCGCCAGGAGACAAAGCGCGGCTGCGGGCAAAGGGACGATGGGAGGGTGATCAACTCGGCCATTCTGATTTGAACCTGCTCTGGAAGGGCCAAACAATTGCGGGGCGTCTCCACCTTGCAAC
>JACPQW010000126.1 GCA_016190285.1 Candidatus Methylomirabilis oxygeniifera
GCCACATACCGTAGTTGCAGTTGTTGGATGTAAATAAGCGCTCCTTTCGCCACAAAGACAACGAAGAGGGCCCCGCCGATAAAGGTGAGGGTGCTGATCCGATGAGCCTGAAGGAACGCCTGAAACCGGACCAGCCGATGCCCGAGCAGGGTCATGATCGGATCAGGAAGACTGATCCCTGATCCGACGCCCTCCGCGGCGAAGAGACCGTCGAAGATCGGCTGGAGCGACCCGATAGACACCGCATTGAGGACGGCGATGAGGACCAGGGAGACGACGGCAAGAATGACCCGCGCCCGGTAGGGAGCGGCGCAGCGGAGCACGCGAAGAAATTGTTGCAGGGGAGTTTGCATACCTGAAGAACAGCCTTCAGCGACCAGCCTTCAGCTTCTGAATGAAGGATATCAGCATTCGCTTCACCTCGCCCACCTCACTCGCAAGTTGCCCGTAATCTGAGCTATTCAGCAAGTTCAGATCGTGTGCAAGCAGAAGGTGGTAGTCCAGTTCGCTTGCTGACCCCATGGCGATCTGGAGGAAACGGGCAAGCTCGGCATCTCCATCTCTGCCACATCCCTCAGCAATATTGGCGGGAACAGAAACGGAGGAACGGCGGATTTGGCTCGTCAAACCGTAGATCTCATCCCTTGGAAACGATTGACTGGCCTTGTAGACCCCCAGAGTCAAGTGATGGGCCTTTTCCCATACTTTCAATTCTTTGAAGTTTCTCATAACCAAGGCAGCTATCAGCCTTCAGCTCTCAGCTAAAGGCGTCTTGTCCCGACTGCTAGCCGCTGATGGCTGACGGCTGCCTTCTGCTGGCTGCTGACCGCTAATGGCTGAAGGCTGATTCACATACGGCGCGACCGCCCGCTGAACCTCCAATAACTGGTTCAGCAGTCCCGGAAGCGCATCGAGCCGGAGCATCGCAGGGCCGTCGCTCGGCGCATCGGCGGGATCGGGATGGACCTCCATAAAGAGCCCGTCGACCCCTGCCGCCACGGCTGCCCTGGCGAGGTACGGGATCAATTCCGGCTGCCCTCCCGAAGCATGGCCCGCGCCGCCAGGCAGTTGTACACTGTGGGTGACATCGAACAGGACCGGATAGCCGAACCTGCGCATGATCGGGAGCGAACGGATGTCCACCACCAGGTTGTTATAGCCGAAGCTGCTGCCCCGTTCCGTCAGGATGATTGCCTCCGAACCGGCAGATCGGAGCTTCTCCACAATATTGCCGGCATCCCATGGCGATAGAAACTGTCCCTTCTTCACATTGACCGGTTTACCTGACCTCGCAGCAGCGGCAAGCAGGTCGGTCTGCCGACATAAGAACGCCGGAATCTGAAGAATATCCAGCACCTGAGCCGCGGCCGATATCTGATGTACGTCGTGGACGTCAGAGATCACGGGCACATCCAGCTTTGCCCTGACCCGCTCCAGGATGCGAAGCCCCTCCTCCAGACCCGGACCGCGAAATGAATAGCCCGACGACCGATTGGCCTTGTCATACGAGGACTTGAGGACGAAGGGAATTCGGCACGCCTCACAGACCGTCCTGATCGCCTCGCCGACCCGGAGCAGGTGATCCTCGCTCTCGATCACACATGGGCCAGCCACCAGGAGAAGCGGCGCTCCACCGCCAAGCGTAAGTTTGCCAATCCGTACCTGTCTTGTGAGTGCCATAGGGCAAAGGGTTTAGGGTATTCCTTCCTAGACCCTGGCCTCCTGTCGCTTGAGCGACGCCTTAATAAACTCACGGAACAACGGGTGAGGTCGCTTGGGACACGATTTGAACTCGGGATGGAATTGTCCGCCAACGAACCACGGGTGATCGGGAAGCTCGATCATCTCTACCAGCATATTGTCCGGTGAAAACCCGCTCAATCGCATGCCATGACGCTCCAGAATGTCCCGATAGTCATTGTTCACCTCATAGCGATGGCGATGGCGTTCGCTGATCTCGGTGGTCCCATAGGTCTGGTGGGCGACAGACGGTACGACGATACGACACGGGTACGCGCCCAGTCGCATCGTCCCTCCCAAGCTGGTAATCCCTCGCTGTTCAGGCATGAGATCGATGACCGGGTGAGGAGAGTTCGGGTCAAACTCGCGGCTGTTGGCGCCCTGTAAGCCGCATACGTGTCTGGCAAATTCGATCACCGCGCACTGCATCCCCAGACAGATCCCAAAGAATGGGATGTGCTCTTCGCGGGCAAAGGCGATCGCCGCAATCTTCCCCTCGACCCCCCGACTTCCAAAACCTCCCGGTACCAGGATGCCCGCGACATCGTGTAGATGCTCCTTTGGACCGTCGCGCGCCACAATCTCCGCATCTACGGCTTTGATATGGACTCGACAATCGTTGGCGATCCCGCCGTGGATGATAGCCTCAGTCAGGCTTTTATACGAGTCTTTGAGCTCAAGATATTTCCCGACTACCGCGATCGTGACACCGGTCGTGGATTCCTTTACCTTCCGAACCATGGCCTCCCAGGCGCTCAGATCGGCCTCACTGTGCGGCAGGCTCAGCATCTGGGCAATGATGGCATCCAGCCCTTCACTGCGCAGGACCAGCGGCACCTCATAAATATTGTTCACATCCTTCGCGGTGATCACCGCCTTTTCGGAGACGTTGCAGAACAGCGCAATCTTGGCTTTCAGGTCTTTGGGAAGGAGCCGATCCGTCCGGCACAGCAGGATATCAGGCTGAATCCCTATCTGAAGCAGTTCTTTCACACTGTGCTGGGTCGGTTTCGACTTCAGTTCGCCGGCCGGCGCGATATACGGAACCAACGTCAGATGGATATACAGCACGTTCTCTCGTCCGACATCGCCCCTGAACTGCCGGATCGCCTCAAGGAAAGGCAGACTCTCGATATCGCCGACCGTCCCGCCGACCTCAATGATCACCACATCGACGCCTGCCGCCACCCGATGGATCGCGCGCTTGATTTCGTCGGTGATATGCGGGATAACCTGAACTGTCGCGCCCAAGTAGTCCCCGCGCCGCTCTTTGGTGATGACCGAATGATAGATTTGCCCGGCGGTCACATTGTTGGCCTTGGTCATCACATGGTCGGTAAACCGTTCATAATGGCCCAGGTCAAGATCGGCCTCTGCGCCATCATCGGTGACAAACACCTCCCCGTGCTGGAACGGGTTCATGGTCCCAGGATCTATGTTGATGTAGGGATCGCATTTCAGTATGGTCACCTTAAAGCCGCGGCTTTCCAACAAACAGCCGATGGAAGCGGAGGCTAACCCCTTCCCGAGCGATGACAATACTCCACCGGTCACAAAGATGAACTTGGTCGCCATCGCATCTCCTTCAAAAGCAGGGCATTAGGATGTCAGGGGTAGGGTGTAGGGTTACGTCGTCATTGCGAGCGACCAACGGGAGCGCGGCAATCCCATCGTCCTTGCAGTGCGAGATTGCTTCGGTCGTTACACTCCCTCGCAATGACGCCTGGGGGGACCTTCCTGGCAATGACACTATTACTCTCACCCTATACCCCGTCTTGTAGTGCGTTCAGCAGCTCTTCCCTGCTGATCGTCGCCGTTCCGGCCCTCCCCACTACGACACCGGCAGCATGATTGGCGATGACGGCCGCCTCTCGCAGGGAGGCGCCCGATGCCATAGCCAGGGCAAGGGCTGCCAAGACGGTGTCTCCCGCCCCCGTCACATCATAGACCTCCTTCGCCACCGCCGGGATATGAGTCACCCGTCCATCCTCAAAGAGCGACATCCCGGCCTCTCCCCGCGTGACCAATATGGCCTTGACCTCGAGTTTTCGAAGTAACTCTCTTCCCGCAACAGCAAGCAGATCCTCTTGTCCCCATGCGGGAAGATGGGCGAAGGCTAAGGCCTCGTGATGATTGGGGGTAATGACGGTCGCCCCCTTGTAGAGGGGGAAGTGGTGGACTTTCGGATCGACTACGACGATTTTTCGATGACGCCGCGCCAGAGAGAGGATCTGCCTGGCAACCCGCTTGCTGATCACTCCCTTCGCGTAATCCGAGATGAGCACGGCATCCGCCTCAGCAAGCCGGTTCATTACCACCTCAAGCAGCCGATCCGCCGCCTCTTTCGAGAGATCCGACATACTCTCCCGATCGAACCGGACGATCTGCTGGCTTCCCGCAACGACTCGGGTCTTAATGGTGGTCGGGCGCGCACGGTCTACTACCACCCCATCGCTTTTCATCCCGGCAGCCTCAATCTCATGGATCAGTCGCTCCCCAGGCAGATCATTGCCGACTACCCCTGCCAGGATCACTCGTCCGCCCAAGGATTGGATGTTAGCCGCTACATTGCCTGCGCCCCCCAGACGAAAACTCTCGGCCTTTACCTCCACGACGGGAACCGGGGCCTCCGGAGATAGCCGCGACACGCTCCCCCAGATATACTCGTCCACCATGATATCACCCAGGACGAGGAGCTGCTTCCTGGGAAAACGGGTCACAATCTGTGGATATCGAATAGCTGTACTCCCTGGCGAAGCCTTTTTGACTCATGCCTATTACGCGTCAGGATAGCTGAAATCGTGAGAAAATTCAATGTCTTTCTCCCCCGTCACAAGCATTCAGCCGTTAGCGATCAGCCATTAGTGGGATGAGATAAAATAACCACTTGGGTCCACACCACCGGTTTGGAAATGAAGTTGATTTCTGGCATCTGCGTGTTCTTGCTGAAAGCTAATGGCTAATAGCTGAACGCTGGTCTTGTCCACGATAAAACGCTACGGTTCGGGCCATTCCCTCCTCAAGAGAAACGGCCGGCTCCCAGCCCAACTCTGTCTTGGCTAAGGAGGCGTCCAGACAGATTCTATCGATCTCTCCGGGTCGTTTGGATGCCAGAATCGGCTTTAACGTCGCGCCAACCGCGCTCCGTACCAACTCGAAGATCTGCCGATCGCTGACCTCGCGCCCCAGACCTATATTATAGCTTCGGCCTGAGGCCCGCTTCTGCGTCATAGCTAAGAGGTTCGCCGCAACAACGTCACCAACATAGACGTAGTCCCTGGTCTTGGTACCGTCGCCGAAAATCGTCGGACGCTCGCCGGCGAGCATCTGCCGACTGAAGATCGCCACGACACCGGCCTCGCCGGTGGGGTCCTGCCGCGGACCGTACACATTCGCGTACCGCAGGATCGTATAATCCAATCCGGACCCATCGAAGAGGCGCAGGTACTGCTCAACCGTATATTTACTCAGCCCGTACGCGGACATCGGCCAGGTCGGATGGCATTCATCAACAGGCAGTCGCTGGGGTTCGCCATAGACCGCTCCCCCCGACGAGATGAACACGAACTTCCTCACCGTGCAGGCAAGGGCAAGCTCGAACAGATTCAGCGAGCCGACGATATTGACGGAGGCGTCAAACGACGGCTCAGTCATCGACCGGCGCAGGTTACCCTGGGCCGCGTGATGATTAACCACCTCCGGGCGCTCGGCGCGAAAGACCTCCTCGAGGCTCTGACGATTACGAATATCTACTCGATAAAAGCGCGCCGAAGGATGCACCTGTTCTCGCTTCCCCATCGAAAGGTCGTCCACCACGACAACGTCATGGCCCTCTTCCACCAAGGCATCCACAACATGCGGCCCGATAAAACCGGCCCCTCCCGTCACCAGAATTTTCACGAATCTCCCCCTTTGGATACTTGACACTAAACCTCAAGGAAGCGCTCGCAAATCAGCATGCAACAAGTAGCGGTCAGCGGTCAGCCGGATTTCTCGTTGTTAAAAGCTGAGAGCTGAAGCCTGAATGCTCATGCGCTATTCACATGGCATTCTTGTGAATGAACCCTTTCCAAAAACTCAGCCAGAGAATCCTCAGATCGAAGAATATTGACCAATTCTCAATATAGAACAGGTCACACTCGATCCGTTTCTCGATTGAGGTATCGCCCCTCCACCCGTTGATCTGAGCCCACCCGGTGATGCCCGCCTTCACCTTATGTCGAAGCATATACCGGGGGATCCGCTTTCGAAACTCCTCTATAA
>JACPQW010000127.1 GCA_016190285.1 Candidatus Methylomirabilis oxygeniifera
GCCAGTCCGATCGTATCAGGCGCCGACTTGCCGACGTCGGCTCTACGGTCGATATCGAGATTGCGGAGCTTGATGCCGACTGCACGTGCGATTCCTTATGTGTATGGGCTGAATTCGAACAGACCCGCGGCGGCTTCGGCGCGCTTGGCGAACGCGGTAAACCGGCCGAGCGCGTCGCCGATGAAGCAATTGAAGCCCTGCTCGACTTTCTTGCCGACGATGCCGCGGCCGAGAGCCATCTGGCAGATCAGTTTGCGCTGTTCATGGCGCTCGCGAACGGTCGCTCGGTTCTTACGACAGCGCGCGTGAGCCGGCATCTGCTGACCAATCTGTGGACGATTCAGCAGTTTCTGCCGATAGAGATATTGCTTGAGGGTAGGCTTGGCGAGCCGGGTCGGCTTACGATCGATGGGGCAGGGCTCAATGCCGCCTCATGCGGGGCGATGGCGGCGGCCCGCGCCTGAGGGCAGGGCACACGCATGGTGAGGCAGGCGAAAACGACCGACGTTCCGGCCATTGCGCGCCTGATCAACGAATACGCCGGCAAGGGCGACCTGTTGCCGCTGGAGCCACAGGAACTGCATGGTCGGATCGGTGATTTTTACGTCTGTGAGCAGGACGGACAGATCGCCGGGGTCTGTTCCCTCTTTGTCTATGGGACGGACCTCGCGGAGATTCGATCGCTGGCCGTCCAGCCGGAGTGTGAGGGGAAAGGTATCGGCCGGGCAGTCACCGAGGCCTGCATTGCTGCAGCGAAAACGCTTTCGATCGGGAGAGTCTTTGCCCTGACTTATAAGCCGGGTTTTTTTGAACGCCTGGGATTCCGCGTCGTCGACAGGCTCACACTGCCGGAGAAGGTATGGAAGGATTGTCGCCGGTGCATCAAGTGGGATTATTGCGACGAGATAGCGGTCCTCCTCGAACTCTACCGAGAATGACAGGACAGCGATGATGAACCTGTCGAGAGCCGGAGGCCGTTATCAGATCTTTGCCGTCTCAGACGCGACCGGTGCCACCGCAGAACTGGTTGTCCGAGCCGCGCTGGCCCAGTTTCAAGCGGCTGAGGTGGAGATCCGCCGTCTACCCAACATCCGGACGGTGGATGAGGCTCGAGGCGTGATTGAGGCGGCCCACGTGAGCAAGGCGATCATTGTACACACGCTGGTGTCGGAAGAGCTGCGGCAGGCTGTGTTGCGAGAGGGACGGGAGCGGGGCGTAGAGACCATCGATCTGATCGGGCCGCTTCTGCTTCGCCTGAGCGATCAACTGCGCGTCCCCCCGCTCATGCAGCCCGGTCTGTTCCGACAACTGGGGCAGGAGTACCTCCACAGGATCGAAGCCATTGAATACACCGTCAAGCACGACGACGGCCAGCACCCGCTTGGACTTGACCGCGCCGACATCGTCCTGGTCGGCATTTCGAGGACCTCGAAGACGCCGTTAAGCATCTACCTGGCGGGGAAGGGATGGCGGGTGGCGAATGTTCCGGTCATTCTGAATCTTCCGCTGCCAGGCCGGTTGATGACGATCGATCAGGAGCGGATTATCGGGCTTATCGTTGCAGTAGACCGGCTGGTGGAGTTGCGACGGGCCAGAATCGAGCGTAAGCATGCGCCTGTGGCTGGAGCCTATGCAGAGTTGGAGAAAGTGCGCGCTGAGCTTTCTTACAGCCGGTCACTCTTTCGGAAGGCGGGCTGGCCGGTTATCGATATGACCAGTAAATCGATCGAGGAGGCGGCGAGCGAGCTGCTTACGATTATCGTCCCGCCCGACACGCCGCGAGCGACTGGGCCGAAGGACACTGGCGCCCGTCGGAAGAGCAGGGGAAAGGCGAAACCTGGCGTTCAGGGCCAGTCCAAAAGTGAGGATACTCGGGGGGATCGATGACAAAGCCGCAGGGAGAGAAATCACAGGTCAAGAAAGAGGCAAAGCAGAAGGCCCAACAGGAACGGGCTGAGGCTGAACGAGGGAGGCGCCGTCAGGGGCTGGTGGGGCGGATCGGGCTCTATGCCGCCATCGCGGCTGTTCTATTCATTGTCGGCTACTGGGGCTATGGCAAGATGACGGAGAAGGTGAGTTGGACCACCGTCCCGATTCTACCGAGTCCCCACGTTCCTCCTGGTACCCCGCATTCGCCGTATAACAGCGATCCCCCGACCTCCGGGCCCCATACCCCCGGGTTGGCGCAATGGGGTGTGCACAGCGAGCCGGTCCCCAAGGAGATGCAGGTGCACAATCTTGAGGATGGCGGGGTCGTCATTCAGTACTCCTGCCAGGATTGTCCTGACCTGGTCAAACAGCTCACCATGATTGCGGAGCGATACGATCACATCATCCTCGCGCCATACATCGAGCTGGATCGGAAGATTGCGCTGACGGCATGGGGCAGCATCGATAAGTTCGATGAGTTCGATGAAGCGCGCATCGTCACATTCATCAAGGCTCACATCGGGATCGACCACCACGGCGAGGGCGGTTAATCAGGATACGACTCGGTCTTTCTGGGAGGAGCTTCAGTCATGTTTGCAGGCGCTGTCACGACTACAGATTCAGTGAGGATCGTAGCCAGAGGCCGCCGGCCAATAAAAGCTTCCGGGGTTTACTCAGGGTGATATCCCCGCGGAAGACATCGTAGCGCTGCGCTTCGATCCTGAGCAGCAAGCGGTAGTAAATAGCCCGCATGATCTCGGCGGCCAGCAGCGATCGTTCATCCTCTGCCGTCAAGGCGGCTGAGGCTGTTCGAAAAAAGCCTCGGGCGCGCTCGCATTGAAACCGCATCAGCTCTACGAAGGCGCTGTTATACCGCCCGGCCAACAGCTCTTCTTCGGAATATCCAAATCGCTGCAGCTCATCCTGCGGAAGATAGATCCGTCCTCGTTGCGCATCAACGCCCACATCCCGAAGAATGTTGGTGAGTTGAAAGGCGATGCCCAGTTGTTCGGCATACCTCTTGGTCAGCGGATTGGTGTAGCCGAAGATTTCGATGCAGATGAGGCCCACAATCGACGCCACGCGGTAGCAATACGGGTAGAGCTCCTCGAATGTCGCATATCTGGCGCGCGTGAGGTCCATCTCCATGCCGTTGAGCAGTTCTTCAAAATAGACCTTTGGGATATGAAACCGGCGTGCAGCGTGACCAACGGCAGTGATAATGGGGGAATCAACGCCGTCATCGAGGCAGGCGTCGAGCGCTTTTCGCCACCGAGTCAGGGCGTCAGCCGGATTCACTCCAGCTTTTAACTCGTCTACCAGATCGTCGCTTAACCGGCAGAAGGCGTATACGGCGTAGAGCGCCTCGCGTTTTGGCTTAGGGAGGAAGAGGAATGCGTAATAGAAATTCGATCGACTCTGTTTGGTGATCGTGCGGCTGTTGGTCCGAAAGTCATCCACCTGATTCATAGATCATATTATAGAAAAATCAGGACTGGGAGGCAAACGGTGAATGACGACGGTGATCGTAATATGGCGGCCCACCGATTCTATCGTGAAAAGGAGTTGACACTTTCGCCTCTCGTTGCCCTATACTAAGAAGTTTTTGATAAAGGAGCAGAAGGCCTTGATGCTTCGACATCATTCTCGGAGAAAGGAGCGCAGGATGGATCACTGGTCGCGAATCGGCGTGGTGTGCCGGATGGCGGTCGCTATTATCGCGATAAGCGCGTCCACCGTGGCCGCGGCAGAACAAGAGAGCGCCATTGTCAAGGAGGAATTTCTAGTACAGGGTAAGGACCAAGGTATCAAACTATTCGTTCGAGAGAAGCGACTCGCGAACTTACCGAAGATCGTGAAAGAGAATGTGATTCTGTTTATTCACGGTGTTCCAGGCCCTGGCTCCGTTATGTTTGATCTCGCCATTCCCGGGTATTCGTGGTTGGAGTATGTGGCCGAACGCGGCTTTGACGCGTTTACCCTGGATATCAGGGGATTCGGACGGTCGACAAGGCCGCCGGAGATGAAAGAACCCCCACGTCAGAACCTTCCCCTCGTTCGAGCGGATCAGGTGATGCGGGATATCGATGTCGCCGTTGATTATATTCGATCCAAGCGAAAGGTAGACAAGGTCAATATCATCGGATACTCCATTGGCGCCTCTTGGTCGGCCCTCTATGCGACGTTGCATCCGGAAAAGGTGGGTAAGCTGGTGATGTACGGGGCAATCTATGGGAAGAATTCCACATTCATCAGTACGTTCGGTGATCCGACCAACCCGGACCGACCGAACCTTGAAATGGGAGCCTATCGCTATCTGAGTCAGAAGGAGTTGCTTGATCAATGGGATGGGTGGATCAAGCCGGAGCTCCAGGATGAATGGCGAGACAGAGAGGTCATTGATGCGTGGATCAGCGCGCTGTTGAGCTCCGATCCTACAGCCAAACAACGCAGCCCGGAATCGATCCAGGTCCCCAACGGTCCGTACATCGATTGGCACGAAATCCACGCGGGCCGATCGTTGTTCGATCCGGCGAGGGTCAGGGCGTCGACGATGATTGTTCGGGGGAGCGCCGAAGAGCTGATGACCAACGACGCGGCGGACGAGCTGCTCCAGAGGCTCACGTCGGCGCCAATCAAGCGGCGACTGGACATCGGGGACTCGACCCATTACGCCATGCTGGAGAAGAACCGCCTCCAGCTTTATCGAGGCGTTCTCAACTTCCTGGAAGAGTGAGGCCGGGAGAGGACGCCCCGCTGTCGGAACGTCGAATGGGTAGGCGCTTGCGGTCGATCGCCCTTGAAGTCAGGGAGACCGATGCGTTATGATGAGGTGTGTGCGCGTATTGCCAATGTCGTGTTCGATGTTGCAGATGATGTGGGATAGATTATCAGACCTTGAGAGGGGAGCCATGGCATCGACAGAGGAATATCGCGATCCATTTGAACGCATCAACGTTGAGACGGCTAAGAAGCTGATCGAGGCAGGGGGCATGGTCGTGGTTGATGTGCGCGAGTTGGCTGAGTGGAGCCAGGGGCACATCCCCGAGGCCATACATATCCCTTTGGGAACGCTGATGAACCGTCCGCGGGAGTTGCTCCAGCAGGACGGTATCATCTTCGTGTGCGCCGAAGGTATCCGGAGCGCGGTGGCCTGCGAGGTGGCGGCGGCGATTGGTAAGACGCAGTTGTATAACCTCGAGGGGGGAACCAATGCCTGGTTGAAGCAGGGCTATCCTCTTGCGCGATGACCACAATCTGCGCATTATCGCCTGACTCCATCTACTGATGTCGACCTCTCACATTCCCGCCCCGTTATTGGTGTGTGCTATTCCGATTCTTATGGCGTACGGTGGGCTAATGATCGTCGCCAGTCACAATCCTCAGGAACGGTAGCGTCAATCGGGCATAAGACACAGTTGACCCTGAACAGGAAGGGAAAATATTCATCCTATGATCGGTGCTCTTAAGACGCGCCTGACTGAGTCGCTTCTCACAACCATCAAGCAGTCGGGCTTCGAAGCCGGACTCCCGCAGGGCGGTTCCACGCCGATTACGTGGGAATATCCGAGCGACCCGGCCTTCGGCGATCTCTCAACCACGCTGGCCTTCGGCCTGGCGAAAGCGCTACGGCGGAAGCCGCGCGAGATCGCGATGCAGATTGTCGCCTCAGCAGCGTTTCCGTCTGATCTGGTCGATCGCGTCGAGGTGGCCGGCGCCGGCTATCTGAACTTCTTTATCGCCAAGCCGTTCTGGCGTCATCTGGCTCAGGAGATTCTGCGAGCCGGGCCGACGTACGGAAGGGCTGATGTCGGCGGCGGGCGTCGGGTGCTGGTGGAGTTTGTCAGCGCGAATCCGACCGGCCCGCTCGTCGTCGTCAATGCCCGGGCCGCGGCGGTCGGTGATGCCATTGCTCGGCTCTTAGAGGCTGTGGGGTACCGGCCGTACCGCGAGTACTATGTGAATGATGCGGGGAACCAGTTTCGCACCCTTGCGTTGGCGATGGAGGTCCGATGCCGTCAACTGCAGGGTGAGGACTGCCCGATGCCGGAAGAGGCCTATCCGGGAGAGTATCTGATCGATCTGGCCCGCGAGTTTCTGAAGCAGCACGGACCGGAGGCGCTCTCAGCGTCGGAGCCTGAACGTCGCGACCGCCTGGGCCGCTTTGCGGTCGAGCGGATCATTGAGTGGCAGCGGGCCTCACTCGAGGCGTACGGGGTGACCTTTGACGGATGGTTCAGCGAACGCAATCTCCGGGAGCGCGGCGACACGAAGCAGGTGATCGAGGCGTTGAAGGCGCGCAGTTTCCTGTATGAGCAGGAGGGGGCCGTCTGGTTTCGTTCCACCCTCTTTGGCGACGACAAAGATCGAGTCCTCGTAAAGGGCGATGGCGAGATCACCTATTTTCTTCCCGACATCGCCTATCACCAGGATAAGTTCGCCCGCGGTTTCGCGCAGGTGATCGACCTCTGGGGACCGGACCACCACGGCTATGTGCCACGGATGCAGGCTGCCATGCAGGCGCTGGGTCATCCGCCGGACGCGCTGAAGATTCTGATTGTGCAGCTTGTCCGATTGATGCGTGGGACCGAGCAGGTCCGAATGTCCAAGCGGGCCGGGCAGTTCGTGACGATGGGGGAGCTGGTCGATGAGGTTGGCCGTGATGCGGCGCGATTTACCTTTCTCACCAGACGGTGCGACAGCCAGTTGGACTTCGACCTGGAACTCGCCAAGTCGGCGTCCGAGGACAACCCGGTCTACTATGTGCAGTACGCGCACACCCGCCTGTGCGGCATTCTCAGAGAGGCGGCGAAGGCTCAGCTTCCGGTCCCATCTCCCGAGGATGATCTCGAGCCGCTCGATCTGCCGGAAGAGATCGGGCTGATCAAGCAACTGGCGCTGTATCCCGAACTGGTCATCGGGGCGGCGCAAGCGCTGGAGCCGCACCGACTCACTACCTATCTGCACGACCTCGCCGCTCGGTTTCACGGCTACTACACCCGCCATCGGATTATCTCCGCCGATACCAATCTCACGCGCGCACGCCTGGCGCTGGTTGCTGCCCTTCGCGTAGTCATGGCCAACGCGCTGGGTCTGCTGGGCGTCTCGGCCCCCGAGCGGATGTAGCGCACCGTCACGATCGCCATCTGTGTGTGCCCCCGCTCAACTTCTTGAGCTCATTACGCATTTCTTCAGTCAGGCATTGTCGCACTAGAACGTACTTGACCACACATCAGTGATGTGTTGTAGTGGTGTCAGAGGAGGTACGTCATGGCGCGCGTAAACGTGTTCTTAAAAGATGAATTGCTCGACGAAATCAACGAGGAAGCGAAAGATGAGGGAACCAATCGCAGCGCTCTCATTCAGACTGCGCTAGAAGAATACTTGCAGGCAAAGCGGAAGCAGCGGGAAGAAGAGGAAAAGCGGAAAGAGATGAAAGAGGCCTCCGAGAGGATGGACCGATTAGCCAAAAAACTCGGCCGCTGGGACGCCCAGGCGATCATCCGGAAGTTCCGCGACACCAATTTGAAGGGTGACCGGTGATCCCTACCTACCACGCCGGCTACGTTGTTGATGCTTCAGTTCTGACCAAGTGGTTTATGGAGGAGGAAGGCCGTGACCTCGCTCTTGGTCTAAGGGAACTCCATATATCCGGCCGATCCACCCTGTGTGTTTCGGAGCTGACGTTTTTGGACATTCTCAATGCTATCCGGTACGGCCCAAAGGCAAAAGAAGAGGACAGCGCTGAAGCACTTTACACGCTCGAGAGATTGCACCTCCAGGTGACGCCGACCGATTTTCACCTGCTGCGTAAAGCCAACGCCATTGCCTGGGCCTACAAGATCACCATCTATGACGCCCTCTATGTGGCGCTTGCCGAGCAACTGGGATACCCGCTCATCACGGCAGATGAGGTCATGGTGAAAAAGCTGAGAGGTCATAGTATCGTCGTGGCATTGAGAGACTTGGAGTGTTAAGAGACGTCGCAGGCACCGGCGGCTAGTCTTCATGCGGTCATGGCCAACACGCTGGGACTGCTGGGCGTCTCCGCCCCGAACGGATGTAGCGACGCCGTCACGATCACCCAATGCTGCGCTCTCAATCTCAATTACCCGGAAAGTCCCCTACTCGCGTCATTGCGAAGGAGCGCAGCGACTGAAGCAATCTCACCGTACTTCGTACCACCAAGAACGCTGAGATTGCCACGCTCCCTTCGGTCGCTCGCAATGACGAGCCAGTGAGTGGCACGGTCTCGCGCTAAATTTTCATTCTCATAAGTACGCCGCCAGCGCATGTGGTATTGCGAGGGAGCGGAGTGACTGAAACCCCCTGTTCCCCCCCTTCAAGGGGGGGGAACAGGGGGGATTTGGCCGCCCATTTCGGCATCTCGCCGAGAACTATCGTAGCCTAAGTTGACGGCTGTCCGTATCCTGTTGAACCAGAGTATATGGTTGTGATGACCGAGAATATTCGCTTATCGCACTGTAGTAGCCTCGGACTGAAAGAATGTACGGCGCGGCCCTTTGGAGTGTACTGAACTCCAAAGGGCCGTTCTATTTTGAGAAGCGAGGGTGTTGCAGTTGTTCGGCCACACTGCCGTCGTCATCATGATGATCTATACCCATGTGTTGGACTGCGGTGGGAGAGGCGCCCGGTAGACGGCCTCGCCATCAGCCCGTGGTCGGCCATATCGGAATTATGCCGACCAGCCATAACGGGATTATGCTGGTCGGCCTTTGCCGACGACAATCGGCGCCGTGCGGACTTGACAAGTTCCTTGAAAGACAGTAGAATCGGCGCAGTTATCAAACGTTTCGGACCGTGATATGCCGGTCAGTATACTGAGTGGTTAGGCCGACCCTATGCCCGTCTACTCAAGGCGAGAGCATTTTCTAGCATTCGCTGACGATCACGGCACTTGCTGAGCACAATCGCGGAGGAAACTCCGATGAGTGAATCAACAGAAGACCGAGAGACACCCTCGGCCGATCCCAGGTATCTCAGGATTTCCGACAGGATCAGCCTCCGCTATCAAAAATCGGGCGATGGCCCCCCTCTGGTTCTCCTTCACACAATCCGTACCCAGCTTGAGTATTTCCGAGCGCTGGTGCCGCTTCTTGCGAAGAAGTTCACCGTCTACGCCGTGGATCTTCCGGGCCATGGCTTTTCTTCGGTCGACACAGCAGCGCAGTATGATGAGCCGTACCTTCGCATGGGCGTCATCGACTTCCTGAAGGCCCTGGACCTGCGTGAGGTGACCTTGGTTGGCGAATCCATTGGTGCTGTGATAGCGCTGACGGTGGCCTCCGATATCCCTGACCGTATCAAGACCGTTTACGCGCTCAATACCTACGACTACGAGACGCGATACGGCGATGGCATGCGGCGCGGCAACTGGTTTGCGAACCTGATCATTGGCAGCTTGCAATTCCCTGTAGTCGGAGCGATCGGCGCCTCTCTCGCAAACCCCTGGATCATCGGCAAGATCATGGCTGGCGGATATGCGGACCCACGTAAGATGCCC
>JACPQW010000132.1 GCA_016190285.1 Candidatus Methylomirabilis oxygeniifera
AGGTAGAGGTGACTACGCTTGAAGAGCTGCAGGAGGCTCTCCGGTATGACCTTGACGCCGTTCTCCTCGATAACATGAATCCGAAGATGGTTCGACAGGCGGTGACCCGCGTGCGCGCTCACGAGCGCGGCGATAAGATCGTGATCGAGGCGTCAGGCGGAATGACCCTCGACAATGTTCGAGCATTCGCAGAGGCCGGCGTCGATTGGATCTCTATTGGAGCCTTGACCCATGCCGCCCCTGCCGTTGACATGAGTTTCAAAATTCACCCCGCATGAAAACCGATATCCTGATCATCGGCAGCGGTCTCGCAGGATGTGCCGCGGCACTGGCGGCCGCGAAACGAGACGTCGAGGTCACACTGCTCACTCGGTCACCTCACCCGGAGGAGAGCAGCACCTTCTGGGCCCAAGGCGGCATCATCTATCAGGGGGCGGATGACTCCCCTCAAAAGCTGGTGGCTGATATCGTCACTGCTGGCGCAGGTCTCAGTTCGCCTGATGCGGCATTGCTGGTCAGCCGTGAAGGCCCACGACTGGTGAAGGAGATTCTCATTGATGAGCTTGGGGTTCCGTTCGACGAATCCTCAAAGGTTTCGACACGATGGGATCTGACCGCCGAGGCCGCGCATTCGCTCCCACGCATCCTACATCATAAGGATCAGACCGGATCGGCGATCCAGCGCGCGTTCATCGAAAGGATAGCGTCGTATCCGAAGGTCAAGCTGCTCTGCGGAACCACCGCGGTCGATTTGCTCACGATTTCTCACCACTCGGTTGACCCCCTTGATGTCTATAAGCCTCAGACGTGCATTGGGGCGTACGCGTTGGATCAGGCAAGCGGCGAGATCTTTCCTATCCTCGCGAAAGAGACGATTCTGGCGACCGGTGGGCTTGGCCGTGTCTTTCTGCATACCACCAATCCTGCCGGCGCCCGTGGCGATGGCATTGCGATGGCCTACCGGGCCGGTGCCCGTTGCATCAATATGCAATACGTTCAGTTCCATCCCACCACGCTCTTCCATCCCAGCGGCCGATTCCTCATCTCCGAAGCGATGCGAGGCGAAGGCGCCCGTCTGGTGGACGGGAAGGGCCGGGAATTTATGACCGATTATCACCCCGATGGATCGCTGGCCCCGCGGGACGTGGTCGCGCGCGGGATTCACCAGATGATGTTGGAATCCGGCGAGCCATGCGCCTATCTCGACATCTCCCACAAGCCGACCGATCAGGTCCGCGAGCGATTTCCCGGAATTTATGCGCACTGTCTGCAGCGCGGAATCGACATCACCAAAGAGCCTATTCCCGTCGTCCCGGCCGCGCACTACAGTTGCGGCGGCGTTGCTGTCGATGAGTGGGCTCGATCGAATCTGCAGCGCCTCCGCGCCGTTGGTGAGGTCGCCTGTTCGGGGTTGCACGGCGCGAATCGTCTGGCCAGTACGTCCCTGCTGGAATGCCTGGTGTGGGGAACCCGG
This sequence comes from Candidatus Methylomirabilis oxygeniifera, assembly GCA_016190285.1. GTDB lineage: Bacteria > Methylomirabilota > Methylomirabilia > Methylomirabilales > Methylomirabilaceae > Methylomirabilis > Methylomirabilis oxyfera_D. Next base: position 1,475 of record JACPQW010000132.1, read on the forward strand.
GCCGGCGCTCAGGCCGCAGCGCTCATTGCGGGGGATGAGGAGTATTATTTTCCTGAGATTGCGCTCTGGCGGTATGAGCGCGAGCCGGTTGATCCGGCGCTGATCGCTCAGGACTGGCTCAGTATCCAACAGACTATGTGGAATTACGTCGGACTCATTCGCAGCGCTAAACGGCTGAATCGAGCCCATGAGATTTTGCGAGAGCTGAGTCTTGAGATCTTGAGATTCTACGAGAAGGCTGAAGTAACCGACGCAATGGTTGGCCTGCGCAACGGTATTCAAACAGCGCTGGTTGTCCTGCTGGCTGCCATGGAATGCCGCGCCAACCGCGGCTGCCACTACCGGATCGATTAGATTGGTCCACGTTTCCGGTATCGGAAGAGCACGGCTCAACGCTGTTTGACATGAGGGAGGCCGCTCAATGAAAGCGGTTCGATTCCACGAGCACGGCGGGCCTGAGGTTTTGAAGTATGAAGACGCCCCCGATCCCATCATCGCCCCCCATGAGGTGCTGGTAAAGGTCAAGGCCTGTGCCCTGAATCACCTGGATCTCTGGTGCCGAAAAGGGATGCTGGGGATGCAGATTCCCCTCCCCCATATCTCCGGTTCCGATGTCGCCGGTGAGGTAGCGGCGGTTGGAAGTGTCGCGACCCGCATCACGCTCGGTCAACGGGTCGTTGTCTCACCGGGGGTGAGCTGTGGCCAGTGCGCCTGCTGCCTGTCGGGTCGCGACAATCTCTGCCGCTCCTACGAAATCGTCGGCGGCTACCGGATCGACGGCGGATACGCGGAGTACGTGAAGGTCCCCGAGGTCAACATCCTGCCGATACCGGAGGGGATGAGCTTCGAGGCGGCGGCGGCGTTCCCGCTTACGTTTCTGACCGCCTGGAACATGCTGGTGAATCTCGCGCGAATCAAGCGAGGTGATGAGGTGCTGGTGATGGGGGCAGGTAGTGGGGTCGGAAGCGCCGCCATCCAGATCGCCAAGCTGTTCGGCGCTCGCGTCATCGCCGCCGCCGGCAGCGACGAGAAGCTTGATAAGGCTAAGGGGCTTGGCGCTGACGACGGAATCAACTATGCCGGCCAGGATCTGATTGTCGAGGCGCGGCGTCTCACGGCCAAGCGTGGGGTAGATGTGATCTTCGAGCATGTGGGAGGCGTCGTGTTCGAAAAGCTCATTCCGATCCTGGCTACCGGGGGCCGCCTGGTGACCTGCGGCGCCACAGCCGGCTACCTGGCCCAGGCCGATATCCGATACCTCTTCATGCGACAGGCATCGATCATCGGCGGCTTTATGGGCCCCAAGGCCGATCTCTTGCAGATCGTACAGGAGATAGCGCGCGGGACACTTAAGCCGGTCGTAGATCGAATTTTCCCGCTCAAGGAGGCCGCTGCGGCACAATGCGCAATGGATGACCGTAAGCTGTTTGGCAAGCTGGTCCTGGTCATCTAGCGCCGTGCCGTGAAACGTCGCAGACCGGTAGCTGGATGGAACGGGAGGTCAAGAGGAGGATCATGACGCTGAACGTGGCACATCGAGGAGCCTCGGCGCTCGCGCCCGAGAATACGATGGCGGCCTTTGAAAAGGCGATTGAGTTGGGAGCCGATGCCATCGAGCTGGACCTGCACGTCAGCCGCGATGGCGAACTGGTCATCATTCATGATCACACGCTGGATCGGACCACTGATGGCCATGGGCCGGTCCATGTACGTAGCCTGGAGGAACTCAAGCGACTGGATGCCGGCCGCTGGTTCGGCGAGGGTTTTTCCGGTCAACGGATCCCGACCCTCGCAGAGGTCCTGGATCGTTTCGGCGGAAAGGTCCCGCTCGCACTTGAGGTCAAGGCAGGGTCAGCCTTCTTTCCCGGCATCGAAGAGCGGGTGGTGTCGGCCTTGCGCGAGCATCAGGTCATCTCGCAGGTAGCCGTCGCATCGTTCGATCATCATGCGCTCTTAAGGCTGAAAGAACTGGAGCCATCCCTTCGGACGGCCGCACTTCTCGTAGGACGGCCGGTGTCGATACCGGTGATTGCGGAAGCTTGTAAGACAGAAGCCATGGCCTTGGAGTGCAGCCTTATTACGAAAACAGAGGTTGATGCCTGCCGCGCCGCCGGACTTCAGCTTGTCGCGTGGGTAGTCAATGAGCCTGCCAGGATGCGCGACTTTATCGATCTGGGAATCGACGGGATCATTACCGACAGACCCGATCTTCTGCATCATATCCTGGTCGAGCATGGCGAGTCCCGCCCAATCCTCACACCCCGGACGTGAGCACACTGTTCGAGCCGGCCTCAGCAGCCCGAATCGACAGATAGTCATGGCCTTTGGTTCAACGCCCAACGATCCGGACCGAACCGCTTGGCCCTTTATTCTCTTGATCGCAGCAATCACCGCTGTCATCGTAGCCACAATCCTCGTGTTTGCCGCTTGATCGTTACACGCGGACGTCAGGGATGAGCTTCACATACCTGATTCTGACGTCTGCAGTGAGGTATTTCTCGTTGCGAAGCCGCACGGTCATACGATATACTTAATGTTTGCTACATACCAATCCTGAGCCCGTCAACATCTGCATCTGTTGAGGGAGCGGTATGGTTCTGGAACCTACCGGTCGCTTCTGAGGATCCTCAATATTTCCGATAAGGCCTTAACACGACTCATAGACTTCGTATCCCAGGTGCGGTTATGCCATCAGCGGGAAAAGAGGCCACTGGGCATTAAGGGAGTGTGGAATGGCGAGCACAGATGCTGCCACGAATCAAGGCCTTGATCGCCCTTGGTTCGCCTACTATGATCCGTGGGTTCAAACGCGCCTCGAGTACCCGGATATCCCGCTCCATCGTTTCCTATCGATCTCCGCCCAGAAGTATCCGGACCGAACCGCCATCATCTTCTTTGGCACGAAACTGACCTATCGCGCCCTCGACGAGGCCGCCACACGATTTGCAGCCGCCCTCACAGAGCGCGGACTGGCAAAGGGTGATAGGGTCTCGCTCTTTCTCCCGAACTGTCCCCAGATGGTCATCGCCTATTACGGCACGTTGCGGGCCGGAGGGCTCGCGGTCTCGACCAGCCCGCTCTACTCTACACGAGAGCTGGAGCACCAACTGAACGATTCCGGCGCCGAGACCATCGTGGTGTTGTCGAAGCTCTATCCGCTTGTGAGAGAGATCGCCCCAAAGACCGGCCTCAAGCGGATCATCGTGACGAATATCAAGGAATATTTTCCGCCCATGCTCCGGCTGCTCTTTACCCTCCTGAAGGAAAAGCAGCAGGGACACCGGCCCGCAGTAGAGCGAAGGCCGGGAACGGAGTGGTTTTCGGAGATGCTGGCCTCCGCCCCCGCGAAGGCCCCCGTAACCACGGTCGGCTCGGATGACCCGGCGCTGCTGCAGTACACCGGGGGTACGACAGGCTTGGCCAAGGGGGCGATGCTCACACACAGGAATCTGGTGGCCAACACGATACAAACGGGCGCGTGGCTGGTAAAGCCTGTCCTGAGCCATGCCGAAGCCTGCCCCGAGCCAAGCCGAGGGGGGCCCGCCCAGAACTTCACCGAAGGAGAGAATAGCGAGGCTGAGGTCTTTCTCGGGGCGATCCCGTTCTTCCATGTCTATGGGATGACGGTCGTCATGAATCTGTGCATATCGCTGGGGCACACGATGGTGCTCTTGCCGCAATTCAAGACACAGGAAGTCCTGGATACGATCGCCAAATACCGACCCACCCTCTTCCCCGGTGTCCCGACGATGTACGTCGCCATCAATAATTATCCCGAGGTCGGCAGATACAACCTTCGTTCGATCAAGGCCTGCTTGAGTGGAGCAGCGCCATTACCACTCGAGGTGGCCAACAGGTTCGAAGCGTTGACCGGTGCGCGCCTTGTGGAGGGGTACGGTCTGACTGAGGCCTCTCCGGTTACGCACGCCAATCCATTGTTTGGTGACAGGAAGGCGGGGACGATCGGCCTGCCGCTCCCGGACACTGACGCCAAAATCGTTGACCTGGAGACCGGGGAACGTACGCTGCCGCCAAGGGAAATCGGCGAGGTGGCAGTCAAAGGTCCCCAGGTGATGGCCGGGTATTGGAATCAGCCGGGCGAAACCGCCATGGTACTCCGAGACGGATGGCTGTACACAGGCGATATCGGCTATATGGATGAGCAGGGTTACTTCACCATCGTAGACCGTAAAAAAGAGATGATCATCGCAGGCGGGTTCAACGTCTATCCCCGGGAGGTTGAAGAACCGCTGTATGAGCATCCGAGTATTAAAGAGGTCGTGGCGGTGGGCCTGCCTGACCCATACCGTGGAGAGACGGTCAAGGTCTATATCGTGCTGAAAGAGGGGGAGCGCGCCACCGAGCAGGAGATCATCGACTTCTGCAAACAACGGATGGCAAAGCACAAGGTGCCTACTCTGGTCGAATTCAGACAGGAACTGCCGAAGACACTCGTGGGGAAAGTGCTCCGTCGCACCTTGCGCGAAGAGGAGATGACCAAACGGAAGTCACGAGCCGCCTGAAACGGCGTGGGCGCTGATGAGTGATGGGAACCATTCCGCCGCCGATCCGCAGTATGAAGCTTCGCGACCGGCTGAGCGAGCTGTTGAAGGAGGCGCTCCGGATGGAAGACCGGGCTGCGCCGCTGCATTTGCTCCACTCGTTCGAGGATATGGTGAGCGGGCAAAGGCAGTCAGCCTTTGGGGAAGAGCTGCAAGCGGAGCTATCCGCCGCAACCGACAGAGTTGACGCCTATTGCCGGGCGTTGGAAAAGTTGTCAAGGCGGTCGTTTCGCCCAGCCGGCCAGGTGGAGCGGGCGCTGGAGGAGGCTGCGTGCCTTTTTAACGAGGGTCTATTCTTCGAGGTCCACGAGATCCTCGAGGCGGTATGGCTCACGCAAGAGGAGGGGGTGCGTCTGCTCTTGCAGGGACTCATTCAGATCGCCGTCGGCTTTCACCACCTAGAGAACCGCAACATCAGGGGCGCACTTTCCCTCCTGCAAGAAGGAGTTGAAAAAGTCAACGCATATGATCCGGATCGATCTCGATTGAAGCTGAATCAGTTTCTGGCGCAGATCGACCGCGCTCGGCGGTCGATCGAGTCGCTCGGGGGAGCGGCGTTCGAGCGATTTGATCGCCGGATGATTCCGCACATGCCCCTCATGAGGAATACACTGTCGGACGTGAGGCCTGCCGGATGAGTCTTCGAAAGCTGTTGTCCCACACGGTACTCGCCTGCCCCAGGACTACACTGGTTGTCGCGGTGCTGCTTACGCTGCTCTCGGTCTGGGTGGCGATTGCGCGGTTGAGCTTTACCTCTACGCATCAGGCGATGTCCTCTCTCAGCGGTAGGGTCGGCCAGGTTCAGGAACGCTACAACCGGGCGTTCGGCGACCCTGACCGAGTCGTGATCGTCGTAGAGGCCGCAGATCAGGAACAGGCGAAGCGCTATGCCGCTGTCCTTTCCGGACGGCTGGAGACGTTGGAGGAGATTGAGGAGGTCATCTATCGCTTCGATCTCACGTCGTTGGAGGATCATTTTCTGATGTACCTGACCCCACAGCAGCTCAACGAACTGCGGGATAAGCTTGTGGAGCATAGCTCGCTCCTCGAGGAGCTGTCGGCCAAGCCAAGTGTGAATCGCCTGTTCCAACTGATTCACCGGGAGATCAGCGCAGCGTTGGTCGGTCATCTGTTTACCGGTTTTCTGGGCGAAGAGGAAGAGGGTGAGGTCAAACGTCCCGTGGAGCTTCAGTCGCTTATCGCGCTGCTGACGCAGCTCGAGGCATGGGCGAGCGGTCCCCGGAGCTACACCTCGCCGTGGAAACAGTTCATGGTCGAGGCCGACGAGGACGGCGAACGCGAAGGTTACCTGTGGTCCGACAATAAACAGCTCCTCTTCGTCCTGGCCACCGTGAGGGCGGATCCGACAAGCCTGCACAAGTTTGAGCGACCGATTCAGTCGATCCGTCGGGAGATCCGGTCGCTGCAATCCCGGTATCCAGGGGTCAAGGCCGGAGTAACAGGAGGTCCCGCCCTCGAGTACGATGAGGTAACCGCAGCGCAACGGGATTCCGGGCTGATGACCTTCATCTCTCTCGGCGGTGTCACCCTGTTGGTGGCGGTGGTCTTTCGCGGCGTGTTCAGGCCTCTCATGGGTATGATAGCGCTCGTCATGGGGGTCTGCTGGGCCTTCGGGTTTGCTGCTGTGACGGTCGGCCATCTGAACATGATGTCGATGGTGTTGGCGCCGATGCTGATCGGAATCGGGATGGACTATGGGATCCATCTTGTGGCCCGGTACGAAGAGGAACGGAGCGCAGGCCATGCCATCCGTGAGTCGTTGGAGCAGGCTTTCGAAGGCGCCGGTCCGGGGATTCTGCACGCGGCCATCACGACATCCGTCGGTCTCTTTACTCTTCTTTTGACGGGAGTCAGCGTGTTGCAGGAATTGGGTCTGATCACCGGGTGTGGCCTGCTGCTCACGCTACTCTCGACCTTCATGGTCCTCCCGCCATTGCTTATATTGTGGGACAAGCGGCATGCCCCGGCGAGTTCGGCCAGGCGCGCTGGCGCGCCCATCGAAGGGCACTCTATTGAAGTGACGATCGGTGAGGCTCATTTCCCGCTGCCACACTTGCCGAAACCACCCGATTTTATGGAATTCTGGTATCGCCGGCCCCGCACCGTCCTTCTGCTGTCGGCAATCGCGACACTGGCGTCCCTCTATGCGATGAGTCGCATCGAATTCGACGGCAACGTCCTCCATCTTCAGGCGGAAGGGACTGAATCGGTGGACTGGGAGCTGAAAATTATCCGGCAGTCTGAGCGTTCGACCATCTATGGGGTAATCCTGGCTGAGAGCCTTGACGAGGTCAGAACGAAGACGAAAGCCCTCGAAGCCCTCCCCTCGGTGAGTAAGGTGGAGAGTATTGCGATGCTCATCCCGGAGGATCAAGCGCGCAAGCTTCTGCTGGCTCGTGAGCTCAAACCGTTCCTGGCCGGAGTGGACCTCTCAAAACTGCCCCAGCCGGGACCGGTTGATCTCGATGAGTTGCTGAACACACTGCACCGGATCAAGGCCAAGATGTTGACAGCCGAGGATGCGGAGAAATGGACCGGGAAGGACAAACCGCCCCTGGAGCAGATGACGCGAGTGCGACGCCTGGTCGATCAGTTTGAGCGGCGAATCCAGCAACGCGGCTACGCAGAGGTTCGTCGCAGACTGATCGTCTTTCAGGACAAACTGTTCGACGATTTCTATGATAAGATGTCGCTCCTCGACAGGGCGGTAGCCTCCGGTCCGGTGGAACTCGACGATGTGCCAAACGATCTGAAAAAGCAGTTTGTGGGGCGGGACGGTTCGTACCTGATTCGGGTCTACCCCAAAGGCGACCCGTGGGAGTTTGCCTCGCAGATTACGTTCGTCAGTGAGTTACGATCAGTGGATCCCGACGCCGTCGGCGACCCGGTCAAGGGGTACGAGGTGATCTCGGCGATGAAGCGAGGGTACCAGCAGGTGGCGATCTATGCCTTGATCGGTGTGGCGGCGCTGTTCTTGCTGAATCTGCGCGATCTACGCTACTTCCTGCTGGCGAAGGTCCCGCTGCTGATGGGAGCCATCTGGATCGCCGGCCTGATGGAGCTCTTTCATTTAAAGTTCAATCTGGCCAACTTAATTATCATTCCGCTGATTGTGGCGCCGGGAGTGGAAAATGGCCTGTTGATCATCCATCGCTTCCGAGAAGAGGGGGAGGCCGCCATACTGCCAAAGAGTATCGGGAAGGGCGTGGCGCTCTCATCGCTGACAACCATGATCGGCTTCGGCAGCCTCCTTATGGCTCACCACCGCGGCGCATACAGCATCGGTCTTCTGGTGACGCTGGGGGTAGGGGCCGTCCTGTTGGTCTCTGTGGTCGTGCTGCCGGCCCTCCTCACTGTTGTGGCCAGACACCCATCAAGAAAGGCGATTGCAGGTTCCGGGCTCCTGGCTGAACACGCTCCTGGACACGTTGAGCCGAGCGCTCAGAATATGGAACAGGACACGACATTCAACTCAAAGGAGAAGTAACATGTCAAGTGCGATGAGGGTATCCGTGCGAACAGGACTGCTGAGTGTGATGCTGGCCCTGGGACTGTCGGTCTTTGCGGGGTTCGCGTTCGCGAGCGGAACCACCGATCAGGTCAAGACCGAATTGGATCAGCTTACCGCTATCGTGAAGGACCCCTCCTTACAAGAGAAGGAGCAAGAAGCGGCACGGAAGTCGATGGTGAAGGAGCGGATCGTGCGCTGGTTCGACCTGCAGGAGATGGCGCGCCGCTCGCTGGCCAATCACTGGGCGAAGCGATCAGGTCAGGAACGAAAGGATTTCGTTGAGCTGTTCGGGGACCTGTTCGTAGAATCCTATACGACATTAGTCGTCGATCATCTTGGCGACCAGCAGGTGACCTACCTCTCGGAACAGGGCGATGCGCAGGACGCCATCGTCAAGACCAAGTTCCTCTCGAAACGGAACGAGCCCACCTTTGTTGACTTTGCCCTCCTTCGTCGAGGCAACGCCTGGGTTCCCTACGATGTCGTGATCGACGAGGTCAGCATCGTGGGCAATTACCGCGTCCAGTTCGATAAGGTCATTCGGGATCAGTCGTACGAAGCCCTCGTCAAGAAGATGCAGCTTAAGCGAGAGTCGGAGGGGTTGGGATCGGCGGAAAAGAAGAGGTCGATGTAGCCGTACTGCCCCTTCGACGGGGCCTGTGGTGAGCCATGTCGAACCACTCAAGATGGGCCCCATCGGCTTGGCTCAGGGCAGGCTTACGCCCCGCCCATGCCCGCTCGATAGGCATCTCCGGATTCGTAGTAATCAAGTCCGGAGTGGTCAAGCACCTCTTCCCCGACCAGGATGCGCAAGGTATTTGTCAGCTTCAGATGCTGGATAAACAGGTCGTGCTCCGGCTTCAGGTCGGCTCGGGCCATCGGAGACTTGAAGTAGAACGACAGCCACTCCTGAATACCCGATAATCCGGCCCGTTGCGCCAGGTCCAGAAATAGCGCCAGATCGAGAACCACCGGCGCCGCCAGGATGGAATCCCGACAAAGGAAATTGATCTTGATCTGCATCGGCTGGCCGAGCCAACCGAAGATGTCGATGTTATCCCATCCTTCTTTGGCGTCGCCCCGCGGCGGGTAGTACTCGATCCGGATCTTGTGGAAGACCTGTCCGTACAGCTCTGGATAGAGCTCCGGTTGCACAATCGCCTCCAGCACCGAGCCCTTACTGACCTCTTTAGTTCTGAACGATCCCTGATCATCCAATACCTCACCGTCTCGGTTGCCCAGGATGTTGGTAGAAAACCAGCCGGTCAGCCCGAGCATCTTGGCCTTCAGCCCGGGCGCAACTACGGTCTTAAGAAAGGTCTGACCGGTCTTGAAATCCTTTCCGGCGATCGGAACGTGGCGCTGATGAGCGAATTCGACCAGCGCCGGGATGTCTACCGCCAGATTGGGTGAACCGTTCGCAAAGGGCACACCGGCCGAGATGGCCGCATAGGCATAGATCATGCTCGAAGAGATTTCCGGAGCGTTCGCCTTCAGGCCGGCCTCAAAGGCCTCAATGGTCTCGTGTACAGGAGCCGACTGCATGAAGACCTCTGTTGATCCACACCAGATCATGACGACCCGCTGCGTCTCCTCCCTTCGGCGGAATGCCTCGATATCTTCGATCAACATGTCTGCCAGGTGCTTCTTACTGAGGCCTGACTTTAGGTTCGTCCCCGAGAGCCTTCGCACATAGGCTTGATCAAAGACTGCCGGCCATGGTCTCACCGCTTCCAGTTGGTCTTTGACCTGGTCCAGCAACTCTCTGGGCAGAACCCCGGCATGGCATGCGGTCTGATAGGCGTCCTCGGGAAAAATATCCCAGCCGGCGAAGACCAGATTATTCAGGTCGGCGAGGGGAACGACCTCCTTAATCGGCGCATAACGAGGACTGGTCCGCTTGCCCAGGCGCATTCGCTGCATCTGCGTGAGGGAGCCATACGGTTGAGACAGTCCCTTGTTGATCAAGTGGACCCCTGCAATGAGCGTGGTGGCCACCGCCCCCAACCCTGGGATCAGTACGCCCACCTTGCCCTGAGGAGAAGCAATGTCTCGCTTCAATTCAGGATAGAATGAACTCCTTTGGCTCATGCCTGTACCCCTTCCCTATATGAGTTCCACAATACAACCATGAAAAAGATCGGCGCCCCGATCGCCGCAAGAATGAGAAACCAGTACACCTTTCCAAACGCCGAGAGGATGACCACGAGGTAGATGAAATCCCGCCTCGCAAGGGCATCGGCAAGCACAGAGACACGGGACGGGGCTTCGGAAGTAGTGATGGAGGTAAAAAGCGGCCCTTCGGCGGTTTTGTGCCGCATGGTCTGTCGGTAGACGAATCCAGCCGACAGAAGACCTCCCACCGTTGCCGAGCAGGCCAGCAGCAGGGGTAACAGCGCCCCGTCGGCCATCCACCATCCCAGACCGATGCACACAAATATCGCCGAGTGTACGACATTATCCCCCCAAAAATCCAGGAGACCGCCCAGGCGGGATTCCAGATATTTGAGTCTGGCAATCTCCCCATCGCAGCCGTCCAGGATCGAATGCAGGAGGAACAGCAGCGCGCCGATCAGTTGATACGCAGGCGCAGATGAGAGGAAGAACAGCGCTCCCATAACACCGATTGCCACGCTCACGGCGGTCATCTGGTTCGGGGTGATATCAGTGCCCACGAGGCGCCGCGTGACCGCCAGTGAGATCTTCCGTTCGACATGCCTCGACATGAAGCCTTCCGTATCTTTCACCAGGCCCTGCAGGAGCCACCGCTCGGCATGCGGAAGATCCGCTCGGTTCGAGACCCGGACCCAGCGCCCGTCATCCATGATGGCGCCCGCTCTTCGGTAGGACTGCTCCAGTTCGGAGAACAGGGACAGGTCGTCATTCGCACGCTCGATCACCGACAGCAGCGTCCTGGGATCGGTCGTCTCAACGGCAGCGATCCCGCTGGTGGGAGCACAGATCGCCTCAGCGTGTAACGGCATCTCGGTCAGATGCGTCAGCAGCGAGGGGTGGGGAAGGAGGTGAGCGGTCAGCACCAGGATACGACCGGAGGGTTGATGGCCGGCTAACCTGGCTGGAGGCAGTAGCACCGCCTTCGTTCCCTCCAGCAGCTTCCCGAACTCGAATGACCCATTATCCACAACCAGGATATCCTGACAGCCGGCGCGAGAGGCCACCAACACAATCCGTCGAAGCAACGGAAGCCCTAATACCACGGTATCCGGACCAACCTCGCCCGAGCCCTTTGCAATAACGATTACAATTGTGGCTGCCTGCTTGCCCATCCGAAAGAAAGCGTTCAGCGATCAGCTACCGGCTCTCAGCTGACCGCTGACAGCTAACGCCTTGCCTCCTTGATGATCCGATTCCTTGGCGAGGTGCAGAAGCTGCACACAGCGCGACGCCATGGTCAGGTTCTCCCCGCCTCGTTCATCTGTCAACATCTCCCGCAGAAATTCGTCCCGCACCTGGCGAAACCACTCCGGGTGATGGGAACCCTGCGAGAGCGGCTGCTCAAATGTCCAACTCTGCTCGCCCCCTTCGCGTTTCAGCACCAGGGTGCCGTCCTCTATCCGGATAGTCCCACAGGTTCCTTCAATGACGGCCCGATTGCTCCGTGATGAAGACGCCCATGTCAAAAGAATTTCGATCTCGGCGGTAGACGACCTCAATCGAACATTGGCCGTATCCTCAACTGGCCACTCCGGATGCCGACGCTTTTCCAGCGTCGCTGTGATCGTCTGAGGCTCCTCGCCAAGCCAATCTAACACGATATAGAGGGCGTGGTAGCCGTGATCGAGCAGGATGCCGCCGCCGGCGATGGCCGGATCCAGCCGCCAGTTGTCTGTTCTGAGCATCCTCGAAGGATCGGGAGTCGCGCTTTCGACGGGACTCGAGGGCGACTGCACCGCAACCGATGGTTCGCATCGATGAACCTGCCAGCTTACATACTGCACGGTCCCGATCTGTCCTTGCCGGATCAGCGCCGTAGCCTGCATGATAATCGGAGCGTATCGCCAGTTGTGGACCGTATGGAGAACACGACCGCTTTCCGTCCGGGCATCACTGACCAGCCGCAGCTCGTCCGGGGTGAGCACGAGCGGCTTTTCACACAGCACATGCAGCCCTCGACTCAAGGCCAGTCGTATCAGGGATGCGTGCATCCCAGGGGGGGTGCAGATATCGACGAAGTCGACGACTTCGGCAGCCAGCATCGCCGACACGTCGGTGTAGAGCCTGGCCCCCGGAAGACGCGATCGCCCCTGAGCGAGCCTGGATTCAGCCGCATCAGCGGCGGCAATAATCTGGGCTTGCTCGCACCCTTCCCATCCCGGCAGATGCCCGTTGACCGCCACATTGCCCAGGCCGATGATAGCGCCGCTCAACATGCTTAAAAGCAGGGTCTAGGGTTTAGGGTGTAGGGTGTAGAGAATAACCAGCGGTTCATCTCACCCCTGTACCCCTCTACCCTATCCCCTATACCCTTTCTTTTCCAGCTCGGCAAAGGCCTGATCGAGGATGGACAGGCCTTCCAATGCCTGCTGTTCAGTGATGATGAGAGGCGGATTGATCCGGATGTTGTAAGAATAGCACATGGCCAGCAGCCCTCGTTTGAGGCAGTTCTGAAACAGTGTCTGGGTGACAGATTTCGGGAGCGGCTCCTTGGTCTGTCTGTCCTTGACCAGTTCGATGCCAAGCAACAGCCCTCGACCCCGCACATCGCCTATAAACGGGTATTTCTCCTTCATCGCTTCCAGTTGCTTCATCATGATCGCGCCGACGCGCTTCGCATTCGCGACAAGCTGTTCCTTCAGAATGACCTCGAGGGCAGCCAGTCCGGCTGTTGCGGCGAGTGGATTGCCTCCATAGCTTGAGGAGCTACCGCTCGGGTTGCTGAAGGGCTTGTTCGCCATCAGTTCTTGTGTCGAGATCACCCCGCTGACCGGAAACCCACCGCCCATTCCCTTTCCCACCGTCATCACGTCCGGTACAATCGGCTCGTGATCGCACCCCCACATCGAACCGGTACGGCCATAGCCCGTCAGCATCTCATCAGCAATCAGTAGGGCGCCGCACTCCTTGGCAATCGCCTGCACCGCGCTCAAGAATCCTGGGGGCGGAATGACGTTTCCGGCAGTCCCCTGAATCGGCTCCAGGATGATCGCCGCGATCTCGCCCTGGGTCTGATAGCGGATCACCTCGCGCAAGAAGTCCGCACAGGCAAGACCGCAATCGGGATAGCGAAGCTTCAAGGGACAGCGATAGCAGTTGGCGTATGGGGCGCTGTAGAGGCCGGGTACGAACGGTCCCAACTGCTTCTTAAAATCATCCCCCAGCAGCCCCAGGACCCCGCCTGTCTTACCATGAAACGCGCCCCAAAACCCGACGAACTCGAACTTCTTCGTGG
>JACPQW010000134.1 GCA_016190285.1 Candidatus Methylomirabilis oxygeniifera
GCGGGCGCGATCCTGACCGATGATCTGAAAAACACGGGGATCTTCGATGTGATTGATCCGTCGTTCCTCCCGGTCGAGGCCGCCCAGGTCGAGTTTGGACAGGAAAAGGGGTTACTGCCGGCACTGAACTCTTTGAAAGTTCAGGCCGTCGTCGTCGGAAAACTCTCGTCACGGGGCGACGAGCTTGTCGTAGAGGGTCAGCTCTTTGAGGTCACGAATGGCGAGATGCTGTCCGGTAAGCGGTACGCAGGAGATTCCAGGACCTTGCGGGCAATGGTACATCGCCTGGCAGACGAGATCGTCTTTCGGCTGACGGGAGAAAAGGGGATCGCCTCATCCAAGATCGCCTATGTCTCCTCCGTCAATGGCGCCAAAGAGATCTATGTCATGGATTATGACGCTTATAATCCGCTCCTGATTACCGGCAATCATTCGATCAATCTCTCCCCGCGGTGGTCTCCAGACGGCAAGAAGATCGCCTATACCTCCTATCGCGATCACAATCCCGACCTCTTCGTGCTCGATTTGGAGACCGGACGTCGCCAGAAGATCTCATCCAACCCCGGACTCAATGTGGCCCCGGCGTGGTCTCCGGATGGGAAATGGCTGGTCTTCTCGATGAGTAGCGGGACGGGCACCAACCTCTTTCTCATCCGGCCGGATGCGACCGGTCTCCGTCAACTGACGCAGGGGCCGCATATCGACATCTCCCCGTCGTTCGCTCCCAACGGGCGGCAGATCGTGTTTAATTCGGATCGTGGCGGCACACCACAGGTCTACCTGATGGATATCGAAGGGACCAATATCCGTCGCCTGACCTTCGGGGTCGGCAACTATAGCGTGTCGCCTCGATGGTCTCCGCGCGGGGACAAGATCGCCTTCGTGGGCAGACCAAACGGGAGCTTCGATATCTTCCTGGTCAATCCCGATGGTACGGGATTGACGCAGTTGACGTCGAACTCGCGCAATAACGAGGAGCCGTCGTGGTCGGCTGACGGTCGGCATCTTCTCTTCACCTCGACGCGGAACGGTCATCGGCATCTGTACGTGATGAAGGCCGACGGATCGAATCAGCGTCAATTAACCAAGAATGGAGCGGAAAATTACCTCGCCGACTGGTCGCCGTAGGCGAGGACAGGCTGTTGTCTTGAAAGGACATCGTGAAGGTGCGCCAGAAGAATTGGCGGGATCGCGTAGAGGACATCATCGAAGAAAACAAGAGGAGGACTTCAAGATGAAATGGGTGCAGCGAACCTGGGTCGGCTCTACTATCACACTGGTGCTTGTGACGTTGTTTCTGACAGGTTGCCCGAAGAGGCCGGAGGTTGTAGAGACCGTTCCGAAGCCGATGGCGCCGCAGGGCGAGGTCGGCGCGCCGGCGCCAAAAGTTGCCGCCCCGGAAGAGAAGTCCCCCACAGAGGTCACGGCCCCGTCGCCGGAAGCCAAGTCGACTCCGGAGGCCGGCGCGGTTCCGGAGGCCAAGATCGCTGAGGCGGAGGTCGGACGGGAGGCGGCGGCAGCGGTGCAGGCGATAGAAATGAAGGATATCTACTTCGATTTCGATCAATCCGCCATTCGAGAGGATTCTAGGAAGCTGTTGAATGAGAATGTCGAATGGTTCAGAAAACACTCTGCGGCCAAGGTCACGATTGAAGGCCATTGTGACGAGCGCGGTTCCAGCGAGTACAACCTTGCGCTTGGCGAGCGGCGAGCCAGGGCGACGCGCGATTACCTGGTGGCTGCCGGGATCGCGGCGAACCGGATCGGCACCATCAGTTTTGGGAAGGAGCGCCCATTTGCTTCAGGGCACGACGAGTCGGCCTGGAAGTGGAATCGACGGGCCCATTTTGTCCCCGCTGCGAAATAACAGCATGTGCGGTGTGACCGATTCCTGAGATTCCTGAGCAGAGAGAAAGAGAATGAGGCCTCATGTTCCACTGGCGGCTATGCTGGCATGTAGCCTATTGACTATGGGGTGCGAGGGGGATTTGCCCTTGCGCATGGTTCAGCGGGATGTGGACGTCATGAGGGGCGAGGTAGCAGCCGTCGCCAGGACCGGCGAAGGGACCAGAGCACTTGCCGAGGAACGAATCAGGAAGGTTGAGGAACGTCTGGAAAAGAGCGACCGCGCCCTGGCAGCCCTGGAAGAAAAGCTGAGGAAGTCGGACTTGGATCTCAAGAGCCAATCGGCAAAGACAGCCCAGGAACGACAGGCATTCCTCCAGTCCCAGGCTGCGCTCAGCGTGAAGCTGGATGAGTTGACAACGGGAGTACGGCTGGCTCAGGGACAAACCGAAGGGATGGGCCACGGCATCACGGAGGCGAACAGGCGCGTTGATGAGTTTGGGCGTCGTCTCGATCAGATCGGGCAGCGACTGAATGGGTCCGACCAGCAGATCAGCCAGGCCGCCGGCGCTGCGCAGGAGGCGACAGCCGTAGCCAGGCAGGCGGCGGCTGCCTCTCAGCAGACCGCGCAGCAAGTGACGGCAGCCCTCCAACAAATGGCCCGTCAGACAAACACGGCGATTGAGCAGGTCAACGCAACCGCGCAACTCGCCCTGGCCGAAGCCAGAAAAACGACGAAGGGAAAGCCGACCACCGGCGTTGCCGGATCGGCTCACACCGAAACGCGGGTCCCGTCCCCAGCGGTGACCCCGATCACGGCGCTCCCTCCGGTTCCGTCTGCGCCGACTGCCACGGCTCCGACTCAATCGGTTGCGCCCTCTCCACCCGGCGTACAGACGACCGAGTCGCCTCCGCACCCGATTCCGGCTGCGAAGCCGGCGGTCAGGACGGAGAACGCCGGCGAGCTGTACAGGAATGCTTTGAACGACTATGCGAAAGGCGATTACGAATTAGCGATCAGCGGCTTCCGGAGTCAGATTGAGCTTTATCCCAACTCCAGCCTCCTGCCGAATGCCCGGTACTGGCTCGGCGAGTCGTATTACAGCCAGAGGCACTACGACCAGGCGGTGACGGAGTTTGCGCTGCTCGTGAAGCAGCATCCGGATCATCCAAAGGCGGCGAGCGCTCTGCTCAAGCAGGGGTTTGCGTACCTCGAGATGGGGGACAAGTCCAGAGGGCGAACGGCACTCGATCGTCTGCTTAAGCAGTTCCCAAAGTCGCAGGAGGCGAGATGGGCGAAGGAGCGGCTGGGCCAGATCAAGTAGGGGAGGGAGAGTGTGTAAGGTTCTCCACAGCATTCTGTCAGAGCCGACCGTCTCCAAAGATGGAGCCTTACGGACGATCATTGCCCTCAAGGCCCTTGGCGGGGTTCTATTCTTACTGATCGGCCTTGGTGTTTTTGCCCTGGTCAATCGTGACATTGCCGTTCTGGCGGAGGAACTGGCGGATTCGTGGGGTGTCGATTCGGATAACCATTATCTTCTGCGGTTACTCGAATGGCTCACCGGCATCTCTCCGAAGCAGATCATTGTCATAGGGTTTGTGACCCTCCTCTACTCAACTCTTCTGCTGACCATGGCCTGGGGACTTCACCTGGGGCGGGTATGGGCCGACTGGCTGACGATCGGCGCCACGGGGCTCTTTATTCCTGTTGAACTGTACGAAGTAGCTTGGTCGCTCCGCCTCACGTATTCGGTTGCGCTCGCGATCAACATCTTTATCGTGTGGTATCTCATCCGCCGTCGCATCCGATCGTCATCGCTCTGAATCCACCACGTCATTGTGAGGCACAGCCGAAGCAATCTCACAGTCCAGTCCTTCAGGACAACGACAGTGAGATTGCCGCGCTCCCGTTGGTCGCTCGCAATGACGAGCCAGTGAGTGGTATGATCTCACCGCACACTTTCATGCCCATGGATGCGACCCCTGCGTATGAGGCAGTACCCTGAAGGTGGTTCTTCATCTGCGTTAGCTCTACTTTTCACAATCCTTCACAATACGCTCGATCACAAGGTCGCCCATTTGCGCCGTACCAACGAGTGTCGTGGGTCCCGGTTGCCGGATATCGGGGGTTCGATACCAGGCTTCGAGCACCCGGCTTACTGCGGCTTCAACGGCGGCCGCGGCCGGCTCGCGGTGGAGCGTATGACGCAGGAGCATTGCGGCGGACAGGATAGTGGCGAGAGGGTTCGCCTTGTCCTGGCCCGCGATGTCGGGGGCGGAGCCATGGATCGGTTCGTACAGGCCGGGTCCATCTCCCAGGCTGGCTGATGGAAGCATGCCGATAGAGCCGACGATCATGGCGGCCTCGTCGCTCAGAATATCTCCGAAGGTATTTTCGGTCAGTACGACGTCGAAGCGTCGAGGATCGCGGATGAGTTGCATCGCACAGTTGTCCACCAGCATGTGGTCCAGCTCGATATCCGGGAACTCCCTGGCCGTCTCGGCGACCACGCGACGCCAGAGCTGGGAGCTGGCCAGCACATTGACCTTATCGACGGACGTCAGTCGCTTCCGACGCTGCGCGGCGATCTGAAATCCGATCCTGGCGATCCGCTCGATCTCATGGGTGGTGTAGCTCAGCGTATCGATACCTTGCTCCCCTTTGCCGTCCGGGGCCGGACCTATCCCCTTCGGTTCGCCGAAGTAGAGGCCGCCGGTCAGTTCCCTAAGGACGAGCAGATCGACCCCCTCGATGATCTCACGCTTCAGGGGCGATGTGTCCACAAGGGGGGCGAACAGCTTCACCGGTCTGAGGTTCGCGTACAGCCCCAACTCCTTGCGGAGTCGGAGCAAGCCCCGCTCCGGCCGGCAATCGACCGGCAGACTGTCCCACTTGGGGCCACCGACCGCGCCGAAGAGGATTGCATCGGCGGCGCGGCACAGGCTCCAGGTCTCCGGTGGGAGCGGGGTGCCGCATTGGTCGATAGCCGCCCCTCCGACGACCCCCTCTTCGAACGTCAGAGGGATGTCGAAGAGAACGCCAATCCGCCGTAAGACCTTCACGGCCTCCCGGACGATCTCCGGTCCCACGCCATCTCCCGGCAACACTGCGATCCGAGTCATTGCCCTACCTGAGCACTTGGAGGTCCAACGCAAAGGTCTTCACGCCGCTCGATGAGTAGCACGGGGATGTGGGCGGGTCAAGGGAAAAGCCATAATGGTCGATTCGACCCTTCGATGACAACTGAGCGCTCGGGCTAACTGGCTGGGGTGAGAATAGGACTTCACGAGAACAGGTGTCGCGTCAAGGTCATCATAGGGGGCAGTGCACCGTATACTGCCACGCCGTTCCCGTCCCACCCTTGCAGTTGGGATTCACCTGGACAGAGATCTGCGTGGAGGTGCCGGCGTACGACAGGCCGACGGTCTTCATCCCATCGGTGCCCACGCAGCCGCTGTTGAAAATGGGCTTCCCCTCGTAGCTCACGATGATCTGGTCTTCCTGGACGAAGGTTTCGTAGTCGAATTGGAAGGTTCCGCCGGGCTTGCCGAGATCAATGAGACGAGTATCGGGCGCATCGCCGCCTGCGTTCTGAACCTCGCTACACTTGGCCGTCTTGACGACCTTGACGGTGCGGCTGACACTCATGTTCTGGAGGACCCCGGTCGCTGTGAGCGTATAGGTCGTATCCTGGATCGGGGGGAACTCCAGCCAGAATCCGGAAGACCGCCCATTGTTGACTGCCTGCGGGCCGATATCCTGGTCGATGCTGACCGAGACTGCGTCATGGACGTTCCACGCGAGGGTGATAAAGGGGGGCGGGTTAGCGAGGTCGATCGTCGTCGGGGCGACGACAAAGGCGCGGATGTCGGGGATGGGAGGAGTTTTCCAGGTGAAGGATTTGGAGGCGCTGCAGGCGATCTTGCAGGCGCCGCTTCCAGGCTGGATGGTGGACCCGCCGGGACACGGAATCCCCGAGATAGGTACGAAGGGGTTACCGTTGCGGTCGAGGACATCAGCGGAACCGAGGGCATTGATGGAGCTGCTCAGGCCGCTGGCGTTCCGCGTATCGTTGCCGGTGAGGTTAAAACGCCCGAACCAGCTGAAGGGCTCGCCTCCTTGGCGCAAATCGGCCGTCGCCGAGACGGCGCCGGTCATGTTAAGGCCGGTGGTCACGCTCGAGCCCCCGAAGGGCAGGTGAGCGCGGATGGTGGCGGTGTACGGAAGCCCTGCGGTTCCGACCGGGGGATCCTCAAGAGAGCACGTGTTGCTAACGGTGAACCCGTCGATGGTCTCGGGGATCAGGTTGGTCAGCTCTCGCCCCTTGTTCGTGAAGCCGGTGGTGCCATTCGCGCGGAGGTCGTTGGCGACGCGGGCGAGGAGCGCCCGGCAGCGCTCGATGATCTGGACCCGCTGGTCGTCCCACCCCAACTCCTTGGTTCCGCCGTCCACGTTGGTCGACTGTTCCTCGCGCAGGTTGTCCAGCGCGGCTTTCACGTCGGTAATACAGGTTTTCAGCTCCGCGCGCGTAGCCCCATCGACAAAGGGCATGCCGAAACGGAAGGCGAGGAACGAGGCCAGCAGCGCCAGGCCGGTGAGAATCCCCGCTCCCAGGGTAATGAAGCCCTCGGCGCGATCTGAGCAGTGAGGAGAGCGACTGAGGACGCTCATGGCAGCGACGTGGTAGCGGACGAGAGGTGTCCGTTCAAGAGGGTGACGTCGAGCCCTGAGGCGTAGTGGACCTCCGTGAAGTCGGGGTCATCCGCGTTGGGGCCGATACTCGCCGGCTGCCCGAAGGTCGCCATCAGTGAGTTTAGCGTGGTCTGGGGAGTGAGCTGGCTCGGTTCGATATGCGGCCCCTGAGTTCCCGGAGTGTTCGAGAGCGCTTGCTGGGTCTCGATGTGGCCATTCAGGAACGTGAAGCGGACGGGATTCCCGGAGAAGTAAGACCACGAGGCGCGGTTCTGATGGGAATCCGGCAGCCAGATGACTGCGAGGAGGTCTGGGTTCCCGCCGCGCGACTGCAGGATGGATTGCTGGACCGGCGAGAGCGCGCCATAGGTCACATCGATCTGGGCAATGGTGGAGGCAATGCTCGCCTTGAGATTGCTGAGGTCTGGCGTCATCCCGGGATTCCCGAGCGCCATGTAACAGGTGTAGGTCCCAAATGGGAGGTCGGTCGGAATGAAGAGGGAGATGGGGGTCTGGGTCTCGTCGACAGGCGTGACGTTACGCCGGAAGGGCGTGATCGTTTGCACGAGGCCCCCCTGATCCGTGAAGAACAGCAGCGGGCTACCCGGCATTTGGATCGCCAGGTAGAGGTCGACTGTGCTCTGGGAGCTCCCGGGGGTGAGGTGGTAGCTCAACTCGAAGAGATCACCGGGCACGTAAGCGTCCTTGTTGGTCTGGATGCTGATGAGGCCGCGCGTGGAACTGACGGGCTTGGCGAGCCCGCGACCCGAGAGGGAGACCGTTGCGGGGCCGCCCGAGGTGGAGAGGGTCAGGCTGTCCGTAAAGGAGCCCGCCGCTGAGGGGGAGAACGTCGCCTGAAAGGCGAAGATCTGGCCAGGGCCCACCGTGACCGGGAGGGTCACCGGATTGGCGGTGCAGTCGCCGTTGAAGAATTGCGTGCCGGTCAGGAGGTTGAACTGGCTGATGCTGAACGGGGAACCTGGGCCAGTGACGCTTTGAATGGTGCCGGAGGCCGCGCAGTTGGCGCCGAAGCAGACGCCGACACTACTCGAAGGGCACGTGACCGTCGCGGTTGATCCAGCGACGGTGTCCGGAAAAACAATCGAGGCGAGCTGCGCCGGACTCGGCGTCGCCCCGAACAGGACGAAGGCTACAACGAGCCCAACTGTCAGAAGAGCATTACGCATGACCCCACGAGGTTCCGCTCGTTGATTCAGGTCCGAAGGTCGCTTCACCAGCCGCGCCCTTCGTGCTGTCGGCTTCTCTTGCCGGTCTCGATCCTGTTGAGGAGGGTGACGGTGCTTGCTATGCCCAGGAGTCTGGAATTCTTCAGGAGGTCATGCTAGATCGACACTCGCCACGCTGTCAAGTCGAAAACAGATGAAGTGTTGGTAGCATGTGAAATGTCCGCTTTTGGCGGAGGGCGTAAAGTAGGGGCCCTGCCCCCAAGCTGTGGTATATTAGTACCGTGAAAATCCTTTCTGCAGAGTTCGTGACAAGCGTCTCGTCGCTTGCCCAACTCCCGCGTGAACCACGCGCGGAGATTGCGGTCGTCGGCCGCTCCAATGTCGGCAAGTCCTCGTTGATCAACTGTCTGCTGCGGCGGCGGGGCCTTGCTCGCGTCAGCGCCGTGCCGGGTCGAACCCAGCTTCTCAATTTTTTTCTGATAAACCGGGATTTCTATCTGGTTGATCTTCCGGGCTACGGCTACGCAAAGGCGCCAGAGTCGATTCGACGAGCGTGGGGACCGTTGGTCGAGGGATACCTTGCTGTCAGTCGCAACCTCAGGGTTGTCGTGGTGCTGCTTGATGCGCGACAAGGAGTCACCGAGAGAGACCTGCAGATGAAGCGGTTGCTGGATGAACTGTCTCTCGATTGGATTCCTGTGCTGACCAAGATCGATAAGCTTCGGCGAACAGCCCGACAGGCACAGATCTGCGGTGTCGCCCAGGCCTTGGGCTTGAGCGATCCTCGATCGATCATCCCGTTTTCCGCAAAGTCTGAGGAGGGCCGGGAACCGTTGCTGGCCGTCATCGGTGACTGCGCGCGCACGCCACCTCGCCCGAGCTGTTCGGCGTTGACTCCAACCTATAGACCTGCTAGGCTCAGAGCGGCCGTATCGGAGCGGTCATAGTCGCCGGACCGTGCGGGAGTGCGTGAAGAGCTGAATGAGTGTGAAATGAGTAGAGCAGGACGAGTTCGATACTATCTGTATGGATTGATGGGGCTGGCCGTGTTCGCGCAAGGGTGCGTGACCGCGCAGACGGTTGGGCGTGAGTCTGTAATAAGGCGTGGGGTACCCGTCGGTGCCGGCGCTTCTGTGACCGAAGCGGCCGAGAAGGCAACAGACAAGACCGAGGCCTACTACCGATTTATGAGAAGTCTGCTGGCAGAGCAATCCGGAGATCATCACGCCGCGATCACGTGGCAAAAGGCGGCACTACAGGTTGACCCTCAATCTGTCGTCATGCACAGTCACCTGGCCTCTCTGTATATGAAGCGGGGCGACGTTCGAGGCGCGATTAATGCGGGCGAGGATACGCTTGCCCTGGATTCGAAAAACCTTCACGCTCACCTGCTGTTGGCCGCCGTCTATCAGGGTCTGCACAACCTGCCGGTTGCCGAACGATATCTCCGTAATGCGGTCGACCTGGACCCCGGCCGGACCGAGACGTACCTGCAGCTCGCGGCCCTTTATAGGGAGGCCAAGAGAGCGCAGGAGGCGATCGCAGTGTACCGGCGAGCGCTGGACGTCGATCCGGGCTCGCTGGTGATCCGCTACAATCTGGGTCGGCTCTACCTGGAGGAGGCGCAGCCGGAGCAGGCAAGCCAGGTCTTTCGAGAGATCCTGGAACGCGACTCATCGTTTGATCCCGCGTTGGCGGCGCTTGGGGTGAGCCTCGAGGCGCAGGGGAAATTGGATGAGGCCAGGGCGATGTATCAGCGCGCGCTCGTTGACGATCCCAGGAACGGCGAGCTTCGGGAGCGCTTGGCCCAGTTGCTCTTGAGGCAGAAAGACCTGGACGCCGCCCTTATCGAGTATCGACGGCTGCTTGATCAAGAGCCGAACAACAGCTTATTCAAACTGCGGATTGGATTCATTTACTATGAAAAGCGGGTATATGGCGAGGCCATCGGGGCCTTTCGGGATATCCTCCGACAGGAACCGGATAACCATGAGGTCCGGTACTATCTGGGCCTGACCCTTGAGGATGAGAAGCGCCACGATGAGGCCCTCGACGAGCTGGCGCAGATTCCCAAGGACAGTCCACGTTACCCGGACGCGCTCTTCCATCGCGGGTACATCCTCAGCCAGAAGGAACGGTATGTCGAGGCCGGCGACCTGCTTTCTATAGCGGGATCCCTGAGGCCGAACGAGGGCGTCATTCCGTATCTGTTGGGTCTGATCTATTTCCAGCAAAAAAGCTATCCGCAGGCTATCGCGCAACTTGAGCGTGCGCTCGGCCTGGAACCGAGCAATGCCGCCTACCTCTATCAACTCGGCTCAGCCTTTGAGCGGAGTCGCCAAATCGACAAGGCCGAAACGATCTTTCGCCGGCTTCTGGCGGTCGATCCGAAGTATGCTGATGCGTACAATTATCTGGGCTACATGTTTGCCGATGAGGGGATCAAGCTCGATGAGTCGGTGGCCCTGGTCAAGAAGGCGCTGGAGCTTCAGCCCGATAACGGGGCGTTTGTAGACAGCCTGGGCTGGGCCTACTACAAGAAAGGGATGGTGGATGAGGCCCTGGTAGAACTGAAACGCGCCGTAGAACTCTCCAAGAAAGAGGATCCCACGATCTTTGAACACCTCGGCGATGTGTACTTCAGAAAGCAGATGGTCCCGGAGGCGATCAGGGAGTGGGAACGATCCCTTGCCATTGATAGCGCGAACGAGGCAGTACAGCACAAACTCAGAAAGGCCAGGGACGTCCTCTCTCGGGGGGGTGGATGACCGGTCGCCCGTCGCTGCGACTCTTGGCGCTTATAACAGGGATAGCACTGAGTGGGTGCAGCTATGGTTTTAATCTCGCCCCGGAGGACAAGGACCTCGTGCGCCCGTCGCGCCAGGTCGGACAGGAGATTTTCCGATCCTTACAGGAGCGCGAGACCACGGTGACAGGCTTACAGGCTGTCCTTGACCTGACGGTGCGGCGCGCGGGAACGCTGGAGCATCGTCAAGAGGTGGTCGCCATCGAGCGGCCCGATCTGATTCGATTGGAGAGCATCGGTTGGGGTGGATTTACGTCACTGGTCATTGTAAGCGACGGACGTCGGCTGGTCGCGCATGCGCTGCTGCAGAATCTATTCGTCGAAGGAAGTGCGACGCCCGAGAACGTCGCCAGGGTTACGGGATTCCGCATAGCGCCGGCCCATCTGGTGCGGTTGCTGCTTGGCTTACCGCCCCTTGCGATTCAACTCGAAAAGGCGGAACTGTATGGCCCGGATCACGATGGCGCGTATGTGCTGCGAGCGCAGGAATCGCCATTCACACAGCGTCTCTGGTTATCCGACGGCGATCTGAGCCTGCTGAGGGGGGAGTTGTACGATCGGACATCGCTTCGCCTGAGGTTTCGGTACACGCCTGCGGCCCACGGATCGCATACGCTCGTTCTGGAAGAGCCCGCGGGGCGGACGGCGGTAGAGGTGTCGTACCGATCCTACACGCTGAATCCCGAGTTGCCTCGTGAGCTCTTTCACATCCCGCAGCCGTCCCAGGGAGCGCAGGTGATGAATCTCGACGCAGGCGTGACCCCATTGTTCGGGTTGCCTTGAGACATGAAGCAGGTCACGCTGACTTCTCCCTCCAAGGTTAATCTCTTTCTGGAGGTCCTTGGACGTCGCGACGACGGATACCATGAAATCTGCTCGATCGTGGCGCTGACCGAACTGTGCGATACCATCGTCTTGGAACGGCGCACGAGCGGGATCACCATCTGGTCCCAAGATCCCAAGGTTCCATGCGGGTCCGATAATTTGTGTTACCGGGCGGCCGATCTGCTGCTGCGACACAGCGGCGTACACGGCGGCGTGAGCATCCGGATCGAGAAACATATCCCTATTGCCGGAGGGATGGGAGGGGGATCGAGCAACGCGGCGACGACTTTATGGGGGCTGAACCTGTTGTACGATCTCGGGTGGCCTCGCGAGGAGCTGATAGACCTCGGGTCTGAGTTGGGTTCGGATGTTCCCCTTTTTTTTTGTCGTGGGGCCGCCTTTATAAGGGGTCGCGGAGAGCGGGTAGAAGAGCTGGCTGCGCTGACACCGCAGTGGCTCGTGATCGCCAATCCCGGGATAGAAATCGCTACAGCTTCGGTCTACCGTCGCTTGAGATTGCCGTTGACATCTGAGAAGGCCGGGTTTACAATGCGTGGTTTGGTTGAGTCTGGCCAGGAGGAGGCGGCGCTGTCGCACTGTTTCAACCGGCTGGAGGACGTGGTGCTTGAGGCCTATCCGTCGGTCGCCAACCTCAAGCAGCGGCTGTTGCTGTTGGGTGCAAGCCCGGTCCTGGTCAGCGGGAGCGGGCCGACCGTATTTGGGATCATGCGAGAGGCTGAGACGGCCAAGCGGGTTGCGTTAAGTTTGGTCGAGAACGGAATTGCGGCGGTCGCCTGCCGCACCTTGGAGAGGAACCCTCTGCTCACGACCGGTCAGTAGGGGCGAAGTGGCGTTGCGCCCCCATTTGGGGGGTCGGATAAGGGTAATCCGGCAGACTTTGGATCTGCACATCGAGGTTCGAGTCCTCGCCCCCCAGCCAGCAAGGGGCGGCAGGCCGCGGTCGAGCACAGAGGGGCAGGAGGAACGATGCGGTATTCGGAGAGTGTCTGATGGCTGATCGGTTGATCCTTTTTTCCGGGAATGCTAATCGGGCCTTGTCGCAAGAGATCGCGGACTATCTTGACATCCCCCTTGGCGACGCCGAGGTCACGCGCTTCGCTGACGATGAGATCCTGGTCCAGATTTTCGAGAATGTCAGGGGCGCGGACGTCTTCGTGATCCAGCCCACCTGCCGACCTGTCAACGAGAACCTGATGGAGCTGTTGGTGGTGATCGATGCCTTAAAGCGTGCGTCGGCCAGGCGGATTACAGCCGTCATGCCGTACTACGGCTACGGGCGGCAGGATCGAAAGGTCCAGCCTCGCGTGCCTATTACCGCGAAACTGGTGGCTGACCTGCTTACAGCGGCTGGGGTACATCGGGTCTTGACCATGGATCTTCACGCCGGACAGATTCAGGGTTTCTTTACGACCCCAGTCGATCACCTGTATGCCGCTCCGGTTCTCTTGCGGTTTTTCGAGGAGCGCCGACTGGGGGATGCGGTGGTTGTCTCTCCGGATGCGGGCGGCGTGGAACGAGCCCGCGCATTCGCCAAACGCCTGGGTAGTCCGCTGGCATTCATCGATAAGCGTCGGACGGGTCCCAATGAGGCGAAGGTGATGCATATTGTCGGAGACGTCGAGGGGCGGGACGTGATCATCGTGGACGACATGATCGATACGGCGGGAACCCTTACGCAGGCGGTTCCGGCGCTCCTTGAAAAGGGAGCCAAGCGAATCTTTGCAAGTTGTACACATCCGGTTCTCTCTGGTCCGGCGATGGAGCGGATCGATGGATCAGCCCTCGAAGAGGTGATCGTCACGAATACCATCCCCCTTCCCGAGGGTCATCAGTCAAAAAAGCTGACCGTCCTCTCGGTGGCGCCGCTGCTGGGGGAGGCTATCAGTCGGATCCATAAAGAGGAATCCGTCAGTCGCCTTTTTGTCTGACGGTGGGGAGGATAGATCGGGCGCATAGATACGAGGAGGAATCTCGCCTGTGCCTCGTGAGAAGGAGGGTGTGATGGAAGAATTGATACTGAAAGGGCAAGTTCGGATGCAGGTCGGCAAAGGGGCCGCAAAAAAGCTTCGGCGGCAGCGACTGATTCCGGCTGTTGTGTATGGCGGTATATCCGGGCCCACAGCGGTCACAATCAATCCCCTTGAAATGATGAAGCTCCTGGGGTCCGGAGCGGGTGAGAACGTCCTGATCTCTCTCGCCCTGGATGGAGAGAGCGAGCAATCGAGGACGGTCATCCTGAAAGCGTTACAGCGAGACCCTGTGCGAGGAGGACCGTTGCACGCCGATTTCCTCGAGGTGTCCATGCAGCGGAAGATCAAGGTTCAGATTCCGGTCAGATTGGTGGGGGAGGCTGTCGGCGTCAAACTGAAGGGAGGCCTTTTGGAACAGCATCTGCGCGAGGTCAGCGTCGAGTGCCTGCCCGGTGCGATTCCCAGCCACATCCAGGTGGATATCAGCCACCTTGATCTGGGCCACGCTATTCACGTCCGTGAACTGACCGTAGGGGAGGACATCAGGGTGCTTGAGGACCCCGCCAGGCCTGTGGTGACGGTGCTGGTTCAGCGGGTAGCGGCGGAAGGGACTGCGGCTGTAGCCGAGGAGAAACCGACTGAGCCGGAGGTGGTTGGTAAGAAGGAGGCGAAAGAGGTTAAAGAAGGTAAGTAGGAAGGCGGATGGACCGTGTTGTGGGGTACCTTGTTGTGGATCGTAGTGGGCTTGGGCAATCCCGGTCCGGAGTATGAGGTCAGTCGGCACAATGTTGGCTTTCGGGTTGTGGATACGTTGGCCGACCGGGCCGGCGTAGCCCTCACGCGTTGCCGATATCGTTCGCTTTTCGCGAGGGGTTCCATTCACGGAGCCCAGGTTCTATTGGTTAAACCTTTGACCTTCATGAACGAAAGCGGCTTCAGTGTCTCCAGATGGCAACAGGCGTTACGCCTTGATCCTGGTCGGATTATTGTGGTCCATGACGACCTGGATCTGCCTCCCTCTCAGTTACGAATCAGGGTGAGCGGCGGTCACGGGGGGCACAGGGGTATCCGTTCCGTCATCGAGGCAATAGGCAGCTCTGACTTTCTGCGAGTGAAGGTGGGGATCGGACGGCCTCAAGATGGGCAGGATGCGGTCACACACGTGCTGGGGCCTTTTGAGGAATGTGATGGCGGCGTGATGGAGGCGGCGATACAACGGGCTGCCGATGCTGTGGAGGCGGTGCTGCAGGAAGGTCTCGGGACGGCGATGAACCGATACAACGTCCGAGGTGCCCGTCAGACTCGCATGGCGTAATCTGGAGGAGGTGAAGAGAGTGAGTCACTATGAGGTCATTATCATTTTGGACCCGGCCCTCACGGAGGAGAGTGTTGATACGGAGATCGGCGGCGTTCGCGAGGTCGTTACCAAGAAGGGCGGACAGATGCTGGAGATCCAGAAGTGGGGAAAAAAGCGACTGGCCTACGAGGTAAAAAAGCGACGGGAAGGTCAGTATATTCTGATGAAGGTGGACGGCCCTGGCGGAGTGGTGGCCGATCTCGATCGGCATTTTCGGATCACGGAGGTCATCCTGAAAGGGGCGGTTGTCAGGGCTGAGGAGCCCAGGAGAGGACGATTTAAGGCGAAGTCGCACGCCACACTCGAGGGTAGTACCGTCACCGCTACCCAGGAGATGGAAGATGGTGAGCTTCAATAAGGTGATTTTGCTGGGCAACCTAACACGAGACCCGGAACTTCGGCATACGCCGGCCGGTATGACCGTGTGTAACTTTGATCTTGCGGTCAACCGGTCTTTTACGACCAAAGGCGGTGACCGGCGAGAAGAGGTCTGTTTCATTACGGTCGTTGTGTGGGATAAGCAAGCGCAGACCTGTGCCGAGTTTCTGAGCAAAGGGCGTCAGGCGCTGGTTGAGGGTCGGCTCCAACAACGGTCATGGGAAACGCCGGACGGCCAGAAGCGAAGTAAATATGAGGTTGTTGCAGAGCGGGTGCAATTTGTCGGTGGACGAAAGGATGCGGGAGGCTCCGAGGAGGAGCCGCCTCGATCCGGTGAGGAGGAGGTGCCATTCTGAAACCCGTGGTGAGTCCTGTCGAACCACGCGATGATGCTCAGGGGGGTGATGACGAATGCTGAAAAAGCGACGAAGTTTTCGGCGGCAGAAGGTATGTAAGTGGTGTGTCGATAAGGTTGAGACGGTCGATTTCAAGGACGCGAAGCGGCTCAGAAACTTTATTACTGATCGAGGGAAGATTATTCCGCGGCGGATTTCCGGGAACTGCGCCGGCCATCAGCGGCAGTTGGGCGGAGCCATCAAGAGGGCTCGCAGCATCGCATTGCTTCCCTTCGCCGCCGATCTGCTCTGAGCGGGAGGACTCGGCAGATCGTTGCGGTGGGGTTGACGAAACACGTTCGATGAAAGAGGGATCGGTCGGGAGGTTTGTGCAAGGCGCCGCCCTTTGTCTCGCGTCTCTCATGCTCGCGCTGGTCGGCGGGATGATCCCGGTTGCCGGGAGCTTTTTCAGCCTGCTGACCCCCCTGCCGCTTATTCTCCTATCCTTGAGAGGTGGCCGAGTTGTTGCCCTGCTCGGAGTATGTGCTGTAGGGATCGGTGTCGGCGGCCTCTTGGGTCTCGGACATGCCTGGTTCTTCTATATTCAATTCGGCCTGCCTGCGATGGTGCTGGCGGAGGCTATCCGCCGCCAGTGGGCCCCTGAGATATCGGTCGCCGTAGGAAGTCTGGCCGTCGTTGGGGGCGCTCTGGTCGGTCTGTTCATCCTGGCGTGGGGCGCAGGCGGATCGATACTGGATTTTCTGACGCATCGGCTCGACATCGCCGTACGAGACGCGATGGAGCTGTACGCCAAGATGGGCGTTTCTCCGGACGAGGTTGGCCCGCTGGTGGGATCGGGCGAGGAGATGCGAAGGCTTCTGCTCACAACAGCGCCCGGCCTCTTCATGGCGGCGGCGCTGCTCAGCACCTCAGCGAACTTCTACCTGGCAAAGAAGGGATCGTCCCCTGTCGCGGTGTCCGGAGGCCTGACTCCGGTATTTACCTGGAGCGTTCCGGACTGGTTGGTGTGGGTGTTCATCGGATCTGCCGCCCTACTGCTGAGTGGCCTGCCGATTGCGAGGGAGATCGGTTTCAACGGGCTGCTCGTCATGATGACGGTCTATTTTCTGCAGGGTCTGGCGATTGCCACGTTCTGGATTCGCCGGCTGAGACTGTCGCCGTTCGTCGGGTTTTTAGGTGTTGCGCTGTTGTTTCTTCAGCCCCTGCTGTTGCTTCTCGTTACGTTGGTCGGGCTGTTCGATATCTGGGTCGTTTTTCGCCGGCATTCGCTTCCGAAACCCCCTGACGCGTAGAGCGCGACAGGTGAGGCAGTACGGAGGAGGTCACGCACTGATGAAAATCGTTCTGTTGGAACAAGTGGAAAAGGTGGGTTCTGCTGGTGATCAGGTTGACGTAGCGGATGGCTACGCGCGGAATTTTCTGATCCCGACGCGCAAGGCGGTTGCGGCGACCTCCGCCAACATCAAGTCGCTGAATCATCTGATTCGACAGAATACGGAGCGCGAGGAAAAGGTTCGTCGTGCGGCGGAGATGACGGCCGGCCGGATCGCAGAGCTGCACTGCTTGATCGCGCGCCGGGCCGGCGAGCAGAATCGACTCTTCGGCGCCGTGACCAACCAGGATATCTGTGCCGCCCTGGCTGCCCAGGGACTGGAGATGGATCGGCGAAAGATTCTCCTGCAGGATCCGATCAAGGCGCTCGGCAGCTACAGTATTCCTATCCGTTTGCACCCTGAGGTCGTGGCCGAACTTCGGCTGACCGTCGAGCGCGAAGAGGGCTAAGTTGGTGAGGCAACGAATCATGCCGGAGTCGACCCTGGATCGGCGTGAGCCGGCCGGAGAGCGCGTTCCGCCGCAGAATCTGGAGGCCGAGATGTCGGTCCTCGGGGCGGTTCTGCAGAGCAACGAGGCGTTCATGAAGTGTCTTGAGTTGCTGCGGCCGGAGCAGTTTTACCGGGACGCGCACCGCAAGATCTTCGCCGCCGCGACCGGACTGTTCGGACGGGGCGAGCCGGTCGATCTCATCACGATCACCAATGAGCTTCGCCGCCGCGGCGAACTTGACGAGGTGGGCTCCTCGGCGTTCCTCGCCTCACTGGTGGATGCCGTCCCCACGGGTGCGAACGTCGCCTACCATGCGCGGATCGTTCGAGACAAGGCGCTGCTGCGCCAGTTGATCGCCGTGGCCACCGATATTGTCGGGCTCGGCTTTGCCGACCAGGAGGAAGCGGACCAGGTCCTTGAACAGGCCGAGCAGCAGATCTTTGAGTTATCGGAAGATCGAATACGGCGCGCCTTCCTGCCGTTGAAGTTGATTTTGAAGGATACCTTCGAACAGGTAGAGAAGTTGTTTGACCGCAGGACGCAGGTCACCGGGGTGCCTACGGGGTTCGAGGATCTCGATATGAAAACGGCCGGCCTCCAGCCGTCGGAGCTTGTCATCATCGCCGGCCGTCCCTCGATGGGTAAGACGAGTTTCGCTCTGAACATCGCGAGAAATGCCGCAATCGGGGAACAGATACCGGTCGGCATCTTCAGCCTGGAGATGTCGAAGGAGCAGGTGGTCCAGCGGTTGCTCTCCTCTGAGGCCGAGGTCGACTCCAACAGGATCAGAACAGGATGGCTGCGTGAGAGCGATTGGCCGAAGCTAACCAACGCGGCCGGCCATCTCTCAGAGGCGCCCATCTTCATTGATGACTCGGCCGCGCTTTCGGTCATCGAACTTCGGGCGAAGGCGCGGAGACTGAAAGCCGAGCAGAACATCGGGATGGTGGTGATCGACTACCTGCAGCTTATCTCGGGTCGTTCCCGGTCTGAGAATCGCCAGCAGGAGGTGTCGGAGATCTGCCGGTCCCTCAAGGCGATGGCGAAGGAGTTAAAGGTTCCGGTTGTCGCGCTGTCGCAACTTGCGCGGCGAACCGAGGAGCGGGAACGACCGCAACTATCGGACCTTCGGGAGTCCGGCGCCATTGAGCAGGACTCGGATGTCGTGATGTTTCTGTACCGGCCCGGGTACTATCAGGCCAGGAAGGCCGGGGCCCCGGACCCGGAGCGGGACACCAAGACCGAGATCATCATTGCCAAGCAACGGAACGGCCCGACCGGGACCGTGGAGTTGGCCTTCCTCAGGGAGTACGTCAAGTTCGGCTCACTCGACCTTGTCCATCAAGAGCCGGATGAGGCGGAGGAGATGTGACGGGTCGCTGATCAACGTTCAACGTGCGATGTTCAATGTTCAGCCTTGAATCTTGAACGTTGAACGGTTCAGCGTGCCACCGCGGAAAGAGAGGAGCGATGGCCAAGAGTCCGACCCATTACCTCTGCCAGAGCTGCGGCTATCAGACCGTCGGCTGGATGGGTCGCTGCCCGGATTGCGGAGAGTGGGCAAGCCTGTTAGAGGAGCGCGCCACGAATGAGCGCGATCGCGGCCGTCGTATCGTGACGTCCTCGGCTTCGCACTGTGCGACACCGATCACCGCCGTCGATAGCGGCGCACTCAACCGGGTGAGCACCGGCCTGGCGGAGCTGGATCGGGTGCTGGGGGGCGGGATCGTCCCCGGCTCGTTTGTGCTCTTGAGCGGTGATCCGGGCATCGGCAAGTCAACCCTGCTCCTTCAGGCGTCAATGCAGATCGCGCAGAAGGATGGGGTAGTGCTGTATGTATCCGGCGAGGAATCGCTTCAGCAGACTCGATCCAGGGCAAGCAGACTGGGTCCGCTTTCCGATCGTCTCCTCCTGCTTCCCGAGACCTCCCTCCAGATGATTCTTGAGCAGACCGACCGGATCCGACCAACCATTCTGGTGATCGATTCTATCCAAACCATTACATCGGAAGATCTGGAGTCCCCCCCTGGCAGTTTCAGCCAGGTGCGCGAAGCGGCCGTTGGACTGATGGCGCTTGCGAAGGAGAAGGGGATCAGCACCGTGATCATCGGCCATATCACCAAGGAAGGGGCCATCGCAGGCCCGAAGGCGATGGAACACCTGGTCGACACCGTCGTGTTCATGGAAGGGGAGGGGCATCAGATTCATCGTCTGCTCCGAACTGTAAAGAATCGTTTTGGCCCTACTCCTGAGGTCGGTGTATTCGAGATGACGGCGTCCGGCCTGCAAGAACTTGCAAATCCGTCGGAAGTGTTTCTCGCTCAGCGCCCATCCGGGGCGCCGGGCTCGGTTGTGATTCCGACTCTGGAGGGAAGCCGACCGCTGCTTGTGGAACTGCAAGCGTTGGTGGCTGCGCCAAGCGCCCCAATCTCCAGACGGGTGTTCAATGGAGTGGAGAGTAACCGAGGTATCCTGCTGCTCGCTGTACTGGAAAAGCGGCTCGGCCTGCCGCTCAGCGCGTGCGATGTGTACGTCAACGTTGTGGGGGGTATCAGGGTAGGGGAGACCGCTGCCGATCTCGGTATAGCCGCCGCAGTTCTCTCAAGCGCTCGAAACCTTCCGCTCGATCCCGGACTGTGTGTGTTCGGCGAAATCGGTCTGGCGGGTGAGATACGAGCAGTGCCGATGGCGGAGCGACGGCTTGAGGAGGCCGCCCGCCTGGGGTTGTCCTGTTGCCTGATGCCTCGACACAACCTGGATCGTCGCCAGCCTGACTTTCCCTCGTTAAGGGTGAGCGGGCTGCGTACGCTTGAGGAGCTGACGGAGAGGCTGAAGATACGGCAGGCGGTAGGATCTCATGACTAGTGTATTGTGAGTCATATAGCCTTTCTAGTCCGTTCGTGGTGGGCCCTTCGACAAACTTGGGGTGAACGGAATATGTAAAGAAGTGTTGGATACACGCCACTAGCTACATTCAGGTGATATCACTGCATATGTGAAGTATCCTACTGTTATTACGCAGTGTTGCACACCATATGAGCGCGTACAATGTCTGAAAGCGGTGATTAATTGCGAAAGACGATTGTTGTTTTTGAGAGAATCTTTTGACTAGTCAGCGAATCCCTGCTAAAATTTATAATTAATAATGTATCGCACAGGGACAAAAGTAGTCTACCCTACTCATGGAGTCGGGTGGATTGAGGCGATCGAAAATAAAGAGGTTGGCGGCGGACCGCAGGCTTTCTACGTGGTGCGCATTATTGGGAACGGAATGACTATTCTTGTTCCCACAAAGAACGCCAAACGAGTCGGTCTTCGAGAGGTCATTGAAGCGTCGGAGATCCCGAAGATTCTCGCCATTTTGAAGAAGAATGACCTGGTAATCAGTTCGAATTGGAACCGCAGGTTTAAGGACAACTTAGAGCGGATCAGGACGGGATCGCTCTTTGAGGTTGCGCTGGTCCTGCGAAAGTTGGTTCTGCTCCAGAAGGAACGGAGCCTGTCGTTTGGCGAGAAGACAATGCTGGAGAATGTCCGGAGGTTGATTGTCAGCGAGATTTCGCACGCCTCCGGTATTGACCAGGAGAGAGCGAGAGCGCTCGTCGAACAGGCAGTGGGTAATTACAGATGATGATCAGAGGTGAGGTCATCGAAACGTATGAAAGGGGGTGATCGATTTGAACAACTATCGCGTTGGTCTCCCGATGATTGTTGGAGGGGCGGCCATCGGGTTCTATCTGGCCTCACGGGCTGGCGCAGGCCCTTACCAATGGCTGCTGAGTTTGGCCGGCCTCCTACTGGGGGCCTCGTGCGGCATTGTGGTGATGGTCCTGCAGCGCAAGTTCCATCAGACCTCCTTGCAAGTCATTGTCAGTGGAATCATCGGATTCGTCTTGGGTCTTGGTTTGGCCGAACTCTTATTCAGTGCTATCTCCGGCTTTCTGGAATTTATTCCCAGTTACATTGCTATCACCATGCGGGTCATTGTCACTATCGGGGCCGCGTATTTGGGGGCTGCGATCGCCATCGAGAAGAGCCGGGGATTCAGCATGTTGGATCTGGTTCGGGTTTTCAGGGAAAAGCCGCGGGGCAAAAGTTACAAGATCCTTGATACCTCGGTGATCATCGACGGCCGAATCGCCGACATCTGTGAGACGGGGTTTGTTGAGGGGACGCTTCTCATTCCTCAGTTTGTCTTGCGGGAATTGCAGCAAGTCGCCGACTCATCGGATCCGCTGAAACGAAACCGTGGTCGTCGGGGACTGGATATTCTGCAGAAGATACAGAAGAAGATCGATGTGCATGTCGAGATCAGCGATATGGACTTCCCCGATATCCGTGAGGTGGACGCGAAACTGGTCGCGCTGGCCAAGGCCGTGAATGCCAAGGTGGTCACAAACGATTTTAATCTGAATAAGGTGGCCGCGCTGCAGGGGATCGGGGTGTTGAACATCAATGAGTTAACCAATGCGCTCAGACCCGTCGTTCTTCCCGGTGAGGAGATGCAGGTCTTTGTTCTGAAAGAAGGCAAGGAGTACAACCAGGGCATTGCCTACCTCGATGACGGGACGATGGTAGTCGTCGACAGCGGCCGTCGATACATCGGTCAGACTGTTGATGTGCGCGTCACCACAGTGCTGCCGACGACAGCCGGACGTATGATCTTCTCACGTCTGAAGGAAGAGGCCGA
>JACPQW010000125.1 GCA_016190285.1 Candidatus Methylomirabilis oxygeniifera
AAATGTAAAGAAGCGTTAGACTCACTACATCCGTTTATCCTCCATAACAAATGCTGCATAGCCCATTGTGTCTAGTTAGATAGGTCATTCATATCACTATGTTGCTCACTCTTAGTGAAATTATGACACTATTCTGAGAAAAAATGTCATTAAACTCGATCAACGCTGGAAGGCTCTGTCCAGAGCCCGGACCGGGTCAAACCAGCCATCCCCGGTTCTCCAGATTGGAGATCGGGCCACATAGAAGGAGGAGGCACCATGAACAGCGCAAGCAGTCAGACAGCCCACAGCGGTCGAATGAAAGAGGTGTACGACTACATTGAGAAGCAGCGGACGCGGCGACAGAGCAACAAGGTCCTGCATGCTCATCCTTCCCCGCTCTTTTGGCTGGAGCGGGATGTACCGATGAAGGAGGTGATGATCGAGCGAAGGTTGGCAAATGCGGCCATACCCAAGCGGCTCAACGTGTACGTCGGCACGCCATACTGCCTTCCCACCAATCCCGAACGATGCGGTTACTGCCTGTTTCCCAGTGAAACGTATCAAGGGCAGCAGCAACTCGATAGGTATGTGAAGTATCTGGAGTCGGAAGGACGACGGTATCAGCATTTTTTCGAAAACGAAGAACCCGCCGGCATCTATTTTGGGGGTGGCACCTCAAACCTCTACAAGCCGGACGATTACCACAGGCTCATGCGGATCGTGCGAGACGTCTTCCCGACGATTCCTCCGAACATCGAAATTACCTTGGAAGGGATTCCCCAGCTTTTTACCAGAGAGAAACTTGCCGCGATGAAGGCAGCCGGGATCAACCGGATCAGCATGGGCGTACAACAGCTCGATGACGAAATGATCAAGCTGAGCGGACGGAAGCAGAAGGCCAAGCACGCATTTCAGACGCTTCAGTGGTGCGAGGAACTGGGGCTCCGGAGCAGCGTCGATCTGATCTTCGGGTGGCCGCAACAGACGACTGAATTGATGCTGAAGGACCTGGAGGCGATCGTCCGAACAGGCATCGGCCATATTACGCATTACGAACTGAATGTAGCCGGCCGGACCGATTTCGCGCGCCATCGGCGGGACGAACTTCCTTCGACTGAGCAGAATCTTGAGATGTATCGCGTCTCCAAACAGTTTCTGGAAAGCCATGGCTATCGACAGGTGACCGCGTACGACTGGGAGAAAGTGACCCCTGGACTTTCAGGCGAGTATCGGTTCGAGGAAAATATGCGACGGGCGTTCACCCGCGACGCGGATTACGGAATTGTCGGGTACGATATGTGGGGCTGGGGATTCGCCGGCGTCACCTATTTTCCAGGGACCCCAGAAATGCCTGGGTGGATCTATATGAACTCTACCAAAGCGGGAGAGTACTTTGGCCGTCTTGACGAAAGTCGGTTCCCGACTGAAAGGGGATTCCACTACACACGCCAGGACCTGGAGATTGCCACCCTTTTCCAGATGCTCCAGAGCATGAGCGTCGATGTTGCTCTATACCATGAGGTTTTCAGGGTCAACCTCCTGGAGGAGTACGCCGATATCTGGCAGGCGCTCGTGGAGAAAGGATGGGCCGAGGTCGATCGCAACAAGGTCACGCTGGTGGGCGACGGGGTGTTTTATACCCCATTGATCCAGGGCCTGCTCGCGTACGAGCGGACAGAGGAGATGAGGAAGGGGAAAAGTCCAGCGCCGCCCGTCCAGGAAGATGCGTTCCTGCTGGCGTTGCAACCGCCCACAAATACAGTTGTCCGACAAGAACGGGGTACAGACGAACCTCGCCTCAGCGCGGAACCGCGCAGCCGGTCTGAAGACGTCGTCTCTGATCTCAGATTCCCGATCCAGCGGCAACGCGAATTAACCACGCTCACATGGTATCGAGAGCTGACCAGCGATCACGTTGAACTCTCACTGCTGAGGGTATACGGCGATGTCTGGCACGACTCTCCAATTGTCCTCTCTCACGGAACATTTTCAAACGCTCAGACCTGTACGAGGCTGGCGACATACCTTGCCGAAAACGGCTTTGACTGCTGGGTCCTGGAGCTCAGGGGCCACGGCCGAAGCGGGGTAGGACCCGCTCACCCGGACTTCGAGCGATTCAGTGAGTTGGACGTCCCGGCGGCGCTTCGTGCGGTGCGGCGCAACACTCAGAACAAGCCGCTCTTCTGGGTGGGACACAGTGGCGGCGGCCTCGTACTCCTGATGCACCTGGCTCGACACCCTGAAGCGCTCGCACAGGTCAAGGGCATCGTCACGCTGGCCAGCCAGGCAACGGATGCGGGGATGACCTGGTCAGGCTGGGCGAAGATCGCCCTGAGTGCTGCGGGCAACAATCTGCTCGGATACGCGCCGGGACCATTGTTCAAGTTGGGGCCGGAAAACGAATTCCGTGGCGTGATGAATCAGTGGTTTCGCTGGAATTGGAACGGTCGATGGACCGGACACGATGGTTTCGACTATCTCGAGGGTCTTGGAAGGATCACTGTTCCCGCTCTCTGCGTTGCCGGAGGAGGCGACCGGTTCATTGCCCCATATCAGGGATGTCGCCGACTCTACAATGCGTTAGGGGGCCAGGATAAGCAGATGGTATTCTGCGCCAAATCCGAAGGGTACGGCGAGGATTACAGCCATGCGCGGATTATCACGAGCCGTCGAGCCCAACAGGAGATCTGGCCGATCATCTCCGAATGGCTTGCCAAGCGGGCCAATTGACACAACGTGGTGGGATTCTAGCAGGGTGGGCACGTGTGCCCACCCTGCTAGATCTTTTCACGCAGCTCCAAACCCTCCGCGACAAGCGCCATGACCTCGGCGACCTGGAAGGGCTTATTCAAGACCAGATCAACTCCGGCATCCCTGAGCTTCGACCGATCGAGCGTCAGCGCCCACCCGGTGATAAGCGCAATAGGAGTGCGAGGGGCGATCTTCTTGATAGCCGATGCCACCTCCCAACCTGAGCACTCCGGCATACCAAGGTCGGTCAGGACAAGATGAAAACTCCCTCGCTGGAAAAGGCGAATCCCTTCCAGGCCACCCACTGCTTGAACGACGGTATGGCCGGCCGAACAGAGGAGTTCGGAGAGGAGTTCGCGGACCATGTCATCATCATCAATGACCAGGATATGTCCAGTCTTGGTGGACGATGATGATGTGGGCTGTGGGGCTGATCGGAGTTCGGAGGAAATCGGCAGCTTGATCGATACGGTTGTCCCTTGCCCGGGTTGGCTCTGCACGGTGATCTCGCCATGATGTCCTCTGATGATTCCATAGGACACGTTTAATCCAAGCCCGGTCCCCTTGACCCCCTTCGTGGTAAAGAACGGATCGAACACCTTCGACTTCACGTCGTCGGTCATCCCGATTCCCGTATCGGAGACGCTGACACAGATCCACCCTTCGATCTCTTCAGTCTTCAAACCAAGCGTGCCGCCGTGCGGCATCGCCTCAACGGCGTTGAAGATCAGATTGGTCAGGACCTCCCGAAGTTCCGAGATGTTGCCCATGACAGAAGAGATCTTGCCGTAGCTGGTTGTTACCTCTATCGTTGCTCCGGCGAGATTGGCCTCATCCTTCCACCTGGTCTCGGTCATGGCCAGCACGTCCTTGACCACCTGGTTAAGATCCACCGGAAAGAACTCTTCGTCTCGCTGTTGGCGTGTGAAGTGTTGCAGGCGACGGACCATATTAGCCCCATCCAACGCCGCCTTTTCAATCGCTTCGAGCCCTCGCTGCGCCTCCGACTCCCGGA
Source organism: Candidatus Methylomirabilis oxygeniifera (assembly GCA_016190285.1). Taxonomy (GTDB): domain Bacteria; phylum Methylomirabilota; class Methylomirabilia; order Methylomirabilales; family Methylomirabilaceae; genus Methylomirabilis; species Methylomirabilis oxyfera_D. The sequence continues at coordinate 3,749 of JACPQW010000125.1, forward strand.
CCGCCCGACGCAGGATTTGAGCTCGCCCCAGGATGGCGCCCAGGACATTGTTAAAGTTATGAGCGACCCCGGACGCCATTTCACCCAGGGCTCGGAGCCTTTCGGCCCGAAGAAGCTGCTGCTCCAACTGCTTCCGTTCTGTCACATCCCGCGCGATTCCATGCCAACCGATCATCTGGCCCACAGCATCCCGAATCGTCACCATACCGATCTCGAACGGAACCAACACGGAGTCCTCTTTCTTCACCATATCAAGCTCACAGAAGCCGAACGGGTCATTGCCTGTGGCTGCCCCAGCGAAGATCTCCAGGACCTGGCGCTGGCTCGTTGGCGTCAGGATGTCCGTATACGGGTGTCCAAACAACTCTTCCGGCGCGTAGCCGAGAATCTCCGTAACTCGAGCATTTACGTACGTAAATTGACCTTCAGCGTCCAGCGCGTAGATCACGTCGCGGACGTGTTCAGCCAACAGTCGATACTTCTCCTCCGAGGCCTTGGCAGCCTGAGCATGTGTGCGGGCCTCTTCAAACAGTCTGGCGTTCTCGATGGCGATCGCAGCCTGGCGAGCGATGGCATCAACCAACCGCACCTCGTCTTTGGTAAAGTGATGCTCATGTGCCCACCAGACGACGAAGAGCCCGCCTACGATCCTATCCTTCGCAAGCATCGGAACAAAAAGACCTGACTTAGCCGAAAACACGCGAAAGACCGAATGATCCAGTCGACTGTCTGTGTCCGTATTGTCGGCATAGACGGCCGCCTTTGTCGTAAATGCCTCTTCAACAAATCGAAATCCTTTGACGGGGATCGGTGTTCTGCTGAGCGGCTCTAAAAGGTGTTTCGGCAGATGAAAACCCGCAAACGGAACGAGATATCTGTCATGGCTGTCCAACAGATAAGCGCCGGCAGTATCGGCCGCAACTACATGAGCGACTGCTCGCGCGATGCGTCGGACAGCCTCCTGCAGATCGAGGGTGGAATTGACGGAGTGACTCACTTCGAGCAGTGTCTGCGTCTCTTTGAGTCTAACCTGCGTCTCACCGATCAGGCCGGCGGTTTCCAGCGCGGCGCTCAGTTGGCTTGCGACAGTCTGGAGGAACAATCGTTCAGCGTCGGAGAAAGACGCAGATCCCGCCTTCGCGAGGTTCAGCACACCGATCGGCCGATCCTGCGCGAAAAGGGGTACGCACGCGTGAGCGCCGATACACGGTTCGGATACGGTTGGATGCGGACAGTGATCGATGATGGTGTGCTTGGGTGGCGAATCGGCGCCGGTGAGAAACGGACGACAGGGGCAGTCCGGACAGGCGACGATAACGGGTACGGGGGCCTCCTTGTTAGCGCATCTCACGGCCGCAAGGTAGATCGACTCCCGTGGTAATGCGGTATCGGCAGGCCAGTTCAAATGGTCCGAGAGACCGCGGACCAGGCAGATCCACCCAAGGACCGCATCGTCGACCGCCTTCAGGACCTCCTCCAGAACGGTTCCGAGGAGTTGGCCGGGGTCGGAGGACCGCATCTCGGACGAACTGCCTATTATGGTGAAGAGACTCTTGATCAGTTGTTCCATCACATCCCTGCGTTGATGAGTGAGAAAACCCCCAGACAGAACTATACCATAAGCCGATACTAAGAAAATAGAAAACTATGGATCGTTACTATTCAATATTATCATATGATGGATGTAACAATATGTTAGTGTAATATCTCATATACTTCTTAAATTATGTAATAATACGCAATAAGTGTTTATAGCGATAATTCTAGTGACATAATATATATTTATGGCGTTCTGAGTCAGAAGTATGATAAAGAAATCGGCGCTCCATGTATTGTTATTGCTTCGAAAGTCCCCCTCGCGGGTCATTGCGAAGGAGCATCGCGACTGAAGCAATCTCACAGTCGTTCAGGACAACTACGGTGAGATTGCCGCGCTCCCTTCAGTCGCTCGCAATGACGCGGGCGGTGGTTGAATGCCCTGCCTCACAGACTTTCATGCGCATGGGGTATTCTTGCGAAAGCGAGAATCCGAGGCTCCCGCTATTTCCTGGATTCCGGCTCGCACCCGCTATGCGGGCTTAGTCTGGAAATTCTAGCCGTGATGAAAAGGTATGAGACTGTCCATAATATCCATAAGGCGTCAAGATGAAAGCAGTACTGTGTTCACAGAATTCTCAAGGGGTGGAGATTGCGACGAGCATCCCGTTCATTTCAGCACTTGGAAAACTCGATAGAAGTACGTAATTTATTATGATGACTCTGGGGTTGCAAAGAATGAGGACCGCCAACGGGATGGCCACGGTCGGACGACATGGAACACCGACCGCTGCAAATCGTTAGGTGGCAGACTTTGTCCGTGGGCTCGTTGGGCGGATACCTCCCGGTTCCAGGGGGCGATCAGTTCGATCATGGTATATGACTCTCTAGCCGACACTGTCCTGATTGTACACCTCGCGTTTGTGGTGTTTGTGGTATTGGGTGGTCTGCTGGTCTTGCGTTGGCGGCGACTCGCGTGGGTTCACCTTCCGGCTGTCCTCTGGGGAATCCTCATCGCGTATGCAGGCTGGGTGTGTCCGCTTACGCCGCTGGAGAACGCTCTCCGCCGGCGCGCGGGCGAGGCGGGTTACGCCGGCGGTTTCATAGAACATTATCTCATAGCTCTTCTATATCCTGGGGGCCTGACACGTAGCGTGCAGATCGGCTTAGGTACGGTGGTGCTTGCGATCAATGTCTGGGTCTACGCTCGACTGTGGGTGTTGATGACTCGCCGTGGCCAATCAGGCGTAGATGGCGCCGCCTAACTCGATGCCGGAATTCTGGGGACCAGCTACCCGATTCAGTGATTGAGAACTCCAACATTCGGTATGATGTCCCCTTAAATCCATCCCCTCCTTCCCCTTGACACCTGGCCATACCGCGCCTAGACTCAGCTCGGCGGAGAAACGCCGTCAGGAAAGTTCTCCCGCTCTAGTTGGCGTGTCGTTCATCAACAGAATGTTAACCAAGGAGGGCTCGCAGATGAAACAGATTCTCACATTCACCGGCGCCGTCACGAGCACGCTGCTGTTCAGCGCGTGGGCCTTTGCCCAATACCAACCGCCCGTTATCCCGACGGTACCGACGATCTCGGACATCCAGACCGCGGTTGAACGAAAGGCGGAGGAGAAGCGCGGGAAAGCTGAAGGGAAGGTCAAGGGGGCCATAGAGAGGGCGGAGGAGAAATCGAAGAAAGCCGCCGACAAGGCAGCCGTGAAAGCTGAGCAGGCGCAGAAGAAAGCCCAACAGGAGACGGAGAAGGCGGCGGCGAAGGCCGAGCAGCAGAAGCGCAAAGCGGAGACCAAGGCGATCCAGACGCAGGAGAAAGCCAAGGAAAAGACAGAGAAGGCGCTCGACACAGCCGCGGGGCACATAGAGAAAGTTGAAACGAAAACCTCACAGGAGATAGAGAAGGCCGACAAGAAGCTCTTGCGAGAGGGGAAGTAAGTTCCAGACCTTAGCGATCCCGGATCGGCTTTGACGCACGTGTAAACATACGCTGGTGTTCATGTCTGGGGAGATTCGGGATGAAGCAGCAGCAGGAGCAGGAGCGCTGAAATGCCGGCCAGGGCGGCGCCGACGGTAAACGCCGGCCCCGCGCCGAAGGTCTGGTACAGGTAGCCCATCAGCAGGCTGCTGGGCAGCGCCGCGATCCCGACGCAGAAGTGAAAGAGGCCGAATGCGGAGGCTTGACGATCCTGAGGAACCAGATCGGCAATGAGCGCCCGCTCGCCGCCTTCAGTCAGCCCGAAGTACAGGCCGTAGAAGCCCAAGAGTACCCAGATATGCCAGGGCTGGCTGGCAACGCCAAAGCCGAGATAGGCCAACGCGTAGACCAGCCATCCCGTGATGATGGCGCCCCGCCTTCCTCGAAGGTCCGAAAGGATCCCGCCGGGCAACCCCGTCATCGCTTTCACCAGGCTGAAGAACATCCAGAGCAGCGGCAGGTGGGCGGCCGCGATCCCGACCTCCTGCGCTCGCAGCAGAAGGAAGGCGTCGCTGGAGTTGCCGAGAGTAAACAGCGTCACGACCAGCAGGAAGCGCGTGAGTTGCCCGTCCAGGCGCCCGCCGCCCGCCGTTGCCTTGGGAGCTGCTGTGGCGCCGACCGGAGTCTCGCGTACCCGCAGGATCAGGATGAGGACCGAGAGGATGCCGGGGATCGCGGCCAGCAGAAAGAGCGTCCGGAGCCGATCGCCCAGGATCAGCAGGAGCGCAAAGGCCAATGCCGGGCCGCCAACCGCCCCCAGGTGGTCCATCGAGCGATGGAACCCATAGGCCCTTCCGCGAATGGCTACGTCGGTGGAGGCGGCGATCAGGGCGTCCCGCGGCGAGGTGCGGAGGCCTTTGCCCAGGCGGTCCGTGAATCGGACGATCAAGACATGCCAAGGCGCCAGGGCCAACGCGACAAGAGGACGGGCGACGGTAGACAGCGCGTAGCCGGAGACGACCAGCCCCTTGCGCCGACCCAGCCGATCCGACAGCCACCCTGACAGCAGCTTGGTCAGGCTGGCTGCGCTCTCGGCGATCCCCTCCACCAGCCCCACAAAGGTCTGGCCCGCCCCCAGCACGTTGGTGAGAAACAACGGCAACAGCGGGTAGATCATCTCGGAGCTGACATCGGTCAGCATGCTGACCAGTCCAAGAGCCACGACGTTGCGGCTGAGGCCGAACAGGCGAGCCCCCTGACTATTTGGTCCGGTAGGTTTCGATGCGCTCATGGGCTGCGCCTCGACCCAGCCAACCGGATGTCAGACTCGTTCGTCCTTCCAGCTCTTTGTAGACGTTGAAGAAGTGCTCGATCTCTTTCAGTACATGGGGCTCTACGCCGGTAAGATCCTCAATCCGCTGATAGCGTGGGTCGCCGTTGGCTACGGCCAGGATCTTTTCATCGACCCCCTTGTCGTCGACCATGTCCAGCATCCCGACGGGGCGGGCTTCCACCAGGCACCCGGGGAAGGTAGGCTGCGAGATCAGGATCAGGATGTCGAGCGGGTCGCCGTCCTGGCCGAGCGTGCCGGGAATAAAACCGTAGTCGGCCGGATAGTGTACCGGTGAGTACAGCACGCGGTCCAGCCTGAACACGCCAAGATTGACGTCGTACTCGTACTTGTTGCTTGATCCAGAGGGGATCTCCACAACCGTGTTCACGATGACCGGCGCGCCCTCGCCGATCGGCAAGCCTTTGTAGTTCACATCTGGTCCTCCTGTGAATGGGTTGCATTATCTCACGTGACGGCGTGTCGTGAAAGTTATTTCAAGGTGGCCGTGCGTTCGAATCGCCAGCAGCGGGCGGATGGACCTGCGGGAGCTGTTCGGAAAGGTACGTAGTGCTACTCAGCATATATGCGTAAGAGGCTTATGCACTTCACTCCGGTAACCACAAGATCATGCGGCGGGAGAAGCTTCTATACCCCAAATACTTGGGTCAACTTGAGTCAAGTGCATAAGCCCGTACGATCTATCTCCTGGAGTCGGAGGCGCATGCGGCTCTACCCGACATCATCCATCAGCACATTGAAAAAACGTCGATCCTGCTTGGGGATCGGCGGGTGGACGGCGCGCCCGGTGATCAACGAACCCCGCGCGAACAGCAGATCTTACAGCTCATTGCGCAAGGCTTTTCCGATAAGCAGATTGCCAGGACGCTCCAGCGGTCTGTCCGGACCGTCGAGAACCATGCCGCGCGAGTACGCAAGAAGCTTCAGGTTGACAACCGAACAGCGTTAGTGCGGTATGCGTTGCGCGCTCGTTTGATTGAACCATAAGGTCGCAGAGGCCCCCTATCCTCCACGTGCCGCTTCTCGCTTCATCGCGCCTCATTCGCACTGCTCCAAGATTGCCTTTCGGACGGCCTTCGTGTATGATATTCTTCAATCTGGTGTAAACACGCGCGAATAAGGAGAGGCATGAGTGCGTAGCTTCCGACAAGCGATAGTGGACGAGATTCTCCCCGGGGTCAGCAAGCCGTCTCGCTATATCGGAATGGAGTGGAACGCCGTCAAGAAGGACCCCGCCGCGACATCCGTCAAGATTGCCCTCGCCTTCCCCGATACTTACGAAATCGGCATGTCCCATGTCGGCCTGAAGATCCTGTACCAGATCTTGAACCGGCGCCCGGAGTTTATGGCGGAACGGGTCTATGCGCCCTGGACTGATGCGGAGGCGCTGCTGCGGCGGGGGCGGATACCGCTCTGTACCCTTGAGTCCGGGTACAGCCTGGCCGATTTCGATCTTATCGGCTTCACGCTGCAGTACGAGCTGTCCTACACCACCATTCTGAACATGCTGGACCTGGCCGGCGTCCCTTTGGGGAGCGCTGAGCGACGGGAAGGCGATCCGTTTGTGATTGCGGGCGGGTCCGTCGGCTTCAACCCCGAGCCGATCGCGGAGTTCATCGACCTGTTCGTCCTGGGCGACGGCGAGGAGGCCGTCCTCGATGTCTGCGAGGCGGCGGCCGCGTGGAAAGCCTCAGGCGGGCGGCGTGACGCGCTGCTTGAAGCATGGGCCAGGATCCCGGGCTGCTATGTCCCGGCACTCCATCAGGGCGAGACCGTCCGCAAGCGGACGGCGATCCATCTGGACGGGATCGATTACGGCGCCTTCCCGGTCCCCTTCATGGAGATCGTTCATGACCGTGTGAGCATCGAGGTGATGCGGGGCTGTACCCAGGGGTGCCGGTTTTGCCAGGCGGGGTATCTGTATCGGCCGCTTCGTGAGCGATCGGCCGAGGAAATCCAGCAGTTGGCTGTACAGGCGCTCCGGCAGACGGGATACGAAGAGGTCTCGCTCGCCTCGTTGAGCATCGCCGATCTGACGGTACTCCCAGACGTGGTGCCTGCATTGATGGACCGGCTCCTGCCGGAAAAGATCTCGCTGTCGCTGCCCTCTCTCCGGGTCGAAACGCTGAACCGGTTTCCGCAAGTGGCCGAGGAGATCAGCCGGGTTCGGAAGACCGGCTTCACCATCGCGCCGGAGGCCGGAAGCAGTCGGCTTCGGAAGGTGATCAACAAGGAGGGGTTCGACGAGGAGCAGATCTTCACGGCCGTACGGAACGCCGCCAGGGCGGGTTGGGAGTCGGTCAAGTTTTACTTTATTATCGGACTGCCGACCGAGACACAGGCGGACCTGGACGAAATCGTTCGGATCACACGGGAATCGGCGCGGATCGCGCGGGCCGAGTCGGCGAGAGGCTTTGGACTGACGGTCAGCACCTCCTCGTTCGTGCCGAAGCCGCATACGCCCTTCCAGTGGTGTGCCCAGGAGCCGATGGAGATGCTCAAGGACAAGCAGGAGTTCCTGAGACGAAAGTTGCGAGAGATGAAGGTGTCGTATAAGTGGCATAACGTCCAGTCCTCGTTTCTGGAGGCGGTGTTCTCGCTGGGCGACCGTTCGCTTGGTCGCGTCGTCCGGCGCGGCTACGAGCTGGGGTGTCGGTTTGACGGCTGGACTGAACATCTGCAGTTCGACCGGTGGATGCAGGCCTTCGACGAGACGGGGATCGATCCGACTATGTTCGCGAACCGGCCGCGTAACGTGGATGAGCCGTTGCCGTGGGATCATATCGATTGCGGCGTCAACAAGGCGTTCCTGCAGCGGGAGTATAAGAAGGCTATGGAGGTACGCGGGACGCCCGATTGCCATACGGCCACCTGTACGGCCTGTGGCGAGATCTGTATGCCCAACTGGCCGACCTGGGCCGAACAGGTCGGGATGAACGTGATCAGTGATGGGTGTCGAATGCCGAGTTCAAGCTGCGTTGATCCTGCTGTCGAACCCAACTCGCAATACTCAACACCCGACACCCGGAGTGAAGCTCCCGTGCAGCGCATTCGGTGTGTCTTTCAGAAGATCGGGATGCTCCGGTTTCTGTCGCATCTGGAGTTGATGAGGGCGCTGGGCCGAGCGCTGCGTCGGGCCGGGGTTGCCCTGGCCTACTCGCAGGGGTTCAACCCTCAGCCGAAGCTGTCGTGCGCCCTCGCGCTTCCGGTGGGGGTTGAGGGGCGACAGGAATTAGCGGACATCGAGCTTCGCGCGGCCATGGCGCCGGAGGAGTTGGTGGAGCGGGTCAATCGTTGCCTTGCAGCCGAACTGCAGTTGCTTCGCGCCTGGGAGGTCCCGTTGACGGCGCCATCGCTGACGACGTTAGTACGGGAGGCCGCCTATCGCGTGTCGCTGTCGCTGAACGGCTGTGCCCAAGAGATCGGCGAGCGGCTTCGCGCTCAGGCGCTCTGCGATGAGTGGCTCGATCGACCCAGCATTCCGGTGAGCGTAGAGCGGAAGGAGAAACGGGTCGAGGTGGATGCCCGTCCGCAGATCCGGGAGTTGGTAGTCTTGGGGGAGGCAGAAGGCGCGCTTTGCTGGGACATCCGGCTGAGTGCGGGTCAGGGTGGTGGTGTACGACCGCACGTGATTATGACTCACCTCTTGAAGGAGACCCTTAATGGCCAGTATGATGGGTGGGAAACGAAATTGCGCGTGACGAGAACAGCTCTGATCCTGGACGGCGACCAATGAAACGCGAAATTATCGTCAACTCTTCTATCGTGGAAACCCGGGTGGCCGTCCTGGAAGACGGTGTGCTGGTCGAACTACTGATCGACGACTCGAAGAACAAGAGCATCGCCGGAAATATTTATAAAGGGCGCGTGCTGAAGATCCTCCCCGGGATGCAAGCGGCCTTCGTAGATTTGGGTCTGGCGAAGGATGCCTTTCTATATGTCCGGGACATCTTCGAGGATGTGGAAGAGTATGAGCAGTTGCTGACCATCGGGGAGGAAGGCGAATCTGCAGAATCTCCCTCCGAGGAGCCGAGACCAACCTTCTCTCGAGGTCGTCGTCAACAGGCCAGCATCGAAGAGATCCTCAAGGAGGGACAGGAGATTGTGGCGCAGGTGGCCCGAGAGCCGCTTGGGACCAAGGGCGCTCGTATCACCTCTCACATCACCCTGCCCGGCCGCTATCTGGTCTACATGCCTACCGAGCAGCATGTCGGGGTCTCGCGGAAGATTGAAAACGAGGGAGAACGGTCCCGCCTGAAGCAGATTATCGAAGAGATCAACCCTCAACGGGAGGGGGTGATCGTCAGAACGGCCGGGATCGGTAAGGAGAGAGCGGAGATCGAGGCCGATCTCGAGTTTCTCCGATCCCTCTGGAAAAAGATCAAAGGCAAGGCCGAAACACTCGCCGCCCCGGCATTGGTCCAGAAGGACCTGGACCTGATCTTCCGGATTTTCCGCGACCTCTTCACGAAGGAGGTGGTCCGTCTGGTGGTAGACAGTCCGACGGAGTACGAGCGGTGTCTGGAGTATGCAGAGTCGTTGCATCCAGAACTGAAGTCGCATCTGTTTCTCTACACCGAGGACGAACCGATCTTCAAGTCGTTCGGCATCGAACGGGAGGTTGAGAAGGCGCTGCGACACAAGGCGTGGCTTAAATCGGGGGGCTATATCGTGTTGGAGGAGACGGAGGCGCTCGTCTCCATCGATGTCAACACCGGAAAGTATGTCGGTAAGCACGATTTTGAAGAGACGGTCCTCAAGACCAACCTGGAGGCGGCCCAGGAGATTGCGCGCCAGGTGCGCTTACGAGACCTGGGTGGGATCATTATCATCGATTTTATCGACATGGCTCGGCAGGAGAGTCGGGATCGGGTGGTCCAGGAGCTGAAGGAGGCGCTGAAGCCGGACCGGTCGCCGACCAACGTCTCGCTTCTGTCGGAGCTGGGCCTGGTTGAGATGACGCGGAAGCGGGTCCGCCAAGGCTTGAATAAAGCCCTGAGCGCGTCCTGCCCGGAGTGCGGCGGTCTTGGCCATATCCGTTCAACCCCCTCCATTGCCCATCAAGTCCTTCGGGAGGTCGAGTGGCGGCTGTTCAGCAAGCGAATCCCGCTGGTCCGGATCCGTGCCCATCCCGACCTAATCGGCTGGTTCCAGGCAGAAGACGGCGAGGTGATCGAAGCGCTCCAGCAGACCTATGGCGGGGAGATTGTCCTGGTTCCGGAAGAATCGCTGGCACCCGGGAAATATCAGTTGCTGGAGGGCTAGGGGCCGGACACCGTAAGGCCTCACCCTTGCACGCATCCCCGTCGAATACTTTGAGAAGCCCCGCAACGACAGCATGAAGCGCCTCACGTTATCCAACAGCCGCCTGGGATTGTACGCCGAGTGCCCCCGTTGCTTCTGGCTGGAGATCAACGCCCGGATCAAGCGCCCAGAAACTATCTTTCCGAGCCTGCCTGGCGGACTGGACCTTCAGTTCAAGCGATATTTTGATCGGTTCAGGGATCGTCACGAACTGCCTCCTGAAGTGAAAGACAAGCTCCCGGGACAATTGCTGTCTGACGCGCAGACGATCGACCGATGGCGCGACTGGAGACGCGGGATCCGCTATGCGCCGGCTTGGGCTGACGTTGAGGTGATGGGGGCGTTAGACGAGTGCCTCGTGGATGAGGCCGACTGCTACTACCCGTTGGACTACAAGACCCGGGGGTATGCCCCGAAAGCCGACACCCATGCATTCTACCAGAACCAGATGAACCTCTACACGCTCTTGCTGGAGGGGAACGGT
>JACPQW010000133.1 GCA_016190285.1 Candidatus Methylomirabilis oxygeniifera
AGGCCGTGGCGGTCGCCTTCCGCTACAAGCATTTCTAGTGCCGTTCCGGTTCGTGCCCTCCAGCTTTGAGGATGCGGCTTCCCCATACCTGAAGCGGCTGCCCCCATACCGCCATGGCAGGCCATTTGAGGAGGGTGGCAGGGGGCCGGTGAGTGAGGAGTGGGTCAGGCTCGACTACAACGAAAATCCCCTGGGGCCTTCGCCGCTGGCGGTCAAGGCGATACAGGGTCTGCTTCACGGCGTCAACCGTTACCCCGATTGTCAGGGACACGATCTTAAGGAGCGATTGGCCGCGCGGCTCGGGCTGTCACCGACGCATATTGCGCTGGGGAACGGCAGCAGTGAGCTGATCGATCTGTGCGCGCGGTGCTTCCTCGGCCCTGGCGCGGAGGCCATTATCGGCGATCCTGCCTTCGCATTCTACGGCCGGGTGGTCCAGGCCGCGGGAAGTCAACGCGCATCAGTCCCATTGAAAGCGTTTCGCCATGATCTTCAGGCCATGGCTCAACGGATCACGCCACGGACCAGGATGGTCTTCATCGGTAACCCGAACAATCCGACAGGAAGCTGCGTGCCACCTCACGACATCGCTGCTTTTGTCGAGGCGCTCCCGGAAGGGGTCATCGTTCTTTTGGATGAGGCATACCGTGAGTATCTCCCCGACGAGCTTCAGCCTGACACCGTGCGCTACGTGCGGGAGGGCCGCCCGATGATCGCATTGCGGAGCTTCTCCAAGGTGTACGGGTTGTCGGGGCTTCGGATCGGGTATGCGATCGCGCCGCCCGATTGTGTTGCGCTCATCGATAAGGCGAGGCAGCCGTTCAACGTCAACGCCCTGGCCGGCGCAGCCGCTGTGGCTGCCCTCGACGATGAGGCGCATCTCGCCGGCTCAAAGCGCCTCAACGAGGACGGCAAGCAGTATCTCTACCAGGCTTTTGAGGAGCTTAGGCTACGCTACGTACCGACGGCGGCAAACTTCATCCTTGTGGATGTCGAACGGGACGGGGAGGAGGTTGTTCGCGCCTTGGCGGAGAAAAGGGTAGCCGTCTGCTCTCTAGCCCGATATGGGCTCCGGACGTCCCTGAGGGTCACCATCGGCGCCTTTCGTGAGAATGAGCGATTCGTCGCCGCTCTTCGCGAGGTCCTTACGACTCACTGAACACCAGCCTCTTAGGCTTATATTTGTTATGGCTCTCCCGGGTAAGGACCCCTCGCCCCCACTTGGAGGAGAGGGTCAGGGTGAGGGGGCCGGAAGTCGGGAATTTGTCAGAGGGCTCCACACGCGCGAGAGGCGGTCAAGGAAGATGTGGTGTGATGGCTGACATCGATGCCGTGATCGAACACCGCTCCCAGTACGCAGTAGAGGTGCTGTCCCGCTATACCCCTGTAGCGGCGGCCTACCTGTTTGGCTCGTGGGTGGAAGGAAGCACCGATGAAGAGAGCGACATCGATCTCGCGGTCTTTCTAGAGGACATCGAGTCGTGGGACCTTGCGACCCGCGCGCACACCGCAGCCTTGGTACGGGAGAAGGCCGGCGATGATATCAAACTCCATTTCTTGTCCGCGCGCTCGCGGCACCAACCTGAACCCGCCAGTTTTGCCGCGTATGTCCTGACGCATGGTGTACCTATCAAACCGCAAAGTGGTAGCGGCGGCCAAGACCACCGTTCAGCGAGCTGATGGTGGTTGAGCAAAGGAGATTCGAACAGGTCAAGGCATCAGCAATGGCGGTACAGCTCTTTGGAGCGGGACAGAGTTGTTCGGGTACACCGTGCGGCAGGCATGGGCGAAGATCACCGTTTCCCCGGTGCCGGATTGAAAGTGCTCGGGCTTGCAGCGGCGTTCAACCGAAGGTCTTCCAACGCTACCGCGTTTTCTCAGAGCCCGGAACCGAGTTGTTGCGTGACCTCACCGAGTTGATGTAGCAATGAGTCTTGATACACTACCTTCACCGTATCTCCACTCCGCAGAACGCTTTCCTCTTCAAGTCGCCGCGTCAAAAGCGGCAAGTGGAGTCAGGCCTTCGCCTGTGCCTGTTGTGACATATATCTGCATGAACGTTTCTCCGTTCGGCGGAAATACTGTATTCAATTCCGGGGCTGCCAGAATCGCGCGGAGTTTATAAGGTCTCTCTCTGTCAAGTTTAAAATTTAAAACGCCTAACATCGTGGAAAACAGAGCAGCCATGGTATTCATCAGCCAATTCTATCTTGCCATGCCGCACACTCATGAGTTGGCCTGGTAGCCTGCCGATGTGCGATGCGCAGGCCCCTTCCGATTCCTTCGGCTGGGTCCCCCCGATGCCTACGGTCTCGTGCCATACTCAGGAATGCATCGGACTATCGTTCACCCACACCAGATTCAGGCGAGCCTTTTTCTCGGGCGAAACACTGGTTGATGAACACGTGAAAACTGTGTTACGTATGGTAGCCCACAGATCTGAGGTTATGATGAACAGACCGTTCGCCGCCTTCGGGGAACAGGCGTTTGCGTACAGGGGCTATAGGGAAGGGACGCCCCTTGTGGACTCCCCCCTCCTCCCCCGGGGTAGCCTCTGGGTGGGAGGAAGGAACATAGCTACCCCCTTCTCCAGACGGGATATTGAGATCCCTCATATCCACGCTCATGCCGGAAGAACCGAATTGTTGAGGTTGACTGACCCGGGAAATATTGCTAGTCGGACAGCGTACGACAGCCCTCGCGCTACGAGAGCCCAAGAATAGAGTTCAACAGGGCAACCTATTTATTCGTCTGTCATTGCGAGCACCCGAAGGGTGCGCGGCGATCTCACCGTTCTGTGCTCGTGAACTTAGACCACTTGGCGCGAAGAACAGTTAGATTGCTTCGCTGCGCTCGCAATGACACATCCCAATGTCTGTTCTTGGAGGAAGCAGTCTTGTAGACAGAGGCTTCGCCATATGATATAGTTTTTTTGGTTCCTGCTCCGAGGCTCACGCGAGAGTGGCGGAATGGCAGACGCGCTGGACTTAGGATCCAGTCCGCCTTTGGCGGATGGGGGTTCAAGTCCCCCCTCTCGCACCACAAATCTGACATCTGATACCGAGATACTCATGAAAGTAGACATCGAAGAGATCAGCAGCTCCAAACGCGCACTCCGAGTCGAGTTACCCCCTGAAAGCTTCTTAGAGAAGCTGGAAACCGCGTATCTGCACCTGGCTAAGAAGGCTCGCCTCCCGGGCTTCCGCCCAGGTAAGATCCCGCGGGATCTCCTGCGTTCGCGTTTCAAGGATGAAGCCAAACAGGAGGCCCTCAGAGAACTCATCCCGGAAAGCTATAGTCAGGCGCTCAAGGAGTCCCATCTGGATCCGATAAGCGAACCAACGTTGGAAGAGATGGTCTGCGAGGAGGGTAAGCCTCTGAGCTACCGGGCTAGCTTTGACGTGAGGCCCGCGCTGCAGCTTTCGGGCTACACGGGAGTCGAGGTCTACAAGGAAAAGCTTGAAGTGGCGGACACTGAGATCGATCAAGCCGTGGAGTATCTCCGGGAGCGAACGGCGGAGTTCGTACCGATGGACGGCTGGCCCGCGCTGCAGGAAGACCTCCTGATGGTAGACTACGAAGGCTTTACCGGCGGTAAACCGCTCAAGGGCGTAAGCGGTCGAAACGCCTCGATCCTTCTTGGCGCCCACCGGTTCATCCCCGAATTTGAGACTCAACTCCATGGCCTCAAGAAAGGCGACCTTAAGGAGTTCTCTCTGGAATTTCCGAACGATTACGGGCGACGGGAGCTGGCAGGAAAGCGGGTTCTGTTCAAGGTCGCGGTCAAAGAGGTGAAGAAAAAGCGAGTGCCGTCGCTGGATGATAATTTCGCTAAATCAGTGGCCGGCTGCGAAGATATCCAGGCTCTCAGAGAGAAGATCAAGCAGGATCTACTCGCGCATAAGGAGCGGGAGCAGGCGGTGCGTCTCAAGGACCAGATCCTGGACAAACTGCGCACCGCCCATCCGTTCGATCCGCCGGAGTCGCTGGTGGATGCAGAGGTCGAGGCGATCCTCGCTGATCTGAGGCGAGGCGCCGATGGGCGCGGGGCGGCTCCTGCTCGGCATGAGGACGAGGCGACGCTGGCCAAGGCGAGAGAACTCGCCTCAAAACGGGTTCAAGACGCTCTCTTGCTGGAGACGGTGGCGAAGCAGGAAGGACTTGAGGTATCGGAGGACGAATTGAATAAAGAGGTCGAATCGGCCGCCGCCACCCTGAACCGTAAACCGGAGGCCCTCCGCGACATGTTGGAGCGAGAGGGACGGATTGAGGCCTTCCGAACGCGCTTACTGGAGGGAAAGGCGCTCGATCTTCTGTATAAGCGGGCCAACATTGTGGAAGGGAATACTCTCGTAAACCTCGCCTGAGCGTCACGCAAAGGGAGTAGTGTGTCATGCAACTGATTCCAATGGTTGTCGAGCAGACCAGTCGGGGCGAGCGAGCCTATGATATCTTTTCTCGTCTCCTGAAGGACCGGATTCTATTCATCGGAACCCCGATCGATGATGCCGAGTCAAATCTGGTCATCGCCCAGCTTCTCTTTCTGGAAGCCGAAGACCCCGATAAAGATATCCACCTCTATATCAATTCACCGGGCGGATCGGTCACGGCATCCTTGGCGATTTATGACACGATGCAGTACATCAAGCCGGCTATCGAGACAATCTGCATGGGGCAAGCTGCCAGCGGCGCCGCGCTCCTGTTGGCGGCCGGTGCCAAAGGGAAGCGCTATGCCCTTCCCCACGCGCGGATTATGATCCACCAGCCGTACGGAGGAGCGCAGGGGCAGGCGTCCGACATTCAGATTCAGGCAAAAGAGATCCTTCGGATGCGGCAGGAACTGGATCGGATCATCGCCAACCATACCGGCCAGCCGCTGGAGCGGATCGAGAAGGACAGCGACCGCGACTTTTTCATGTCGCCTGAGGAGGCCAAGGAATACGGCCTGATCGATGAGGTAATCCACTCGCGCGATGGCCTTCCATTATCGGCCACTGCCTCAGCGCCATAGATGGTCCAACGCTGTACTCACTCGTCTAGCGTAGTGTCTCACAAACACCTGTGCAATCCGTTCGTGGTGAGCGTGTCGAACCCATGAACGGAACCTATTGAAATACTTCACCCTTCGACAAGCTCAGGGCGAGCGGAATGTACAAAAAAGCGTTGGATACACTACACTAGAATTGCGCCAATCATGTGTGATTCCACAGCCATGATGCGACACAACGTGCTATGATTAAAAATGTATGAGCAGTTTCATGTTCCAGGTAGCACAGCGCACGCGAAGACCCGCACAAAGCGGATCTGTTACGTGGCGCTTCACACTCGACACCCGGAACGCTATAGGGAGGGGTAGATGGCCAAGGCGGTAAAGGGCGGGGGGAAGCTCACCTGCTCCTTTTGCGGAAAAAGTCAAGACGACGTGCGGAAGCTGATCGCCGGTCCCACAGTCTACATCTGCGATGAGTGTATTGAACTCTGCAACGATATCATAGCTGAGGAATGGGAGGAGGAAAAGAGCAAGGGTCTCGGCGAGCTCCCCAAGCCGTCTGAGATTAAATCGATCCTGGACCAGTATGTTATCGGCCAGGATCGGGCCAAGAAGAGCCTGGCGGTCGCCGTCCATAACCACTATAAGCGCGTCAACGCCAGGATGACCTTCGACGACGTCGAACTGACCAAGTCAAATATCCTCCTCATCGGTCCAACCGGATGCGGCAAGACCCTGCTCGCGCAAACCCTGGCCAAGATCCTCGACGTACCGTTCACTATCGCCGATGCCACCACCCTCACCGAGGCGGGATATGTCGGGGAGGACGTGGAGAACATCATCCTTCGATTATTGCAGGTCGCGGACT
>JACPQW010000136.1 GCA_016190285.1 Candidatus Methylomirabilis oxygeniifera
GAGAAAGGTCAGAGCCTGAAGGTCAACCGGCTGCGGACCTGCTGGGGCCGTTCGAACAGATGTGGCGCTTTAAGTTGTAACGGCACGAGTCAATCACCTCATGAATAAATAACACTATATCGCAAAGAAGCGGGTTCGTCAAACAGGTTCCTGCGTTGGGACCAGGTAGACTTTTTGGTTGCGCCACCCGTTCGTGAGGCGTACTATGTGCCGGTGCCTGCCTACAGCGCGTCGTGTGTGGCAGACAGGCGCGTGGGCGGTTTAATTGGCGTGGCAACAGATCTGGAGGAAGCGGAATGAAGAAGACCCGATACGCGTTGTTTCTTGCGGCCGGCTCAATCATGATCCTCGCTATGACGGCAGGACTCGCGACGGCTGAGACTGAAGCTGCGGCCTCGGCCAAGGCCAAGGCTGACGACCTTGCGATTGGTAACGGCTCTACCGTACAGCTTGAATATAAGCTGACAGACGAAAAAGGGACGATTCTGGATACCAACGAAGGGAAGGAGCCCTTGGTCTACACTCATGGGCAGGAGCAGATCATTCCGGGGCTGGAAAAGGCGTTGGGTGGCCTGCGCGCAGGCGATACCAAGCACGTCGTAGTCCCATCCGATGAGGCTTATGGACCGATCAGGTCTGAGGCGTTTGTTGAGATCCCTAAACAACGCATTCCGGAAAAATTACAAACAGTCGGAGCCCATCTTGTCGCCCAAGGCAAGAATGGACAGCCCCTCCATGCCTTCGTAAAAGAGATCAAGGAAAAGACGATCGTCCTTGATACGAATCATCCCCTGGCGGGTAAGGCCCTGACCTTCGACGTCAAGGTGGTCGGCGTCGAGGCTGCGCAAGAGAAGCAAGAGAAGAAGTAAGGACTGCCACGATCCACCGATTTCGGAGCGGCGCCCTCGTAGTGAGGGGAAGCGGGAGGAAAGGGGGAATGAATCCGGAATCACTGGACGTCTATTGCACGAACGAGAAGTGCGGCGACATCGAAGCGGATACAGGCGTTTCGGTTCCTGCCGCACAGTCGAGAAGGTATCGTCGCATGAACTACAAGGGCAAGCGTCGAATCGGCGCCGCCCGAGCCTTTCTCTCGAGCCTCGTCATGTTCCAGTTTGACCCCGGCCTACATGCTCTTCCGCCAGGTAAGTATCACATCTTTCAGTGCTCCGCGTGCAACCGCGAGCGCATTTACCGTGAGCAGGGCGACCAGCTCACGGAGGTGTAACCGCGGATATCTTCAGAGCCAGCGTGCGACCAGTCGAGCCCTGGCTCGCAGGACGTCGGTGCCCGACGGGTAACAATTAAGGCAAGAATCGAGTGGGCGTCTTACTCCAGGCAGACGAGGCCTTGGCGGTCGATTTCGAGCAGGTGCGTGCGGTTCTTGATCCCGAACTCGCGCCGCCAGCGCTCACCCATGCGTCGGCCGATCTCCTCACCATCTCCGCTGACCAGTGCCAGCAGTGAGGAGCCTGCGCCGCTTAGGCAGGTGGCTAATGCGCCCGCTTGCCGCCCTTCCTCAAGGATCGCCTCCAGCCCGGGGAGCAACACGGCCCTGTAGGGTTGGTGGAGGCGATCTTCAGTCCCCGGCGCGAGCAGTTCCGGTCGGTCGGTGGCGAGACCCGTGAGCAGTATGGCCAAGCGCGTCAGGTTGAAGACGGCGTCAGTAAACGGGACCTGCTTTGGGAGTACCTCCCTCGCGCGCTTGGTAGGAAGCTTGAGGTCCGGAATCACCACTACTGCCTTCAAATAGGCGGGAACGGGTACCCTAGCGGCCACGACGCGGCCCGCGACGATGGCGGAAGCCGTGAGGCCGCCCATCAGGGCCGGCGTCACGTTGTCGGGGTGACCTTCGAACGGCAGCGCTCTGGCGAGGAGCTCATCTGTCGAAAGCTGGACGCCGGCCAGCCGGGAGGCGGCGGCGATCCCAGCGAGACAGGCCGCCGCGCTGCTGCCCAAGCCGCGCCCCAGCGGGATCCGATTGATTTGGCGCACACACAGACCGGAGGGCTGGAGGCCCAAGTCTCGCAGCGTCTCCCTTGCTGCTCGAACTGCAAGATTCCGCTCGCCCGCCTGCTCCAGCTCGGCCTTCCCCTCGCCCTCGACGTGGAGCTGCAGCCCCCTACCCTCGTCGCTGAGTTCTACTTCGTTGTAGAGGCTCAGCGCCATCCCCAGCGTATCGAACCCCGGTCCAAGGTTCGCCGTTGAGGCCGGCACCCGTACTCTCACCCGTCCCATCGATCACTCCCCCCTCTGACGTCCGCATTCCGCATCGGCGCTCTCCACCATATACCGTAATTTGCCGATCCTCGCAAGGAGTAGTTGCCGGGCGAATCCCCTTGACTCGCTTGGGGTTTGACGCTATAAGACGACAGGCCATTTGGACGGAAGGGGTGCAGCATGCTACGAGGTCGGACGATCGAGTTCATCGGGGCCGGCAATATGGCCGAGGCAATGATCCGCGGCCTGCTTGAAGCCAAACTGGTGACTGCAGATCAGATCATGGCTACGGATATCGTTGAGGCGAAGCGACAGCAGATCCATCTGCGCTATGGCATCCAGACCGTGGCCGAGGGCCGCGATGCAGGGCTGAAGGCATCGATCCTGATCTTGGCCGTCAAACCCCAGGACATGGAGGCGGCGCTGCAGGGGATCGCCGCTTCTGTGGATCAGACCAAGACGATCATCTCAGTTGCCGCCGGCATTACGATCGCCTTCATCGCCGAGCGCCTGCCCGCCAAGGCGCGGATCGTTCGCGCCATGCCCAATGCCCCGGCCCTGGTCCTGGCCGGCGCCGCCGGTATTGCGAAGGGCGAGCACGCAACAACCGAAGATCTGCAGGTTGCGGAAGCAATCTTCGCCGCGGTCGGGAAAGCGGTCGTCGTCGAGGAAAAGCACCTGGACGCCGTGACGGGACTGAGCGGCAGCGGTCCTGCCTACGTATTCCTGTTCATTGAAGCGCTGGCCGACGCCGGTGTGAAGGTGGGGCTTACGCGGGATGTCGCCGGACTACTGGCCGCCCAGACTGTCCTCGGCGCCGCCAGGATGGTTCTTGAGAGCGGGCGCCATCCGGCGGAGCTGAAGGATATGGTTGCATCTCCCGGCGGAACGACCATTGCCGGGCTGTATGCCCTGGAACGCGGTGGATTGCGTGGGATCCTCATGGAGGCGGTAGAAGCAGCCACGATTCGATCTCTGGAACTAGGCAGGAGATAATCAGTATGCCGCTTGTCGCCTACTTCATTGATGCATTTGCGTCTATTCTGAACACGGTGTTATGGGTTTATACGTGGCTCCTCATCATCCGGGCGGTGATCTCCTGGGTCAGTCCCGATCCCTGGAACCCGATCGTCCAGTTCCTCGCTCGCGCCACCGATCCGGTGCTGCGGCCGATTCAACAACTGATACCGATGTGGCGATTGGGGATAGACATCTCTCCCATTATCGCGATTCTGGGGATCCAGTTCATTCAACGGTGGCTTGTGCCTTCCCTGCAAGAGATCGCGTGGAACCTTCGCTGATGGTTCTGGTTCGGCAGGAGGGCGCGGCTGCCTCCTTTCGTGTCCGCCTGCAGCCGAAGGCATCCCGTGAAGCGATTGTCGGTGAGGTTGACGGTGTTCTGCGGCTTCGAGTGACCGCGCCGCCGGTGGAAGGACAGGCCAACGAAGCCTGCCTCCGCCTGCTGGCCAAGGCGCTTGATCTGCCGGTCTCCCGTCTTGGAATTGCCGCCGGTCAGCTGGCCCGCGTGAAAACCATCCGGGTCGCCGACGCGTCCGCCGATCTCCTCCGTACCGCGCTCTGCAGCCTGCTGGAGCGCCCAGACCACTAGCCTCCGCAGAAGTTGGGCTTGACTCGAATCCGCGTATTTCCTATACTTCTGTCGGTTTTAGGAGTGTGGAGCGCGGGCACAAAAGGCGTGAGCCGCTCGCAGCTTCAGACCGGCCGGGAAGAGAGAGGCGATGGAACGAAATCTGGCGCTTGAGTTGGTGCGGGCGACGGAGATGGCCGCCATTTCGTCGGCCCGTTGGATGGGATTAGGCAATCCGAGTGCGGCTGAGCAGGCTGCGATCGATGCCATGCGCCATGCCTTCGATAACGTCAGCTTCAGGGGTTCGATTGTTATCGGCAAGGGCGAGCACGGTACGGCGCCGACCCTCTATGTCGGAGAGATGCTTGGCCGGGGCGACGCCCCCGAGGTGGACATCGCGCTTGACGCCGTTGAAAGCGGGGCGATCGTGGCTCATGGCCGTCCGAATGCCATCTCGGTCATTGCCGCCGCCGAGAAGGGGTTGCTGCGTCAGGTGCCGGATGCCCACATGGAAAAGATCGCCGTCGGGCCCAAGGCGGCCGGCGCGATCGACATTACTGCTCCCCCTGAGAAGAATCTGCGCGCCATTGCTGAAGCGATGAACTGTTCCGTAGAAGATATCACGGTGGTCATCCTTGACCGACCTCGTCATGCCGACCTGGTGAGACAGATCCGTGGAATCGGTGCGCGCATTAAACTGATTCAGGATGGCGACCTCTCCGCCACCGTGGCGGTGGCATTCGAAGGAACAGGTGTCGATGTCCTTATGGGGGTCGGAGGGGCGCGAGAAGGCGCGATTGCGGCGACTGCGCTTCAGTGTATCGGGGGCGACATGCAGGGTCGCCTGACCCCGCTGACGGAGGAGGAGGCGGAGCAGGCGCTGAGAATGGGGATCCGGGATCTGGATCGGGTCTTTACGATCTCCGATCTGACCGGAGGGGGAGAGCTCGACATCATGTTTGCCGCAACCGGGGTCACCGACGGTGATCTCCTGAAGGGGGTTCGTTTCTTCGGCGGAGGAGCCCAGACCCACTCCCTCGTCATGCGCTCGAGGTCCGCGACCGTCCGCTTCATCGAATCAACCCACCGTTTCGACCGGAAGACGGTTTCATAGGCCCGCATTGAGCATCGCGTTAATCAGCCTTCAGCCTTCAGCCTTCAGCTCTCAGCATGAAGTTTAAGGGTGTACGGGGGGCGCCAGACCTCTTGCCTCAGGAGTCGGCAAGATGGCAGCGCGTAGAAGCGGCAACCCGCTCTCTGCTGCAGCGGTACGGCTACGCGGAAATCCGGACCCCTGCCTTCGAACGAACAGAGCTGTTTGTTCGCGGTATCGGTGAAGGAACCGACATTGTTGAGAAAGAGATGTACACCTTCACCGACCAGGGTGACGTCAGTCTCACGCTCCGACCCGAAGGGACCGCGCCGGCTGTCAGAGCCTACCTCGAACATCAAATGGCTGCTCAGTGTCCCCTGGTTAAGGTCTACTACCTGGGCCCGATGTTCCGTCGGGAACGGCCGCAATCCGGACGATACCGGCAGTTCCACCAGATCGGCGTAGAGGCGATCGGCTCCGACCAGCCGACGGTGGATGCGGAGGTGATCGACCTCCTGTGGGCGCTCATGGTGGAGGAGTTCCGGATTCCCGATCTGCAGCTTCGCCTCAACTCAATCGGTGATCCTGCCTGCCGGCCCACGATCCGAGATCGCCTCGCTCGCTATATGGCGGATCGGTCGTCGGCACTCTGTCCGGATTGTCAGGGGAGGCTGACGCGCAATCCGCTCCGGATCATGGACTGCAAGCAGGAGGGCTGCCAGCGCCTGGTCGCGGAGGCGCCGAAGCCGCTTGAGAGCCTCTGTGAAGCCTGCGCCGCGCATTTCGCCGAGGTTCGTGGTCTGCTGGATCTCCTGAAGATCCCCTATACCATCGATGAGCGACTGGTCCGTGGCCTTGAATATTATACGAAAACGGCCTTCGAGATGATCAATCCCCGCCTTGGCGCTCAAAATGCCCTGGCCGGCGGCGGGCGCTATGACGGCCTGATCGAGGCGATGGGCGGGCCCTCTACCCCGGCGATGGGGTTCGCGGTAGGGTTGGAGCGGGTCATGGCCTCGCTTCCGGCGGCCTCGGAGGAGGCCGCCCTGCAAGGGGTCTACGTTGCGACCATAGGGCAGGCGGCGCAGCGGACCGGGATGGGGCTCCTGCAGGAGCTGCGTCGTCACGGCATACGGGGTCTGATGGATCTCGAGGCGCGCAGCCTCAAGGGCCAGATGCGCCAGGCCAATAAGGAGCGGGTCCGCTACTGCCTGATTGTGGGCGACGAGGAGTTGACGCGAGGGCAGGCGACGCTGCGGGATATGGTCAAGGCCGATCAGGCTTCCGTGGCGCTGGACCAGATTGTCGAACGCCTGATGGGACTGGAGGGGGTGTGAGCGCGAGCATGGGATGCCTCAAACGGACGGAGTACTGCGGTCTCTTGCGATCGCCTGATGTGGGGAAGTCTGTTGTACTGATGGGCTGGGTGCATCGGCGACGTGACCATGGCGGCCTGATCTTTATCGATCTTCGGGACCGCGAAGGGATTACCCAGACGGTCTTCAACCCCGAGTTTCACCCGGAGGCCCACGAGGTGGCCAGACGGATGCGCGCCGAATTTGTGGTAGCGATCAGCGGCAGAGTGCAGCCACGTCCGCCGGGAACTGAGAATACTCTGCTGCCCACCGGGGCGATTGAGGTTGTGGTCGAAGAGGCGCAGATCCTGAACGAGGCCAAACCGCCGGTCTTCCCGATTGAGGAGCAGACGGATGTGGCTGAAGAGATTCGGCTGACGTATCGATACCTGGATCTCCGTCGCCCGTCGATGCTGCACAACCTGCGCTTGCGTCACAACGCAGCCCAGGCGGCCCACAGCTATCTGGATCGACACGGATTTATAGAGGTAGAAACCCCTATGCTGACTCGGAGTACGCCGGAAGGAGCCAGAGACTATCTGGTTCCCAGTCGGCTGAACCCCGGGGAGTTCTATGCCCTGCCGCAGTCGCCCCAGCTCTTCCAACAGCTCCTTATGGTTGCGGGATTCGACCGGTACTATCAGATCGTCAGGTGCTTTCGTGATGAGGATCTGCGAGCCGACCGGCAGCCGGAGTTCACGCAGATCGACCTGGAGATGTCGTTTGTCGATCGAGATGATGTGCTCAGCGTGACGGAGGGGCTGGTGGCAGCGCTCTTTGAAGCGGCCGGCAAACCTTCTCTGCCCCGACCCTTTCCCCGATTGACGTATGCCGAGGCGATCGACCGGTTCGGTCTCGATGCGCCGGACACCCGATTCGGGATGGAGCTTGCCGATCTGACCGAGATATTGCGCGGGGTCGAGGCCAAGGCGTTCGCTGAGCCGATTGCGCAAGGCGGCGTAGTGAAGGGGATGAACGTCAAAGGGTGCGGCGCATTCTCCAGGACGCAGATCGATGGACTGGTCGACTACGCCAAGGGAGTTGGAGCGAAAGGCCTGGCCTGGTTCAAGGTGTCCGCGGAGGGGCTTCAGTCGCCATTGGCGAAGTTCCTCGGGCCGATCATCCTCGAACGCCTGGCCGAGCGACTGAAAGGGGAGGAGGGAGATCTGCTGTTGCTGGTCGCCGATCAGGCCAAGACGGCGGCTGAGACACTGGGTCGCCTTCGAGTGAAATTGGGCCACGAACTGAAGCTGATCGACGAGAGCGCGCTGGCGGTCACGTGGGTTATCGACTTCCCGCTCCTTGAATATGATCGCGAACAAGGGCGGTGGCAGGCGATGCATCACCCCTTTACGGCGCCGATGGACGAGGATCTGCCGCTCTTTGACGCCGATCCCGGACGAATCCGCGCCAAGGCCTATGACCTGGTCGTCAACGGGCAGGAACTGGGGGGTGGCAGCATCAGGATCCACCGCCGGGACGTGCAGAGCCGGATGTTCGCCGTGCTGGGAATCGGCGCGGACGAGGCGAAGGCGAAGTTCGGATTTCTCATGGACGCGCTCGAGTACGGCGCCCCACCCCATGGCGGGCTCGCCTTCGGT
Source organism: Candidatus Methylomirabilis oxygeniifera (assembly GCA_016190285.1). GTDB lineage: Bacteria > Methylomirabilota > Methylomirabilia > Methylomirabilales > Methylomirabilaceae > Methylomirabilis > Methylomirabilis oxyfera_D. Next base: position 7,858 of record JACPQW010000136.1, read on the forward strand.
CTTGACCGCGTCATCGCGCTGCTTGCGGGGGCTGCCTCGATCCGGGACGTCATCGCCTTTCCAAAAACCCAAAAGGCGCAGGATTTGATGACGCAGGCCCCCTCGCCTGTCGACGTAAGGCAGTTGAGGGATCTGCAGATTAAACTGGATCCGGACTGAGAAAGCCGCTTTCGGCGAAGTCTCTCGTGTCATCGAGTAGAAAATCCCTCGCGTCATTGCGAGGCGAAGCCGAAGCAATCTCACAGTCCTTCAGGGCAACGACGGTGAGATTGCCGCGCTCCCGTTGGTCGCTCGCAATGACGGGCACATGAACGGGTGGGGATGTTGACAGGGCTGCGGGACCGGAATATGCTCAGTGTAGGACAAAGGAGCGGCTTTTATGGTGTCAGCCTTCAGCGGCAAAAGGATTGCAAGTCGCTGACGGCTGATCGCTGATAGCTGGACGCTGAGTGATGAGCAGCGAAGTGGGGAGATGACGAGGGAGCAGGTTCGACCGGAAAAGAAGGTCTCCCTGCCCATCGGGGAAGAGATCCAACAACTGTTTGGGCGTAAGGACGAGGTTAGGAAGCTCATCGAAGAGGCGTTACAGGTCAAGTTGGTTGCGCGAGACGGCCTCGTAAGCATCCAGGGCGAGGCGGCAGATGTGGCGGTGGGGGAGCAGGTCGTATCGGAGCTGATCTCGCAACTGACGCGCGGCGAGCGCGTGGCGCCGCAGGATGTCAAGCTGGCCCTTCGGCTCTTCATCAAGAAAGACGAGGAGGAGTTCAAGCGGATCCAGGGCGAGCTGATCGAGGTGTCGTCAAAAAAGCGGCCGGTCCGGCCAAAAGGTCCCGGCCAGCGATGGTACATCGAGGCCATCCGCCATCATGACATTGTCTTCGCCATCGGGCCGGCCGGGACCGGCAAGACCTATCTGGCGATGGCGATGGCTGTGTCGGCGCTCCTAAAACACGAGGTCAATCGGATTATCCTGACCAGACCCGCCGTAGAAGCGGGGGAAAAATTAGGCTTTCTTCCCGGCACGCTCTACGAAAAGATTAACCCCTATCTTCGGCCCCTGTACGATGCGCTCTATGACATGATCGAGCTGGAGCGTGTCACCCGTCTGATTGAGACGGGTACCATCGAGATCGCCCCGCTGGCCTTCATGCGAGGCCGGACGCTCAACGATTCATTCATCGTGCTGGATGAGGCCCAGAACACGACCTCGGAGCAGATGAAGATGTTTCTGACGCGCCTGGGCTTCGGCTCAAAGACCGTCATTACGGGGGATATTACCCAGATCGACCTGCCCACCGGCCGACTGTCCGGCCTGATCGAGGTGCGGCGTATTCTGAAGGGGATCGAGGGGATCAAGTTCGCCTATCTCGGCGAGGAGGACGTGGTGCGACACGAGTTGGTACAGCAGATTGTCAGGGCGTACGAGGCGTACCAGACCTCCACGTCACCAACCGAGGGGCGATAGGGGGGCGCCCGATGGCGCCCTATAGGAACGGCAGCAGCGCCATGGTCGACGCGCAGTCGCCGGCCGCACGCCGTCTGCTGAGCGCTCCGCGCGTAGTGTCTTCGTGGTTCCATTGGGCCACGAGACGCCTTGAGCACCATCCAGGCGCGCTCTATACGCTCTGCAGCCTGGCGATCCTCGCGATCATCCTCGTCATCGCATCGTCCCCGGCGCTCCCGTCCGGCATCCTTCCGCTCCTTGGGATCTGCCTGCTGGTCGGCTTCCTGCTGGGGAGCCTCTACCTATATATCTGGACGCTCCAGCCCAAACCACTGCGACAGCCGAAGAGCCTATTCTTGCTGACTTCGGTGATCTTGTTGACGATCGCCATCGCTCGTTCGTTTTTCTTCTTTCTTCCATCGGTTCATCAGGCGCTTCCCAATGTGCCTGCAAGCGCCGTCGAATACTCGATCCCTGTCGCCATTGGAGGCCTGCTCCTCGCGATCCTTTTCAACAGCCGCCTGGCGTTTGCGGGCGCCCTTGCCATCAGCATTCTGACCTCTCTCCTGGCGGCGGATGGGTTCCGCTTCTTCCTGTATAGCCTTGTGAGCGGCCTTGCGGCGATCTTCGCCCTTGTTGGGCGCAAAGATCGGGCGATCCTGCTCAAGGCTGGGATGGCTGTCGGGTTGGCCAACCTCTACTCCGTCCTTACATGGTCATTGCTCTCCGGATCCACGGAGCAACTCGGCTTTCAACTACTGTGCGGCTCGGTCAGCGGACTGTTTGTTGCGATTCTGTCGCTGGGCCTGCTTCCCCTCTTCGAATACCTGTTTGAGGTGGCGACAGATTTTCGATTGCTGGAACTGTGCAACCTGAACCATCCGCTTCTGAAAGAGATGATACTCAAGGCCCCTGGAACCTACCACCATAGTGTTATGGTGGGCACCTTGGCCGAGGCGGCCGCTGAGGCGATCGGCGCGAATACCATGCTGTGCCGGGTGGGCGCATACTACCACGATATCGGGAAGATCACCAAGCCGTCGTACTTCGTTGAAAATCAGCAGAATGTGAAGAATCGCCATGAAAAGCTTGGTCCGAACCTGAGCAGTCTGGTCATCATGTCCCACGTAAAGGCGGGTATTGAGCTGGGCAGGACCTACGGTCTACCGCCGGCGGTGCTGGAGATGATTCCTCAGCACCACGGCACCAGACTTACCCTTTTCTTTTACCATAAGGCCAAGGGCACAGAAGAAAGCGACCAGGGCGAGGTCCACGAGGAGAAGTTCCGATATCCTGGGCCAAAACCCCAAACCAAAGAAGCGGCCATTCTGATGCTGGCGGATGCCGTCGAGGCAGCGTCGCGGACTCTGACCGAGCCGACACCCGGACGGTTCCAGGCGCTGGTCGCGAAGATCGTCAATGCCGTGTTCGTAGATGGGCAGCTCCGCGAGTGCGAGTTGACCTTCAGCGAGCTTCGCCTCATCGAAGAGAGCTTTGTTCGGATTCTGTGCGGTATCTATCACCGACGGGTAGAATACCCCGGATTTGCCTTTGAGGACATTGTCGGCAGAAGGGGAGCGAATGGGGATGCAGGTCACAAACCGACAAAGGAAGATCAGGTTCGACACGAGCTTTCTAAAAAAGGTCGGGCAGACCACCCTCGCCAGAGCAGGGGTTGACGAGGCCGAGTGCGGGCTGGTGCTGGTGGGCGACCGGACCATGGCTCGCCTGAACCGGCAGTATCGAGGGAAGTCCACAACGACGGATGTCCTCTCGTTTCCGATGCGCGAAGGGTCGTTTGCATCGCTCTCGCCGCATCTGCTCGGGGACGTGGTGATCTCGGCTGAAACGGCCGATCGACAGGCCAAAGCCGCGGGGCGCACGCTTCGTGACGAGTTGACTGCGCTGCTGATCCATGGCATTCTCCATCTCCTTGGCTACGACCATCAGATGCCGTCAGAGGCGCGGAGGATGAAACGCCTGGAGCGACAGTTCGGCCTCCCGTTCATCGAGGCCGAAGGTCGATAAATGTTGTGGGCCCGTTACATCCGTTTCGCTATGCGTTGAAAGGGATCGAAGACGCGATCTCCACGCAACGCCACCTGCGCGTTCATACAGTCGCAGCCGGGTTCGTCGCGCTGTTCGGGCTGTTGCTGGGGTTGCCGCATGTCGATCTGGTGCTGTTGCTCATGGCGATTGCGCTTGTCATCATCACAGAGCTGCTGAATACTGCAGTGGAGTTGACCGTGGATCTTGTATCGCCGGCCCTTCACCCGATCGCCAGACGGGCAAAGGACATCGCCGCCGGCGCGGTGCTGATCGCCGCGTTGGTTGCGGCTACTGTCGGTATTATCGTGCTTGCGCCCCCTTTGTTCGGCGCGCTCATCGCATATCCGCTTTCAGTGAAGTCGGCTATGCTGGTGGCGACTACCCTCGGGCTGTTAGGAAGCATTATTGCTGCGCTGTTGCCACGTTCCTCCAGCTCGAAGCGCGACCAGCTTTTCACTGTCAGCAAGAAGTTGAATGCTGACCGCTGAGATTTGACAGCTACAGTATGGACATGACCAACTATAAATCCGGCTTTGTGGCGATCATTGGCCGCCCCAACGTTGGTAAATCGACCCTCATGAACCGTCTGCTGGGACAGAAGGTGTCGATCGTCTCCCCCAGGCCGCAGACGACCAGAACCAAAATTATGGGGATCAAGAGCCTGCCCGGAGCGCAATTGATCTTCCTGGATACGCCTGGGATCGACAAGTCGGGCGGCTATTTCCACCGACTGATGGTGAAAACAGCTACGAACAGTCTGGAAGGGGCAGACCTGATCCTCTGGATAGTGGAAGCTCCCGATCCGCTCTCTCAGGGTGACAAGCTGATCCTGGAGATTCTGAAGCGGGTCACGTCTCCGATCCTGCTCGCCGTCAATAAGGTCGATCTCGTTGAGAAAGAAAGTCTGCTGCCCACAATCGATCGCTTCCGGTCGCTGCTGCCGTTTGCCGAGATCGTTCCGATCTCCGCTACTAAAGGCGACAACGTTGCGCTTCTCGAGTCGCTGCTGGTCCAATATCTCCCGGAGGGACCACCGCTGTACCCCCCTGATCAGTTGACCGACCAGCCCGATCGTTTCATCATCGCCGAGCTGATCCGCGAGCGGATCTTCCGCTCGGTCTATCAGGAGGTGCCGTATGCGGTGGCGGTGTTGGTAGAAAAGATCAGAGCACGGGAAGGGCGGACACTCACCGACGTTGAGGCGACCATTTATGTCGAGAAGGACTCGCAGAAAGCGATCATCATCGGGCGCGGGGGAGCCATGCTCAAGAGAATCGGGGAGCTGGTCAGGCCGGAGATCGAGAGGCTGCTCGGCAACCAAGTGTTCCTGAAACTGTGGGTCAAGGTGCGCAGCGACTGGCAGAAGGATGATGAGGCGCTGAGGCGGCTCGGCTATCTGCAACCGTAGAAAAGGGCACGAAGTCCGAGGTACCCCGGCGGCACTTTCACCCAATGGCTCGTCATTGCGAGCGACCAGCGGGAGCGTGGCAATCTCACCGTACTTGTCCTGAATGACTGTGGGATTGCTTCGGTCGCCACGCTCCGTCGCAATGACGCAGGCGGGGAGATTTTTGGCGCAATGCCTTTACACACAACCGAAGCGATTGTGATCGGCGGGCACAATCTTGGCGAGGCAGATCGGATCATTCCGTTCTTCACGAGGAAGTTGGGGAAGGTCCGGGCAGTGGCCCGTGGGGCAAGACGGGTTCGCAGCCGATATGGCGGGACCCTTGAGCTGTTTACCCTTGGTCAACTCGTTTTCTTTGAGTGGCCCAACCGGACCCTCCATAAGATCAACGAGTTCTCGGTGATTGAGCCGTTTGCCGGGCTCAAAGCCGATCTGGGGAGGCTGGGTCGTGGGGCCTACCTCGTAGAGCTGGCGGGTGCATCGGTCGAAGAGGGCGAGCCCAACGAGGAGATCTTTCTCTTGCTTCGGGATGCCCTGACGCTGCTCGTCTTACATGATGCACCGCGCCTGGTCAGGTCGTTTGAGATCCGCCTCCTCAGGATTGTCGGATACCTCCTGGAACTCTATCGCTGCCTGGTATGCCGGTCCGTGCTGGAGCACGGCGCTGCATCCGCCATCAGCCCGACTCGCGGTGGGTTGGTCTGCGTCAGGTGCCTTCCGCGGGCGCCGGACAATATGCCTATCTCTGTGGAATCATTGGGATTCCTGCGATCAGCTTTGCATGGCGGGCTGGAACAGTCACTGGCCTCGCCTCTTCCCCATCCGCACACGACCAACCTTCAAGAGGTCTTGAAAGTTTGCATCACCCACTTCTTCGGCAAACGACTTCGGTCTGTGGCTTTCCTGACTCTCGTTGAATAGGGCGGTAACGGAGGAGGCGTATATGCGGGCGCTGTGTCTGAATAGTGCGCGGCCGATCGAGGACCATCCGCTCACGATGGTCGAGCTACCAACACCGATTCCGGGTCCTGGCGAACTCCGCCTGCGGGTGCTGGCCTGCGGTCTGTGCCGAACCGACCTGCATATCATCGAAGGCGACCTCCCGCTCCCTACGCTCCCGATTGTGCCCGGCCACCAGATTGTCGGTGTCGTCGATGAGGTCGGACAAGGCGTCACGCGCTTTCACCCAGGCGATAGAGTGGGCGTTCCCTGGCTGTACTCCACCTGTGGCCGGTGCGCCTTCTGTCGCCACGACCGTGAAAATCTCTGCGACACGGCCCGCTTTACCGGCTACCATGTGAACGGCGGGTATGCGGAGTGTGTCGTTGTCCAAGAGGCATTTGCATACCCGTTGCCGTCAGGTATCTCGACGGCCAATGCGGCCCCATTGCTGTGCGCAGGGGTGATCGGCTTCCGCGCCCTTCGATTAAGCGAGATCAAGCTTGGCGAGCGTCTGGGGCTATATGGGTTCGGCGGCTCGGCGCATATCACCATCCAGGTGGCAGTCCACTGGGGTTGCGAGGTGACTGTTTTTACCCGGAGCGAGGCGCATCGCGCCTTGGCCTTGCAACTCGGTGCCCGCTGGGCAGGCCGAGTTGAGGACAACCCCCCTGGGGCACTCGATAGCGCGGTCATCTTCGCGCCCGTCGGACCGTTGGTGCTTGAGGCGCTTCGAGTTCTTAGAAAGGGCGGCACGATCGCCATCGCCGGCATTACCATGAGTCCGATCCCGGAGCTTGACTACGCCTTACTCTACCAGGAGCGGACCGTTCGGAGCGTAGCCAACAGTACCCGGCAGGATGTACACGATCTCTTACGCCTCGCAGTAGAGATCCCGATTCGAACCGAGGTCCACACCTTCCCCCTCGAAGAGGCCAATCACGCCCTCCACCTTCTCAAGCAAAGCCGGTTCAGCGGCGCCGGGGTCCTGACTATCTCCTAGTGTCTTAGATTGCTGTATTTGTCGTTGACAGCGTTGTGGGGATGATGTACAGTTGCCTCTTACGTCGCCTCGTAGCGTGCTCTTCACGTGTCCGGGAAAGCAGTACCGGAGAAGCCGAGGAATGGAGACGACAACCGCCGGCCAGAGCATATCGCCAGCCACGAAGGACCTCATGCACGAGTGTACGGAAACGCAGCAGCTCACCCTCCTCCCCCAAGCTCACACGTACAAGAGCCTCCGGATCGTCCTTATCAAACCCTCGCAATACGATGATGACGGATACGTGATCCGCTTTTGGAAAGCGGTGCTGCCAAGCAATACCCTGAGTGTGCTCCAGGGCTTGACCGAAGATATCAAGAGGCGGCGCGTCTTTGGCGATATCACCATCCAGGTCGATACCTTTGATGAGGTAGCAGAAAAGGTCCCCGTCAAGCAGATCGTCAAATGGGATCGTCATCCTTCCACGAAGCTGGTGGTGTGTCTCGTTGGGGTCCAGACCCCCCAGTTCCCCAGGGCGCTCGAAATGGGGAAGGAATTCCGCAAGTATGGGATTGACGTCATGATGGGCGGATTCCATACCAGCGGGACCATCAATATGCTTGGCGATCAGGGGCCGGACATCCAGGAGCTTTATCGGGAATCGATCGTGGTTGTCTCCGGAGAGGTCGAAGGGCATTGGGAGGGGATACTGGCCGATGTCCTCAACGGACAATTGAAACCTCTTTATTCCTTTGCGCAGAACCTTAAAGACCTTGTGAACATCGACAATGCCCCCTTGCCCATCATCAGCCGCAAAACGATGAAGCACTTTGCCAGGCCCAATTTCGGGACCGTTGAAACATCTCGAGGCTGCCCATTTTCGTGCTCCTTCTGCACCATCATCAACGTACAGGGTCGGATGATGCGGGAGCGTTCTCCGGATGCGATCGCGGAGCTTATCCGAAGAAATTACACTGAGCATCGCATCGACTTTTACTTTTTCACTGACGATAACTTTGCCAGGAAGAAGTGGTGGCGCGAGACCTTTGAAGCGATTATCCGCCTGCGAGAGGAAGAGATTAAGATCTCCTTCATGATGCAGGTGGACCTGGCCCGCAAGCCGCAAGACTTCGTGCGTCTCGCAGCCGAGGCCGGCTGCACCCAGGTGTTTGTCGGCATGGAGAGCGTCAATCCTGACAATATCAAGGTCCAAGGTAAGGGACAGAACAAGGTCGAGGAGTACAAGGCTATTATCGGCGAGTGGCACGATGCCGGTGTCGCTGTCCACGTCGCCTATATTATCGGCATGCCCTTCGATACGAAGGCGCAGGTAGCCCTCGACATGCAGTATCTTGTGGATGAGATCCAGCCGGATCAGGCCTCCTTCTTTATGCTGACACCGCTGCCGGGATCTCAGGACCACAAAGAAATGCAGGAACACGGCGAGTGGATGGACCCCGATCTCAATAAGCGAGATTCTTTTCACGCCACAACCGCACACCCCCGTATGACCACCGAAGAGTGGACCGCCGCGTATCAGGAGGCCTGGCAGGCGTTTTACAGCAAAGAGAACATGGCGAAGATCCTGTCACGATGGCAGCACACCCCGAGGACATACTGGAATCTCCTTAACGTATACCTGTGGTACAAGAACGCGGCCCTGATCGAAAAGCAACATCCGATGGTGGCGGGCTTTTTTCGCTTGAAGGATCGGCTGACTCGGAGACCAGGATGTTCTGTTGATCCGCTACCTGTCCATCTCTGGAAGCGTACGAAAGAGGTGTACCGTCTGTTCGTGGCGTGGGCCCGATTCCTGAAGGAGATGGAAGAGGTCTGGCTCCAGTCCCGCCCTCGACCTGAAAGAGAAAGGCGAGTACTCGATGAGGTGCAGCGGATTCAAGGAGAGATCTGGCAAACCTTAAAGGTTGCAGAGTGGCAAAAGGCGTATAATGATGCCAAGGTGGCGCTACCCTCCAAGGCTCGGGCCCTGCTCGATCCCTTTGAAGAGCTCTCCTCCAAGATGTTGCTCAGCCGCAGGGACCTGAATGTGTTCCTGAAGAAGTGGGGAAGCCTTCAGATCAAGATCCAGACACTGCATCGCGGTTGGGCGTGGGGGGACGGACCTGCCAAGAAATGGCTTGAGCAGCTCTATGCTCTCCATCGAGATGCCCGGCAGAGCATGAAGGTTCGTGAATGGCAAGAGGTCTACTCCGGCTTCAGGGGAAGGCTCCCATCACGACTGGATCTGCTCTATGCCAGGTTTGATGCGTTGAGCAACCGGATTGTCTGTTCCCGACAGGATCTTAACGCGTGCTGGGCGCGAACACGGGCGCATCTTGGCGAAATGCGGATCTGGCATCTCCATCTCTCCGCGCTTGCGGTTGCCTGCTTTAAGGAGGTATTCCTGACAACGGCATTCGCGCGGAGCCTCTTTGCATCGATTCGCCAAAAAGGCAAGAATACGACAGCATCGACCTGATGTACGCAGAAAGTCGAAGATGAGGGCGTCGATAGGTTGAGCATCGATCCTCGGTAACGAATAGAAAAGCCCCCGCGCAGGAATGTCGCTGGGGCTTTTCTGTATAGTCGACTGACCGCTGAAAGCTGAACGCTCAGTTCTCTGCTTGATTGATGGCCGCAAGGAGCCAAGGATTCGGCCCGACCTGGCGAGTAACGGTCCAGAATTCCTCAAACTTCACAGGGTCGGTACGGCTGCCGTCCACTACCTGGGAAGTTCCCTCATCCACCGTGTAATCGAGGAGATTCGCCAAAAACCGCACGGTTACGTAATCCTGTCCCTGCTCCTGCCATGCTTCCGTCAGTTCGACGGAACGGACGGCGATATTGTCCAGGCGGTTGATCTTTCGTTCGTTTTTGAGTCGCATCACATCGGCGCCAAGCTGAGTGTACATCTCGGGTGTGAGGATCGCGCGAATCGGTTCAAGATCGCGATTCCCCCAAGCCGCCTGGACCTTGAAAAAGAGATCGGTACACGCCTCTCTGAGGCGTCCTGCGTCAAACCCGGGGTCCATCTGACGAATGTGGGCCAGTCCCTGGTCCAGATCGCCTTCTTGGACCATTGTGGCTTGCGAAGTCGACTCCTGGTAGCGCCCTCGCTCACGTTCGCCCCACGCCAAGCCTGCCTGACCGGCAGACTGGCGTTGATACGGTCCTTCGATTGGTGCCGGTTGCGACCGTTGCTTGACCACCCAGTAAATCGCCAAGCCGATCCCGCCCAGGATCACCAGGTCCATCAAACCGAATCCCCCGCCCATGCCGCCGTAGCCCGCGAATCCCAGGCTTCGGAACAGCATACCGCCGAGAAACCCGCCAAGCAGACCTCCAGCCATGCTCCGCATAAATCCACCTCCTCCGAATGGGGAGGACGCCGGGGCTGCGAGGGGGGATTGCGGCTCAGGCCGTGGCTGGGAGGGCGTTGTCGGTTTATAGTAATTACGGCTTGGGCTGGAGTAGCTGCGAAAGCCACGGCTCCCAAAGCTGCCGCCGCCGCCCGCCCTCGCCCACGCCTCGAACTCAGTAGCCAGCAGCGTGAAGACCACCGCAAGAATGATGAACCCTACGCACTGTCCGTATTTCCGTGTCATATAATCTCCTCCTGTCGCTGAACCCCACATCGTGGGTCTTAAATCTTCAGACCCGTCATATATTATCAGTGATCATTCCCAAGGGTGCAAGCAAAAAGCGGCTTATCGCCGCTGACGGAGAGAGGATGCTTCGCTGGCACATCGGACCTCTCTGCCTGTGCGGGACACGCAGACAGGCGACAACAAAAACGGCAGCGGACGATTGCTCCGCTGCCTCATGGACCGACTCGAATCTTTCATCCTCGTACAGTAGAGAGGTCTGCCTTCGCGCCTCGCTGCGACGGTTCCATCAAGTAGTTACTCGCGCTGAGATTCACCCTCGATCGATGGCGTGGGTAGACCTTTCTCTGAAGGCGGTTCGACGCGAGGCGCCTGAGCAGGCGGGAACCTGCGATGACGCTGCCGAAGGTCCTGGATGGCGCGGCGCATCTCCGTCTCAAATCGATCTTCGAACAAGGCGAGACGGGCCTGCTGTTCTACGCTCAAGATCGACCGGAGCCCTCCCCTAATGACTTGCTCTCGCCCCCTGAATTCGGTTTCGGCGCGCTCTAACTGGTTGAGTTTTGCCTTGATCTCCTCATCTTGCAAGGGTCGCTGCTTCAAAAGCTCTGCCAGCTCATTCCGGAGCACCTGCTGCCGCCTGTGGAATTCGCGACGTGAAGCCTCCAACTGGGCCAGTCTCGGGAACAGCTTGGCGGCCTGATCCTCGTCCAAGTTGAGCGCCTCAGTCATCTTCCAGATCTTGATCGTCTCGATCAAGCGCCTCCCTTCCGGCATCCCAGGCGCTTTTGGAGTGGCAGGCGCAAGCGGCTGCGCCATGGTGTCCGAGATCAGACCACACAACCAGAGTAGCCCCACGACGGCCACCGTCACAGGCCAAGACCGGACTGAGCATTGCCCCTGTAATTGTTTCATGACTCTGACATTCTAAGATGACTCAGGTGATCCAGCAGGACTTGGCGCTCCTCCTCGTTAAGCGAGGCGAGTGAGTCTGCCAGGTCGGTCTCCGGGCGCAGAACCCAGGCCGTTTCGAGCCGATCCGCGATCTCATCCACCCCGCCGAGCCGCCGAATCGCCGCCATCAGGATCGAAGGCTCCTCGACGATCTCTCCGGCCACCACAAACGTTTCTCCGGATTGTTGGCTCCTGCGGCCTGAACGAGGTATCACTGCCACAGTGTGCGCCGCGCCATTCTGTCCGACGAGCTTTTCCGTCAAAGCCGGTGCTGCCTGTCGATTCACCCTAACGGGTAACACGCCCGGTAACCGAACGATGATGAACATTGATACGGCCGCCACCGCCAGACCGGCGATGAGGCGTGGCCGGAACGTCAGCCACGATCGTACGCCGGTCAACCAGGCGGCGGGTGTCGGCTTGCGCCCGGAGGCCTCCTGTCCGATTCGATGTTTCAGCGAAGGCAGGAACTCTTCCCAAAAGCCTGGCGACGGCTCAGGAACCGGGTCGACCTGCACAAGCGTCAGGAGATCATGATACGCGGAGAACTCAGCCGTACACGCAGCGCAGTCATCAAGATGGGCGAGGACCTCAGAACGCTGTGCCGGCGGCAGCTCTCCCTCGATCAACTCCAACAGCTTGAACTCAACGTCATCGCATCTCATGACGACAGCAGCCTTCCCTTCTCACGCATCTTCGCGCCAGTGTGCCAGCTTGCGCCGCAACGCCTGTACGGCGTGAAAATAATGTACCTTCGCCGTTGCCTCGGAGACCCCCAGAATTTCTGCGATCTCCCGGTGCGCAAGATGATGATGGACCCGTAGCGTCAGACTCGCCCGCTGTTGCGGCGGAAGGGTCTCGATGGCGCGGGCAAGCGCATCTGCTTGTTCTCTTTCCTCCAGCCGTGCGAGCGATCCCTGCGACACATCGGTCGGATCAGCATGCTGGTCAACCGAAGCGTAAAGGGCTCGCGAGCCTCGGCTCAAATGGTTGAGACACAGGTTGACGACGATCCGGTACAGCCAGGTAGAAAGGCTGGAACGGCGATCAAATCGATCCAAGTTCCGATATACCTGTAAGAAGGCCTCCTGCGAAACGTCCCGCGCGTCTTCCGCATTCCTGGTCATCCGGTAGGCCAGGTTGTACACCTCTCGCTGGCGCTTCCGGACCAGTTCATCGAACGCCGTCCCATCGCCCTGCAAGAATCGATCGATCAGTTCGAAATCCGCTTCGCGCAAGGCCTTTGTCTCTCACCGAGAGTCATCCCCCGTCCGATCGGCCCAGCCCAGCAACGGCACTCCTGCAGGGCACATTACTCAAATCTATTCCTTAGAACAGCTTGGCCACTCGAACGTTTAATGCCCGGCTTTACTTCTTCCGACGTTGGTGCCTGGTCCGCTTCAGCAGTTTCTTATGCTTATGCTTACTCATCTTTTGCCGCCGCTTTTTGACCACGCTTCCCACTCACATCCCCCCTTTCCGTTGTTCTGCCTGTTCAGTCGATCCGCTCTCCGGAGTGATGGAGGCAGCCTTCGTATCCCGTTTGATCTGAAATTTCTCCAGACGATACTGCAGTGTCCGGTAGCTCAACCCCAGGAGGCGTGCCGCCTTCGTGATCACCCAGTCAGACCTCTCCATGGCCTGCAAAATCAAGTCACGCTCCAAGGCCTCAAACTGGATCCCCTGCTCGGGAATCTCGATGGCAAACTTACTGCCTGGCACGCTTGACGGGGTGGGTGCGACCGGGAGATCGAAGAACCGAACCTCAATGGGTAGATCGTAATGCTGAATCTCAGGTCCTTCGGAGAGCAGGATCGCCCGCTCGATCACTGCCTCCAGTTGCCGGACATTGCCGGGCGAGTGGAAGTTGAGAAGGAGTCGCATCGCCCCATTACTGATCA
>JACPQW010000009.1 GCA_016190285.1 Candidatus Methylomirabilis oxygeniifera
ATCGAAGGCGACCCGCTCCTTGGCGTACCTGAGGGAGATGTCCAGCGCAGCCTGGGCGATCCCTACTGCCTGCGCCGCGATGCCGATTCGGCCGGCATCCTGGGTGACCATGGCGATCTTGAACCCCTGCCCCACCTCCCCAAGCAGGTTGTCCGCAGGCACCCGGCAATCCTCGAAGAGCACCTGACAGCAACTGGTGCCCTTGAGCCCCAACTTTTTCTCCACCTTCGTGATGGTGAAGCCCGGCGTGCCCTTCTCCACCAGGAAGGCACAGACCCCTTTGGCCCGAAGATGGCGATCGACCGTGGCAAAGACCAGCGCCAGATCGGCCTCCAAGGCATTCGTGATGAAGTTCTTCGTCCCATTCAGCACAAACCCGTCATTGTCTCTCGTGACAAGAGTTTGCTGGGCCGACGCATCCGATCCGGCGCCCGGCTCGCTGAGCGCAAAGCAGCCGAGCAGCTTGCCGACCGCGAGCGAGGTGAGATACCGCTGCTTCTGGACCTCTGTCCCGAACTTGTACAGCGCATCGGCAACCAGCGAGTTGTTGACCGACATGATGACGCTGGTCGAGGCGCAGGCTCGAGCGATCTCCTCCATACCGATAGCGTAGCACACATTGTCCGACCCGGCGCCGCCGTATTCCGTGGGGATCGCCACGCCCATCAGCCCGAGGTCCCCCATCTTCTTGACCGTCTCCTGCGGGAAGATCCCTTCTTCGTCCACCTGCTTAGCCAGCGGCGCTACCTCTCTGGCGGCGAAGTCGCGTACCATCTCCCGAAACAACCGCTGCTCCTCGGTCAATTCGAACTTCATACCTTTTCTCCACTCAGCCGCTACGATCCTTGCCAAGAGCGATCTATGCGGAACCTTCTCCGAATGAGCGAAATCTAACATTGCGGATCACTTGTCAGCAAGGCAAAAAGCTTTAATGGACAAGCGGAACCGCTGGTTCGGCACTCCCTCTTGACGGTGTAGCATAATGATGTCACTATTATGCTATGGATGCCTACAAGATCGTCTTGAAACGCAGCGCCACGGCGGACTTGGATGCAGTGCGGAAATACGATGCCACGCAAATTGCCGACGCAATGGAGAAACATCTGCAGCATGATCCCACCAAAGAGAGCAAAAGCCGCATCAAACGGCTGCGCGGCATCAGCAACCCAGACTACCGGCTCCGAGTTGGTGACTACCGGGTCTTCTACGTGGTCGACGAGGATGCACGCCGGGTTGATGTGCTGAGGATCATGCATGAGGATCAGACTCTACCCTATTATAAGGAGTTGCAGCGATGAAGATTGCACCTATGGGAGAGGTCCGGAACAACTTCGCGAAATATCTGGAGACTGCCGAAGAGGAGCCGGTGTTCGTGACGAAGAACGGGAAGATCACTGCAGTCATCGAACACATCGAGGATCGCGACATCGAGGACTACCTGCTCGAAAGGAGCTTACGCTTCCGTAAAATGCTCGACAAGGTCAAGCGGGAGCGTGGCTCCATGTCTCTCGCCGAGTATCGCAAGTCGCGAGACATCTAAGCCTAAGCCCTTAATCGCGCCAAATCGGGATAGGAAGGGGCCTCACAGCCTCCCCCCTCCCACACCACCGTACATACGGGTCACGTATACGGCGGCTTAGCAGAATGAACTACCCCGCGGTAAGCTGCAGGATATCGCCTTCTGTTCTGGCCCGTCATTCCGTGCTTGACACGGAATCCAGTCTGGCCCTCTGGATACCGGCTTCCGCCGGTATGACAAACACGCGGCAAGTCGCGGGGAATGAACCCCAGTGGATTCAAGATCGGCGTGATGCTCAAACAGGCCCGCGAGTCAGCACGGCTCACCCAGGAAGAACTGGCTCAGAGACTGAAGACGAAGAAGACCGCGATTTCCAGAATCGAAAACCATGCAGAGGATATCAAGCTCTCAACGCTGGAGAAGGTCGCCCGCGCCCTCGGCGAGCGTCTCGAAGTAAGAATCGCCTGACACTACGCCGTGAATTACGGGGACACCATACTGAATTCCGTAACCCCCCAGCCCCTGAATTAAGTAAGATGCTCCCGGATTCACGACCCTATTTTTCTTCGTGCTCAGGTGACTACTTTCTCGAGCATCATCTCGTTAATCTTGGCCAATCGCGCCTCACAATGAGAGGCGAGGCCTGCCATACTGCGCTTACGAGCAAAGAAAAGCGCTCCATAGTGGAACGCGTTATGGACAGTGCCATCGGCTAAATCGCGTAATCGCTTATCGAGATCAATCGGTCGGCGGCGCTTCTCATTCAGCTCAAATACACGATCAAGCTTGTCGATGTCCGCTATCAGTAGGTAGTCCCGCGCCGTATAGCGAGTGAGCAGTCGTTCAAACGACTTCTTGGGCAGAGATTCAATGTTTGCCCAAAGCAGACGGTTGAGAAGCGGTAGCCCTCCCCTCCATGTGCTACTCAACTTTCCTTTTGGGATAGAGAGATAGGCATCAGCAAACCGCCGAACAAGCGCCACATCTTTGTTGTCGCCCGGGTTAGCGAAAATGGCCTGGATATCCCGGCACCGATGCGAGTACAGATCATCGGCACTCCAGAGTTGCACCTTCTTCTGATTAACTCGCAGCCCGAAACGGTCGAGATTTCGTGTCAGGAGGAGCATCAAGCTCTCGACATGTTCGGTGCCCTTCAGCAAGACCATCTGGTCATCCGCATAACGGAAATACAGCGCACCTGCTTTCGCACAGGTACTCGCCGCGAACTTGTCGTACCGCTGGAGATAGAAGTTCGCCAGAATTCGAGAGCAATCCGCCAACGCGTCTTGCGGAATTCCCACCGCCTGCGGGTGCAGCCCTGTGTTCCTCCGGTTCCATTGGTTGAGAAAGAAGAACAAGAGCGCAATTACCCAACCCTTTGATGCGTCGGCCTCCTCGCGTATCCACCGCTCTAGAATATCCAGGCGAACACAGTCGTAGAAATTGGAAAGGTCAAACTGAAGTACGTGCGTGTATGTACCAGTGTCAAGCTGCGCGAAAAGCAAGGAATTGAACTCACCAAACGCTGTGGTCCACGCCCGCGGATTGAATGAGTAACGCGCGCTCGAGTATCCAGCGTCGAATGCGATTTCGACATCCTCTAATTTTCGCATCTTTCCGCCAAGCGTCCACCCGCCGAAAGTATTCGCAGTGCGATTGCCGCAGAGGACGTCCTCGAGCTCCTTGATGCAGAAGTAGTAGACGATGTAGTCCTGAATGCAGAACACGGGCACCGTTCGTGCAACACCATACCCCTTATTAATCACGATCTCGGCCTCAGGAATGGATGAGGAGTAGCGCGCCGTGATGATGGATTTGTATACTTTGCGAACGGTCGCTTCCCGTTCAGCAGGAGTGTTGGGAACCGCGATTGGAAACGTGCGACTCCTAAATGCCCGCCAGAAGGCGTTGTTAAACCAATTCCTAAAATCGTCCCATTTCATCATGCAGTGGTGAGTTCGGCGACGAGGGCGGAGAGGAGGTTCGCGGCGGTGGCACGGGAGGCGGCGAGCTGCGTTTCCAGCTGGTCCACCAAGGCCATCAGTTGATCCACTTTGGCCACGATCCGGCGTTGTTCGGCGAGGGGTGGTACGGGAACGGCAAGAGCGTTCAGCTCCATCTGGTTGATCTTCGGCATCGCAACCCGCGTATCCGTCTTCACCGCCTGCACAAGGAAAGACTCGGACAACATGTAGCGCTGGAAGAAGAATGCGTCGATGAGCGCATCAATCGGATACATGTCGGCGCTGCACAGACCGTCGAAATCAACGACAACAACCTTGGCCAAGTTCGGGCGGATTTTCGAATAGACGATTTGCCCCGGATAGAACCGATGGTTCGAACTGATGACCTTATCCTCACGCACCGTCGTACAGGGCAAAAGCACGCCGTTTCCTTTTTCGATGTTGTCCGGCGCAAGATGGTTGAAGTCCAAGAACTCGTTGGGGTTCACCAGATTTGACGCGATGATCGCTACGTCGCGGAATCGTGCCCACGTCCAACTCTCAGGGAGTTCGTATTGCAGGGACTCCGCTGGGAGTGGCTGAAGAGGAGCGGCTTGGCGGCGGCGCTTCTCGGGAGACAGTTCGCGCGACAGACGTTCGAGCAACTCACTGGCCGGTTCGTCGTTGGGGTCTTGGGGGACGAGTTTGCCTTGGACGGCGAGGCTGAGGATGGTCTTGCGGAGGTCGGCGGGGGGGATGGTGTAGGACGGGTGGAAGAGGAAATCGAGGTTGGCCGGGGTGGGCGCGTCGGCAAAGCGGGCCAGCGACGCGCGGGCGAGCGCGGAGTGCCGCGTCTGCCGTTCCTGCTGCTGCGCCTCCAACCGATCACACAACGCCATCAACTCCTCCACCTTCGCCACAATCCGCTTCTGCTCGGCGAGTGGCGGGAGGGGAATTGTTTGTTCCTTCAGCGTGTCAGTGTTAACTGCAGCCTGATTGATCCAACGTGTGCAAAGGCGCGCGAAGTAACCGCTGTTACGGAGAAGAGTGAGGTAGAAGACAACGAAGCCAGGAAAGATGCCGTCCTTCAGGCGTATTCGGGTGATGTGATTGCTGAAGCCGTAGTCGTAGTCGCGGTCCACGAGGCTGGTCTTCCCGACAAGCTCCTGACTGTTGGTGTTGTTGAAGAGAATGTCGCCGGCTCGAATCGAAGCTTTCTGTGGATCGACCATTTTCGGGTCGATTCGCACCATCAGGTCGAAGTTTAGCGTACCGAGAGTGGAAATGTTGTGTGTGCGAAGATGAACGTGTCCGCCTTCGACTTGGTGACTTCTTGAGCACGCGAAGCCCGACGAAATTGACGCGGAAATCGATTCAATCGTGCGTGTCCCCCATCCGTCAGGCACCCCGTCAGCAGTTGGCCTCTTGCCCGTAAGTCCGCCAGAAAAAGCGAGACGAAGCACCAGCTCGCGCATCTTCTCCACCGCGTTTGGCGCGTCGGCGAGCTGGTCGAATTTCTCTAAGAAGGTTGCCAGCTTCATTCAGCAGTCCCGGCGGTGGCGGTGAGCGCGTTGTAA
Source organism: Candidatus Methylomirabilis oxygeniifera (assembly GCA_016190285.1). Taxonomy (GTDB): domain Bacteria; phylum Methylomirabilota; class Methylomirabilia; order Methylomirabilales; family Methylomirabilaceae; genus Methylomirabilis; species Methylomirabilis oxyfera_D. The sequence continues at coordinate 5,040 of JACPQW010000009.1, forward strand.
AGCTCCTGCTTCAACTGGGCGCGGGCGGCGGCGATCTGGGCCAACAGCTTTTCGTATTCCGGTAGCAGGTGATCCACGTCTCCGGGGCCGGTGTCCGGGTTGTGCGGATTCTTTAGATCGAGGTTGTAGTTGCCGGCCTTGATCACTTCAATCGAAACGCACCAGGCCTGCTCGTTTTCCACACGGGCCGCGAAGCCGTCTTTCTCCGATCCCCACCAAACCTTCTCCGGCTCGAACTCCTCGATGCGGATCGGCTTGCCCTTGTTGTAGCTCTTGGCGCCGGGCGGATAGGGGTGTTCGTAATACCAGACGTGGGTGGTGCGCGGGCCCTTGGTAAAGAACAGCAGGTTGGTGCGGATGCCGGTATAGGGATTGAAGACGCCGTTGGGCAGGCGGACGATAGTGTGCAGGTTGCACTCGCCGAGCAGCGCTTCCTTGATGCGGGTCTTGACACCTTCACCGAACAGGGTACCGTCGGGCAGCACGAGTCCGGCGCGGCCGCCGGGCTTGAGGATCTTCATGAGGAGCACGAGGAAGAGGTCGGCAGTCTCACGGGTTCGGAACTCGGCGGGAAAGTTAGCCTCGATGCCGTCCTCTTCCATGCCGCCGAATGGCGGGTTGGTGACGATGACGTTCACGCGCTCCTTCGGCGACCAGTCGCGCAGTGGGCGCGCCAGCGTGTTGTCGTGCCGGACGTTGGAAGGCACATCAATGCCGTGCAACAGTAGGTTGGTCATGCACAGGACGTGCGGCAGGTGCTTCTTCTCGATGCCGGCGAAGCAGTCCTGGATGGTGCGTTCGTCGACCTCGGTCTTCGCCTGTTTGCGCAGGTGCTCGATGGCGCAGACGAGGAAGCCGCCGGTGCCGCAGGCCGGGTCAAGGATGCTCTCGCCGAGCCTGGGGTCGACCTGCTCGACGATGAACTGGGTGACGGCGCGCGGGGTGTAGAACTCGCCCGCGTTACCGGCCGACTGCAGGTCCTTGAGGATCTTCTCGTAGATATCGCCGAACATGTGGCGGTCATCGGAGGCGTTGAAGTCGATGCCGTTGATCTTGTTGATGACCTGCCGCATGAGGGTACCGTTCTTCATGTAGTTGTTGGCATCCTCAAAGGTCATGCGAATAGGGCCGGCAATCTTATCTGTACCGCCCGTCAATGCCTTGAGCTTGGGGAGCAGGGTGTTGTTGACGAAGTCCAGCAGGGCTTCGCCGGTAATGCCCTCCGCGTTTGTGGCCCATGCCGACCAGCGCAGGTGCTGCGGCAGCGGCGACTTGTAGTTGTCGCGGAGAAGTTCGAGTTCCTTTTCATGATCGTTAAAGATCTTCAGGAAGAACATCCAGCCGAGTTGTTCGAGGCGCTGGGCGTCGCCGTACGTTCCGGCGTCCTTGCGCATGATGTCCTGGATGGACTTGACGATGTTGGAGACGTTGGGCATGGGTCAGGCGGCTTCCTGGTAGAGCTGGGTTTCAAGTTCTCTGATGGCGGCGAGGTACCTCTGCTTGCCACCAAACACACTCACGATTTCGACCGGTGTGCCAAACGTGGTTAGCGGATCAACCTTGAGGATTTCGAGGGACTCGACGCTCTTCAAGCCCGCGTCAGCATACTTGTCGAGTAGAGCATCAAGTACGGCGCGCGCCTTGTCGCCGTACTTGGCGAACACGTTGCGCTTGCGGATGTTCGCGGCCCGGTCGCGGCGCGTGAGCGGCGGTTGGTCGAAGGCGACGTGGCAGATGAGATCGAAGGCGTCGAGGTCTTGGCCGACCTGTTCAGCCAGCTCGTCGAGGAATACCCCCTGACCGGCCAGCGCTTCGACGAGGGCCTGCTTGCGGGCGGCGTCGTGCCAGGCATTCAGGAAGGCATTGAGCGATGCGTAGGCCCTGCGCACCGCCTTGCGGGTGTAGTCCTTGAGCGACTCGGTGATAAGCTTGCCGTCGGCGTCGAGGTATTGGACACGCTCGGTGACGACGGTGACTTCAACGTCATTGACGTAGTACTTGGCCTGTAGCTCGCGGACACCGGACGGCTCGGACTCGACGCCCCCTTCTGCCGTAGAATCCGAGTATCTGTCCTCCGGCTCCGGCAAGGGTGCATCGTCTGGCGGCACCGGCGATTGACCTGCCTTCGGTTCGTAGATCTGGACGGGATCGCCGTCGAAGGCCGGGTCCGCAAACAGCGCAGTGGCCCGTTTGAAGTCCATGATGGTGAAGAAGAACTTATTGTAGTCCTCGTTGATGCGCGTACCGCGGCCGATGATCTGCTTGAACTCGGTCATGGAGTTCATGCGCTTGTCGAGCACGATCAGGTGGCAGGTCTGGGCGTCGAGGCCGGTCGACATCAGTTGCGATGTGGTGGCGATGACAGGGAAGGTGGACTCCGGATCGATGAAGTTGTCGAGTTGCGCCTTGCCCTCCTCGTTGTCCCCGGTTATGCGCATGACGTACTTGCTGTTAGCGGCGGCAAGATCGGCATTGGCGTTCACCAGCGCCTGGCGCATGCGCTCGGCGTGGTCAATGTTCTCGCAGAAGACAATGGTCTTGGCGAAGCGGTCGGTGGCCTTGAGAAACTCGGTGACTTTGGCAGCGACGAGTTCGGTGCGCTTCTCGAGAATCAGGTTACGATCGAAGTCCATCTCGTTATACTCGCGGTCCTCGATCACCTGGCCGTACTTGTCGGTCTTGCCTTTCTCCGGACGCCACCCTTCGAGATCCTTATCGATGCCGATGCGGACGACCTTGTAGGGCGCCAGAAAGCCATCTGCGATTCCCTGCTTGAGCGAGTAGGTATAGATCGGGTCGCGGAAGTATTCGATATTGGAGACGTCCCGGGTTTCCTTAGGCGTAGCGGTCAGCCCGATTTGCGTGGCCGACGAGAAGTACTCGAGCACCCTGCGCCAGACCGCGTCGTCGGCCGCACTCCCGCGGTGACACTCGTCCACGACGACCAGGTCGAAGAAGTCCGGCGAGAACTGCTTGTAGATGTTCTGCTCTTCGTCGGTACCAGTGACCGCTTGGTACAGCGACAGGTAAATCTCGAACGCCTTGTCGACTGTACGATTGGTGATCTTGGTCATCGCCTGACCGAACGGCTTGAAGTCGTTCGTCTTGGTCTGGTCGGCGAGAATATTACGGTCGACGAGGAAGAGTATCCGCTTCTTGGCGCCCGCCTTCCAGAGACGCCAGATGATCTGAAACGCCGTGTAGGTCTTGCCGGTGCCCGTCGCCATGACGAGCAGGATACGGTTCTCGCCGCGGGCGATGGCCTCGACCGTGCGGTTGATGGCGATGAGCTGGTAGTAGTGCGGCGCCTTGCCCGAACCGTCGTCGTTGTAGTCCTGGGTGGTCACCGCCTCCTGCGCGGCGGTGTAGCCCTTGGCCGCCCGGCAGCGTGCCCACAAATCTTCGGGCGACGGAAACTGGTCTAGCGGGATCTCTCGCTCCACGGTGCCGCCGGACCCCGTCCTGTCATGTTCCAGGAACGCATCGCCGTTGGAGCTATAGGCGAAGGGTACATCGAGGATCTCTGCGTATTCGAGCGCCTGCTGGATGCCTGCCCCCACCGCGTGCGTGCTGTCCTTTGCCTCGATGACCGCGATCGGGATGCCCGGCTTATAGTAGAGGAGGTAGTCGGCTTTCTTGGCCTCGCCACGCCTGACAGTCTTGCCCCTAACGATGACCCGACCCTTCGTGAAATAGAACTCCTCGCGCAACTGCGTCATCACGTTCCATTTGCTGCCGGTTGGGCCGACGAGCGCGGGGGTGATGAACTTCGTGCGGATGTCCGTTTCGGTCAGGGTCTTCTTATCCATTGTTCCTGCGATCGCGGCTCACGTTCCAGATCAGTAGGATATTCGAGGCCAGCGACTTGGCAACGACTTCAGTGATCAATGTCATTCCGGATTCTCGCAACCCCACGGTCTCCTCGTCTAGCCGATACGCCCAACTACTAAGTGAGCCGCTTGAGAGGCCGACAAGGGCCCGCGGCCTCTCTCCGAAGACGGTTCCACTTCCCAACGGTGAATTGGTTCACAATATCCCACGCTTAACGGTTGGGCGCTGAGCGACCGACGGTAATAGGCGCTTCAGTCAATCGGTACCACTCCACCGCCGGTCCGATCGAGCGTCGGGTCAGACCGCTACCTCGACCGTTGCGTAGAAGTTGACGTGCTTCGCCGTAGCGACGCAACAATCTCGGGCTTGGAATGCTTAGCTCTCAACCCGTCAAGTTTGAATGTGTATTCCGCCATCGATTACCATCATTTGCACCCAACTATTGGGTATACTGGTCAGCCGATCTTCATTAACTATTCTTGTAGTTCTGGCGGATTCTATTGTGTTGTTCGGTAGTTAGCAAATGATATCGTAACTGCCGAGATGGGACAACCACTGGTTGTGCTCACAATCTCTTGCTTCAGACGCTCCGGGAGGGCCCCCTGGAAACAGGACAGCCCTTTGGGGCGGCTTCCCGTACCCCAAAGGGCTGTGACAGATTTTTCCCGCTGGACGCGGGTCCGGTTGGCCTATCGCTTCTTATCGGCCGCTATGACCACTCTACCTCGCGGTAACGCCCCCTCGGCAGGCTCAGAGCAGGCTTTCGCCTGTCTCCAAGCCTCCTACCTGGCGGTAGGCAGGTTGGTTCCGCGATCACCTGGCGCGATAACTCTCACCTCAGCCCGCGGCACGAATAGGGCGAATTCTCCTGAGAGTCTCTGCTTCGGCCGACTGTGCTCGATAGAGGTCCCACCGAAGCTGAAGGTTCATCCAGAAGCCCGGCGAGTTGCCAAAACATTTCGCCAGCCGCAAAGCGGTGCCAGGAGTAATTCCCCGCCGACGATTAATCAGCTCGTTCACCCTTTGATAGGGAACCCGAATACGACGGGCCAAGTCCTGCTGTGAAAGCCCCATGGGCGTCAGGAATTCCTCTAAGAGCATCTCGCCGGGATGTGTGGGTTCTCGATGTGTCGGCACCCGAACCATCACTGTCCTCCTTACTCCCTGGTCATTAATGGTAGTCTACGATTTCGACGTCCGCTGGACCTTCACTGGTCCACCGGAAACAAGCCCGGTACCTGTCGTTAATCCGAATGCTGTGCCGGCCTTTTCGGTCTCCCACTAGCGCTTCCAGGCGGTTCCCGGGAGGGATCCGAAGCTCTTCTAGGCGCTCTACGGAATCAAGCTGGTCAAGTGTCCGTTCGGCCACTGACCAC
>JACPQW010000128.1 GCA_016190285.1 Candidatus Methylomirabilis oxygeniifera
CCTCTGTAGTGGGTCCTACATTCTCATCCACGGCCAAGCCTTGCTTCTGCTGAAAACTCCGAATGGCGCTACGGGTCTGCGGCCCCATGATGCCATCCACCGCCAGCCGCAGTCCCAGGATTTGATTCAATGAACGCTGCACCCACCGGATATAATCTTTACTGCTTCGATTGACCTCGCCTTCCCACTCGAAATCTATAAGCTCGGTATCGAAATTCGCCATTTCTTCAATGAGTTCTCGGTCCCCAGAGTAGGTCTGATTGACTTTTGACTGCTGACCACACCGGCAAGGTTTGCGGTTCTGTCCCTCTTCCTGTTCTCCGAATTCCAAATACGTCTCGAAGGGCTCCACTTCAAAGCTAAATGGGTTTCTCATGGTTTCCCCTCATGATGTGCACAATTACTTCGACTTCAACGGCACGCGGATGTGCCACAGCCGGTAAGGCTGTCCCTTTTATCGGCATGGCAGTAGCGGTCGATGGCCACGGCTCATGCTTTCCATGATATTTTCATTACCGAAGATGTGCTCGGATGAAAGACAAGATATCGCTGTTGATGACAATCCCGCGGTTCTGGCGCCCAGGCGTCCCAGTATCGTCGCCGCTGATATGGATAGCAACAAGTACGCGCCCACCCATATCCGGAGAGCGTTTAACCCACACCGGACTCCCACTCATACAATGATATGTATCATTTTTATACTCCAAAATATCTCGTGGTCCAGCGGGGGCGGTACGAGTACGCCGCACTGTTTCATCGTAGGCACGGTACTGTCGTTTCCCTTTTAAATCGCGAGTTGAATCAAAGCACGGGTCGCTTTTCTTCGCCGGCAAGTCACAGGGGTAGCCGGCAATGTTGACTTTCAGTGGTGGGGGAAGAGGCAAAGATCGACGCTGAAGTATGCTTGTACCGCGATCGTCTCCCGGTCTTCGAGAGTAATCAATGGTCCAAAATCCTACGTGTTGCCCAATTGGGCTTTCCAAATTGATAATGCCATAGTCGGTTTCTGTGGCCTCCACATAGTCCTTTGGTATGTGAAACGCCGAGGCGCGGGCATATCCAAAGGGTTCAGAAACACCTTGACGACCTGGGATGACGCGCATATCGGCTGGGGCTACACCATCGAGACAGTGACCTGCAGTCAGCACCGTCGCCGGACCAATAAGCGTGCCGGAACAATATGGCTCATTATCAACATCGATGGAGCAGATATATCGAAAGGGGGCAACAGTGGTGTTCCGCACACATTGTCGTGTATCTGGACCAATCACCTCTTGCTCTGTTGTGTCCTCAAATCCAAAGATACCCTCAAATGGTTCTGCTTCAAAAGTGAGTCGTTCTGTCATGTTCACCTCCACTTAGCGGTTTGCGCATTGCCTCATCAGGGCATACGAAAGCACATCCACCGCACGGATGATGTCGCTTTGAGAATGCAGCGCGGTCACAATAAAACTGATCCGCGCGCCGTTTCCATTTCGATTGCGATGCAGGACCGTTCTGATCCCAAGCTGGATGAGGCGCTCGTAGAGGAAGATCACATTGATATCAGGCTGAAGGAGAAGCGTTTGCACCGGAAACGGCCCCCCTCCAGTGGAAAGACCGATCTCTAGCAGCTTGTCCCGGAAGTATCGGACTCGCAGGGCCAGGCGCAGGCGTAAAGGGTCCCCATGACCATCATTGACCTCCAGCGCCTGGGCAGCCGCGTGAATGACCGCCATCGACGGGGGACTGCAATGGACGCGGGTCTCGCTCTTTGCCTCAAAGTGCCCGACGGTTGCGCGGCTTCCAGATAATACCGCCACCGGTACTCCAAACCCTTTAGCCAACGAGCTGACGACCAGCAGGTCAGGGCCAGACACATCGCTCCACCGGAGCGACCCGCCGCCCCCTTTTCCATAGGGAGCGGCCGGTCCAGGCGCATGGCCGAGAATACCAAGCGCCTGTGTGTCATCGAGAATGAGGTACCCGCCAAAGACCCTCATACTGTCCAAGTAGGCCGCAATGGGCGCCACCTTACCACAGGCGGGGCAGAGGCCATCCGAGACAACGACGGGCCTTCCTCGCCGATGCCGGTCCTCCCGCAGCCGATCTTGCAATCCATCTGCATCGTGGCAGGGGAACGTCTTCACCGACACCCCCTGCGCCGCCGCCCGCTCCACCCCCCAGCGGGCGATAGGATAGATTCCCTCGTCCACATAAATAGCGACCTTCTCTCTGGAGAGTATCCCGAAGAGATCCCAAAAGAGATGGAGCGTGGAGGGAGCGAGTACCCCCCTTTCGCAATCTTGCAATGCAGCCACCTCTTGGGCCACCGCACTGGCGCCCGGCTGTGATGTAAGGGCGGCCGGCGCGCCGGTGGTAAGTTGCCCCCAAGGCCGCAACGACCCGCTTTCATGACGCATTCCCAAGTAAAGAGCTGAGGTAAAGTCGATCACTGGAGCTCTATCCCATCACCTCCGCACTTGGCCGGCCAATCGGTTCCGTAGATGAACCGATGGCATGGCAAAATCCACAGGTTCCGACGTCAGCGTCAGGTCCACGCCCGTGACGGCGCGATAAGCGTGGGTATAACCTTGAATCTCCGGACGCCAGTAGCGCGCCCAGTTAGCCGCCTGGTCCCGGTCGATGACTTCGCTCCAATTACCGAACCGAATGGAGAGAAGGAGTTGTTCGCCAAACACGCCCAGATTACGGAAGTGGAGGATCGAGTCATCGGTCCAGCCTTGGAGCTTCTTCATCGTCTCCACCCGCTCCATCCACGGTTCAGGGTAGGCGACCATAACCCGACTGGTCAGAAATTCCCGCATCTCCGGCCTGGCGAGCAGCCACTGTTGCATCAGCATCTCTTGACGGGCCGTCCAGGGTAAGTCGCCATACTGGTTGTGTTGCCCTTGAGTCAGCAAGAGGTGAACCTCTTTCAAAACGTTGAGCACAGGGAATCCGTCGGCGATCACCGTAGTATCGTCATCTTCCTTGAAGAAGATCGAGCAGAGATGCAAGAGATTGTGAAACGCCTCCAGGAACTTCGATCGGCTGTCTGCCGACCGCAGTTCGGGTACTGCCTTGCCATGTAGTCTCAGGCCATAGTGGTGATCGTACTCATAAACCCGGCGCACTATGCTCAGCCGGTGTTGCTCGTCCTGGATGTACCCCCAGAGCAGGTTGTTCAGCGGACGCAGTGGATCAATCTCCAAGTGTGCCAGTGGATCCCGGTCGACTGGACCGCGCTTATTCTGGAACCGCAAACTGATCGCATTCAGAGTCTGAACCAGCATCCCCTCCTCGTGCCAATAAGACCAGATCAGCTCTAAAAAGCACGGTTTGGAAAGTTTTTCCTGTAGAACACCATAGCAATTTGCCACACTCGCCGCCTCTTCAGACTTAATTGGAATATCCTTCAGCTTTGCTCGAATTAGCTCTAGATAGGGGAGGGTATGCGCCCCATTCACCGCCACCACGTACTCCTTCCACCATGCCTCGACATCCCCAGCCACGACTTTGCGGTTGAAACGGCGGCCTTCCTCGACGGGGTCGTATGTCACGAACGGCATTGGGACCTTTGTCGGGTCGATTTCTACACCACAGTTTGTCATCAGGAAGATCTCGGTAGCCACCTTGAGCAGATTGTAGGCATCGACACCGGGGAAGGGGAGCCTGCTTTCAAAATCCCTACCCTTTAACAGCTTTTTGTCTGGCAAGTCTTGAATGCAGCACATCACATCGTCCATCCACTCCATATAGGGGTTGAAGCCGATCTGGTTCGTGCTGTTTCGGATGGCTACCCAAAACGCCAGATCATATGTAATCGGCGTCGCAGAGCGCTTCAAGCTTACTTGTATATCGGGGGATTCTTCAGGTATTGCTTCGGTAGCTCTTACTTCTACGTGCTTGGGCTCCACCAGATTCTTCGGATCTCTTCTCCCTTTTTCTGGATTCTCAGCCATGATGTCCTCCTTATGTTGAAAGTCAGTTAGTATATGCTGTGGTCACTGGCATCTTTGAGCGTCCTGCACAGATCGCGGAAGTGTCCAGTGTACTGCGTAGCGCCCAGTGTGTAAGAAGTTGCGCAATGGTCCTGCTTTCCTCTTCCGGACTTATTTCTCCATTAGCCCTCGCCTGGCCGATCACCGCAAAGGCAAGCGATGGGGAGGCGGCCTGTATTCGAGCTGGGGAGGCGCGCCATGCCTGGTAATAGGCGGTCAATCGGTCAGGCTGGCGCTCCGTCACCGACATCACCTCCATCAACGATCTGCCGCGCAACGCCTTAGGGCGGTGATGAACCAGCAACCCGACAAACCCCGGCATGCCTTCCTCCAACGTGGCAATTAACCGTCTTGTTTCCTCATCCAATCCGGTCGTCGGATAGAACGATTCCCATAGTCGGGCCAACCGCTCCCATTGCGTATGAGGATAAAGCGCCTGCCCCATCACACAGCTCAACTTCACCCGGATCCAAGGCATCGGGTGGGGGTCATCCAGGCTGACCCGGAAGACAAAGGGTCGCGGCAGGCTGACCACCCCGATCAATCCAAGCGTAGAGGCCACCCCAACCTTTGCGACCGACCAGAAGTCGGCCAGGATCTCCGAAATCCACCGCTCCCAGAGCTGCCAGGCGATCCGATCCTCGCCGCTTCCCTTTTGAAGTCCCTGCAACAACAGTCGAATTGAATCTACCAGACCAAGCAGCGCCACCCCCTGATGGCCCACCTCGTGAACCAGTGAGGAGGCAATGCCACTGCCGACCATCCGCTCCCGCGGGACTCGGATGATCGCCACCGGATTCTCACCGCCCCCCGGCAGCCTGGTCCGGGCCCGCCTGATCGCCGCCCCATGTCCCCGATCGAGGTAGCAGAGAACCGGTGGGATCTCGAAGTAACCGCCTGGAAGTCTCAGTGCGTCAGCGGCCACCACGTCGAGACCTGAGAGCCAGACACCGGTTTCATGCTCGCTTCGCTGAGTGATCACATCGGCGAAGAGATCGAACTGCGAGAGCACGCTGTTGAATCGCAACCGGAGGAAGGTGAAGCGGCGCTGCATCTCGGCCGGCGACGCGCGCCGCCCCTCCGGCCCCTGCAACCATCTCAGATATCGATGCACCTGATCATGTAATACCCGCCTCCCTCGGGCCAGACACTGTTCGACAGCGACCTGGGTCGCCGGAGCGGGGGCCGCCGCCGGGACCATCGTCTCATGGAGCGCAAATGGCTTGACACGCGCAAGCCGTGTGAGCAAGGCGCGCGCCTCCTGCCCCTGCATCCACCCCGCGACGGAACCGGCAGCCATCATGATTACACCCCGAGCAGAATGACTTTGCGGCCCCGCCGAATCCAACGACCGCGCCGCCCAGGAACGCCGACGCCGACCGACGGGGGCGGGGACACAGCGTTTCCGCGGATCAACCCCGGCGCATGCCGTCGTGCCGCTGCAACCACAGCGGACCGTGCCGCCGCCTGCGGATCAACTGTTGGCGGAGCGACCGCCGCCCGCTTCGCGGCGTCGCCGGCAAAGCGGACAAACCGCCGAGCGACCTCAAACTCCTGGTCCTCCTGGCTCATCCCTTCGAGTTCCAGGCCAAAGAGCTTCCCTGCGCCCGACGCCATCTTGCTGCCGATGGCAGCACCGACCGGGCCCCCAAAAAATCCTCCTGCGGCGCCCCCCAGGATCGGAATGGCCTTCTTGGCCGCCCCTTTCAGGATGCCTCCCAGCGTCCGGCCGATAGGGGACTTGACAAACCTTCCCACGGCGCGCCCCGCCTTTTTGATCAGGTCCCCGAGAAATTGATCGAGTTCGGCTTCATCCGTGATCTCGAGCATCTGAGCAGCCAACTCCATCTCCTCGACCTCGTCGAAGGGGCCCTCCGCCCCTACGCCGCCAGACGCCCCGCCCTCCTCCGTATATTCAAATTCAAATGAATCGGCTTCAAGCGCGTCCGTCTCCGGTTCATACTCCCCTTGCGTGCGATCAACATCATGCATGGTCCCCTCCTCCTGTTAGATAGTTGAACTGAAAGGCGAATAACCGTTCCGGTATTCTGACGGAAAGCAAACGATATGCCAGCCTAAGAGTTCGTTACATAAACCCTCTTACAGCCCTTCGACAGGCTCAGGGCAAACGGGGCAGGTATTGAAAACACGAGCTTTTCTCGTTCGTGGTCTGCATGCCAAGCCACGAACATGACTTTATGCAATAGGCTCTTCATTCAGGGATTATCTGAGAGATGAGGCGAAGAGAATTTCGTCCGTGAGGCTCGGACCTGGAGTTTTGGCGAAGAGAACTTCGTCTGGAACGCTACGACAGTGTCCGGATCCCCACAGTCAGTTTCTGAGGAATTGGGAGCCTAAGAGGTTTGACGCGTCCAGGAACGCGGGCCGACTGCCCAATCGCCACGGCGAAGAGCGCGGCCTTCCCTTGAGCATGGGAGGAAAAGAAAGCGGTGACATCATCATCATAGAAGGTAGTACCCGTCGCGCCCAATCCCAGAGCGTATGCGCACAGGTACATCTTCCCGCCCACGATCCCCGCCTCGAGCTGGGCGGCGCCGTAGCCCCGATTGCCGTAACGATCGAGGATCCGGTCCAGATCTGTCAGGAAGAAGACAACGACGCTCGCCTCAATGCCGAGGCCCTGCTCAAGACAGAGGTAGCCTGCCTCGCGTCGAAAGGTGCCCTCCTTCAAGAGCTCAAGCGCCTGCCGTGATGGCGAAAAGTAGAAGGCCCCGGTAGGGAGATTCTCAACGGAGTTGACGATGAGGTAGGTGTCAAGCAAGGTCGTGCTCGGCCCCCCAAGAAAGTCCGTCGGGATCCCGCGGCAGGACCGCTCAAGGATGGTGGACAGTTGCTGGAATGAGATGGGCAGTTGAGCGAACTGGCGTGTTGAACCTCTACGGAGAATGGTTTCGCCGAGGGTCCGGACGGGAAGCTGCTCCCGCCCAATGGGGTGGAGAGAAAAATATTGGTCGCCAAGAGGCGGCGAGGGTCTCGAAGCAAAGGCCGATCGCCAGGCCCGGACCTCCTCCTCACTCAACAGCATGGAGGCTGCACGGATCTGCGTGATCAGCGGATAGTCTACCTCCCTTTTCGAAAGCGGGACGGTTTTGGGCGCAATCGGCTGAACATCCCAAGGCTCCGAAGCAGGTGAACCTGCTCCAATCGGAACCAGGCAGAGACTCGCCTCGCGTTCGTTATCCAGACCAAGAAGATGGTCAACGCGGGCATCAATGAACCCTGTGACAATCCGAGATGCAAGCTGCGCGGAAGCAGCCGTGGCCAGCAGGTTGGCCAGAATCGTTCCCGCATCCCAGTAGAAGTGGCGGTAGGCCCTTGCCTGGTACTTCCAGGCGTTCCGCCAGAAGATCGCTGTCAGCACCAGAATGACAGGCGCGCTCGAGATCGACGTATCGCCGGCCGTCGCATGGGCCAGCGCTCCCCGAAGATCCCCCTCCCGTAACCGGCGGAGGGCGAAGTCTGCCGGGCAGAAGTGATAGACCCCGGCCGGCAGTCCCGGCAAATCGCCGCAGACGGCATAGATCTCGATCTCGTACAGCGCACCGGTGCAGGAGGCCGCGCGAAAGTACTGCGCCTCGCCACCAGGATAGACCTTCTTCTTGGTCAGACCACCGCAAAAGAACAGGACCTGCGCCAGCTCGGCCAGATTACGAATGCTCGTTCCGATCGACGGAAAGGCTGCAACGGCCTCGAGCGCCACCATGGTCGGCGGCGTCACATCGCACGGAAGGGGGATAACCGGCAGCCCCTGATATACCTTGTGCGGACGCGGTTTGTTAGCCCAGTCGAGGAAATGACCTCCTAACCGGACACTCCAGTAAGAGTGTTTGGTAGCCGCGTGGTAGTTGCGGGCCTCTTCAACGTCGCGGTTGTTCACCGGACCGCCAACCCTCACTTCCCCGTTTGCCTGACGCATATCGTAACACCGCCTCAGAGGGTCTGATCGTGTAAGGGGCGGTTCGCGAACCGCCCCTTACACGTGACCCCCTAACACCGTCCGTAGATTTCGAGACGAATGCCGTCCGGACCGGTGAAGTAGTAGGACTTGGCCCGGCCATCCTCATCGGTCCGCTCGCCTGTGATCTCCACGCCGCGCTTGTCAAGTTCCTTGCGCGTGACCTCGACATCATCTACCGCAAAGGCCAGATGTCCCTGCAGGGGCGGTTCGCGAACCCCCCCTGCAGGGTCCTCCTCAAGAGCCACAAACGACACCTCCGCATTGCCAAGAAAGGTATGTTTATGGCCACGGTCAGGGCGGCCGTCGTGTCGAAGCTTCAGGCCCAGCTTCTCTGTATAGAACGCGATCGCCTCATCCATGTCGGAGACAACCAGATCTATATGATCCACACCCTTCAACATCGCATCCCCCATTCTGAATCACCGCGTGCCGTCACAAGGGGCACACGATCCGTCCCATCTTCTCTCTCAATTTGAAATTCTCAGCGTAGTCAACCGGGACATCCACAATGGACAGGCCTTGCCATTGACTGGCCTCCTCGAGGATGGGACGAAGGGCTGCGGCCTCTTCTACTCGATAGCCCCTCGCCCCGAATGACTCGGTGAACTTCACAAAGTCCGGGTTCCCGAAGGAGACGCCCGATTCCCGGCCAAATCGGGTCAGTTGATTCCAGCGAACGACGCCGAAGCTGTTATCTCTGAGGATGACGATGACCAAGTGAAGACCCAATCGGACAGCCGTCTCCAGCTCCTGGCAGTTCATCAGGAAGCCGCCGTCGCCGCTCACCGCGAGAACGCGCCGCTCTGGAAACACCAGCTTGGCTGCGATGGCGGCCGGGAGGGCGAAACCCATCGCGGCGTAGCCATTTGAGATCAGGACAGTGTTGGGGGCATAAGCAGGGAAGAGGCGGGCCACCCAGAGCTTGTGGGCGCCGACGTCGGAGACCAGGATGTCGTCCCGTCCGAGCACCGCGCGGATGTCGCGAAGGATCCGCTGGGGCTTGAGGGGGAAGCCGTCGTGATCGGCATCCGCCTCTAACTCAGTCGAGATCCACCGTCGAAGGGACTTGGCGGCGGCTGGGTCTTTGCAGCCACGGACCTCGTCCGCCAGGAGCTCGAGGGTCTCCCGGATGTCTGCGACAACCTCCACCACAGGCTGATAATGACTGTCCACCTCCGCCGGCGTGAAGTCGATGTGGATCACGCGGCAGGTCCCGTCCGGATTCCAGAAGTTCGGAGCGTACTCGACCGGGTCGTAGCCCACGGCGATGATGAGATCAGCCCGCTCTATCCCGCACGCCACGTAGTCGCGGGCGTGCAGGCCGATGGTCATGAGGGAGAGGTCGTAGTCAGCCGGGACACACCCCTTGGCCATAAAGGTATTGACCACGGGGATTCCGACTCGCTCGGAGAGCTTCCGCAGAGCGTGATCCGCCCTCCCGCGGATGACCCCGTTGCCGGCGAGGATGAGGGGAAAGGAGGCTTCCTCGATCAACCTGGCTACCGCATGGAGAGAAGGGCGGTCGGGTGAGGGTCGCCGCGGCCGCGCTGTCGAGAGCGCGGTCCCTGTCACCGTCTCCCCTGCGACGTCCTCAGGCAGCTCCAGGTGGCAGGATCCGGGCTTCTCGGCTTGCGCAATCTTGAACGCTTTTCGCACCACCTCGGGGATGACCGCTCCGACCTCTACCCGGGTATTCCACTTGGTAATCGACCGGAAATTCTCCACAATATCGATGTACTGATGCGACTCCTTGTGGATTCTGTCACGGCCGGCCTGACCCGTAATGGCCACCAGAGGGGCGTGATCGAGGTTGGCGTCGGCAACCCCGGTGACCAGGTTGGTGGCGCCAGGCCCCAGGGTGGCCAGACAGACCCCTGCCGTTCCCGTCAGGCGGCCGTAGCTGTCGGCCATGAAGGCCGCCCCCTGCTCGTGGCGGGTCGGGATAAAGGTGATGCTGGAGTCGAGGAGGGCGTCCATGAGATCCAGCGTCTCCTCGCCCGGGATGCCGAAGATATAGCGCACCCCCTCCTGCTCAAGACATCGGACCAGCAACTCAGCAGCCTTCATCAAGGTCCGTCCTCGTCGAAAGTCGCTAGTATAGTGAGTCCAACACTTCTTTACATTTACCGTTCGCCCTGAGCTTGTCGAAGGGCCATGTGTTCAACACGTTCCATACTAACCCTTCAGGTGGAAGCACACCAGTTTCAGCTCCGTCATCTCCTCCACGGCATAGCGCGGGCCTTCCTTGCCGAAGCCGCTCTCCTTCAGCCCCCCGTACGGCATCAGGTCGGCGCGCCATTGAGGGCCCCAGTTGATCATCAGGTTGCCCGCCTCCACCTCGCGCGCGAACCGCATCGCCCACTCCAGGTTCTCGGTGAAGATACCGGCCGCCAGACCATAGATCGTAT
Source organism: Candidatus Methylomirabilis oxygeniifera (assembly GCA_016190285.1). Classification (GTDB taxonomy): domain Bacteria; phylum Methylomirabilota; class Methylomirabilia; order Methylomirabilales; family Methylomirabilaceae; genus Methylomirabilis; species Methylomirabilis oxyfera_D. The sequence goes on from JACPQW010000128.1 coordinate 10,371, forward strand.
CGTTGGCCAGTGCAATCGCCTGGTCGATTGTGTCGAACCGGGTAACCGCGACGGCCGGTCCGAACAGCTCGTCACGAAAAAGCCGCATGTCGGGCTTGACGTCGGCGACGACCGTCGGGGCGTAGATCGCGCCCTGACGTGCCCCGCCCGTCACGACTCTCGCGCCGGTCGTAACCGCCTCATCTACCCACTCCCCGACCCGGATGGCATCTCGCTCGCGGATCATCGGTCCCACCTTGGTTTTCTCGTCCAGAGGGTTGCCGGCCACAAGCGCCTCCACCTTAGGTTTCAGGGCATCCAGAAAATCGCCATAGACCTTTTCGCTGGTCAAGACCCGTTGCGTGGAGATGCAGACCTGCCCGGCGTTCGTGTAGCCGGTTGCCGCCACGGCGGCAGCGACCTTCTCGAGATCGGCATCGGGCATAACGATGACGGGCGAGTTGCTGCCGAGCTCCATCGTGACTTTCTTGATCCCGGCCATCCGGCAGATCCGCTCACCGACGTCGCGGCTTCCCGTAAAAGTGATCTTGCGGACCCGCCGATCGCTGCACAGCGCGTCGCCGATTACCGCTCCTGAGCCGGTCAGACAGGCGATTCCCTCGGCCGGCAGACCCGCCTCCAGCAGAATCTCTGTCAGCTTCAGCGCCGAGAGGGGGGTGTCTGTGGCCGGCTTGATGACGACCGCGTTGCCGGCGGCCAGAGCGGGTCCCACCTTGTGACAGACCAGGTTCAACGGGAAGTTGAAGGGACTGATGGCAACGACGACCCCGCATGGTACGCGCAGTGTAAAGCCGAACTTACCGGAGCCGCCCGGGGCTCCATCGAAGGGGACGGTCTCACCGTGGAGGCGCTTGGCCTCCTCGCCGGACAAGGTCATGGTCTGCACCGCCCGGCTTACCTCGAAGCGCGCCTCGGCCAGGCTCTTACCCTCTTCGCACGTAATGGTTTCGGCGAACTCCTCGCTCCGAGCCTCAATCAGCTCCGCCGCCGCTTTCAGGATTCGATAGCGGTCGTAGCCAGGAAGCTTCGCCATCATCCGCGCGCCACGCACGGCGCTGTCCAGGGCCTTTTCGACATCCCCCAATTCCGCACATGGTACGGTATCGACCACCGTTCCATCATACGGGTTGAGAACGTCGATCTTTTTCTCTGTGTCGATCCATTGGCCGGCCGCGTACATCCGCATCGCCTTGTTCCCCCTCCGGTTGCCCTGCGTCGGTAATCACGAAATGGGCATGCGCTCGATCGATTGACCTACTTCATATTGTAACAGGAGTTGAGTATTATGAGTCCGGTGATGGCTCAAAAACAGAACAGGAGTTGAGGGAGCAGGAAACGATCTAATGTACTGAGTCTGTCTTGTGCAGGGTTTCCGTGGCAGAAAGATAGATTGCTAAGCCCGCCTACCCGCCCCTGGTATGCATTTCAAGATGGGGGTCTTGTCTGAGTCCCTCTGCTGACACCAACGCGTCTCTAAACCGAAGCTCATGCCGCTCTTCGGCGCCGCGATCGCTTCGCCCGGTCCATCCGGAGACGATCGTGGACATTAACTCCGCTTTTGAAGCGCCGGCCCGCAGCGGCGTTCGCAGGTCGATCCCGCGTTGGGCGTACAGGCACAAGTACCATGTCCCATCGGCGGTGAGCCGACTCCTGTCGCAGGTACGGCAGAACGGCGTCGTTGTGGATGCGATAATGCCGAACACCGTGCCGTCCGGCAGGACAAACCGATCGGCAGGCGCCCAGCCCGCCTCAACAACCGGCTCAATACGGCCGTACTGTCGCGTGAGCGCCTCGAGTATTTCCGCCCTGGAGAACACCTTGTCCATCGACCACAGGGTCGCCCCGCCCACGTCCATATACTCGATAAAGCGGACCTCGGCGCCGATCTGCTTACAGAATTCCAGCAGATCCACGAGTTCGTCTTCGTTGACCCCCCGCATGATTACGCTGTCAATCTTCAATCCCTTGAAGCCGACCTGTTGAGCCGCCTTGATCCCATTCAGCACCTTTTCGTGGGAGTCTCTTCTTGTCAGTGCCCGGAAGCGATCGGGGCGCAGGGTGTCGAGACTGACCGTCACGCGGTGCAGACCGGCGTCATACAGCGCCTGCGCGGCTTCAGCCAACAGGACCCCGTTTGTGGTGATGGCAAGGTCCTCAATCCGCGGGTTGCGCGCAATCATCCCCGCCAGGACTGCAACATCCCTGCGAACGAGCGGTTCACCCCCTGTCAGGCGGACCTTGCTGACGCCAAGCTCCGCGAAGATATCCACCAGGCGGCTCGCCTCCTCCAACGTCAGGATATCTTTGCGTGGAAGCCAGACGTACTCCTCCTCGGGCATACAATACTGGCAGCGCAGGTTGCACCTGTCGGTGACCGACAGGCGCAGACTGCGAAGCGGCCTGCTCAACAGGTCAAGAAACATTCGCCAAGCCTTTCAGGACTCTACTTCGATATCCGAGCCGTTTACGCGACTTCGGCAGCCGGAGCGATCTTGGGTCTTAGCTCCACGTCTCGGCCCCCAAGATCCAAGATCGCCCGTGCTGCGCCGCACTGCCGACCTCGCAGGTTAGTGCTTCGGGGGATACTTCTGGTAATAGAGGTTAGCGACGCTCCCCTCCTCTTCCTTCTGAGCCTCCCACGCCGCCCGCTGGACCGCCACCGGAAGGGTATGTCCATCCTTACATGCATCGGCGTTCATCTGAATGAAATGTTGCCACTGCTCCGGCACCTGGCTCGCTTCAAAGATCGCGGCAACCGGGCACTCCGGCTCGCAGGCGGCGCTATCGATGCACTCCTCCGGGTGAATAAACAGCAGCTCCTCACCCTCATAGAAGCACTCCACCGGACAGACATCCACACACGCATGGTCTTTGGTGCCGATACATGGTTCGGCTACGACGTACGCCATTGTTCTTCTCCTCGCTGACTAAGTGGTTGTGGTTGACTGCAGTTCTGATACACGCGCGAACCTTCTACTACAGGAAGCCAAGCTGAAGCTTGGCGGCTTCGGACAACTTAGACGAATCCCATGGGGGATCCCAGACCACCTCGACCTGGGCATCCACCACGCCAGGGACACATCGCACCTTCATCTCGACTTCAGCCGGCAGCTGCGCTGCGGCCGGACAATGAGGCGACGTGAGGGTCATCACCACCCTGGCCAGGCCAGAGGGCTCCACCTTGACATCATAGATCAGCCCCAGATCATAGATATTGACAGGGATCTCGGGGTCGTAACAGGTACACAGAGCCTCAATGACCTCTGCCTCGACCTCACTCGTATTTATAGGTGGACTCTCCATGGGACCTCCTGCCTGAGACCAGCTCTTATGACTCGGGTAGTACCAGACACTTCCTTACACATTCCATTCGCCCTGAGCCTGTCGAAGGGCAACTTAGCCGTTCCTGGTTCGACAGGCTCATCACGAACGGCCAAAGTGAGCCGTGTTGGCCTTGATCCGAAATATCCTATTCCGTCGAGGCGATCTGCTCTTTCCCCTCCAGCGCGGCATGCAAGGTATGCCAAGGCAAGGTCGCGCATTTGACCCGAACCGGGAACTCTCGCACACCCGCAAAGGCGGCCAGCTTCCCAACGACGAGTGGATCAGGCGCGGCGCTCAGATCGGCCGTGACCATTTTATGAAAGGTCTCAAAAAGGCCCTCAGCTTCTGCTGTCGTCTTTCCTTTCACTATTGCAGTCATCATTGATGCAGACGCTTTCGAAATCGCGCAGCCCGAGCCATGAAAGGCGATGTCCTTGATCACATGATCTTCGACAAACAGGTACACCCTAATTTGATCGCCGCACAGCGGATTGTAACCATCCGCGACGCGGTTCGCGCCTTCCAGCTTCTGAAAATTCCTTGGCCGCTTATTATGGTCAAGGATGACCTCCTGGTAGAGCTCGCGAAGATCCGACATCAGCCAAACATCTCGGTGACCTTATGGATCGCCTTCACCAGCGCATCGATCTCGTCTCGCGTATTGTAGAAAGCCAGCGACGCCCTGGCGGTGGCCGGCACGCCGAATCGCTTCAGCACCGGCTGGGCACAGTGATGTCCGGTCCGGATCGCAATCCCCTCTTGATCCAGGATCGTACCGATGTCGTGCGCGTGGACATCGTCAAGAACGAAGGAGAGGATGCTCGCCTTCTCTTTGGCGGTCCCGATGATCCGTAAGCCCGGGATGGCGGAGATGGCGTCCGTCGCGTACGCCAGCAACTCGCCCTCGTAAGCGGCGATCCGGTCCAGTCCGATGCTGCCCACGTAATCGATCGCCGAGCCGAGCCCGATGGCGCCTGCAATGTGGGGCGTCCCAGCCTCGAACTTTATCGGCGCCTCGTTGTAGATCGTCTTCTCGAAGGTAACCGAGAGGATCATGTCGCCCCCGCCCTGGTATGGAGGCATGGCCTCGAGGTGGTGCGCCTTACCGAACACGATGCCGATGCCGGTGGGACCAAACAGCTTGTGGCCGGAGCACACATAGAAGTCGCAGTCCAACGCCCGCACATCCACCGGCAGGTGGGGCGCGGCCTGAGCCCCATCGATCAGGACAGGCACACCCCGCTCGTGCGCCAGCTTAATCACCTGCTGCACCGGGTTGATCGTGCCAAGCGCATTTGAGACGTGCGTCATCGACACCAGCCGCGTTCTCGGGCCGAGCAGCCGCGCATACTCGTCGAGCCGCAACTCGCCGTCGTCGTTGATCGGCGCGACTCGCAGGACCGCACCGGTCTCCTCACACACCATCTGCCACGGGACGATATTCGAGTGGTGCTCCATCTCAGAGATGAGGATCTCGTCCCCCACCGAAAGTAGCGGCCTGGCAAAGCTGTGAGCCACCAGGTTGATCCCCTCCGTGGCGCCGCGAACAAAGATGATCTCGCGCGCATCCCTCGCGTTGAGAAAGCGCGCTACCTTTCCCCTGGCGCCCTCAAAGGCCTCCGTAGCCTGCTCGCTCAAAAGGTGGATTCCCCGATGCACATTCGAGTTTTCAGTCAGATAGTACTGCTCCATCGTCTCGACGACAAGCTTCGGCTTCTGACTCGTGGCTGCGTTGTCAAGGTACACCAACGGCCTGCCATGAACCTGCTGCCGCAGGACAGGAAAATCCTCCCGGATACGCTCCACGTCAAATGCCATACTCACCTCAGGCAGCATAACCAATGCGGCCATCCCTGTGACTGGTCTCATAATATCTCCTCAGGCGTCGAGCCGTTACCGAGCCGCGTGAGCAGGAGCGCTGCGAGCCTGGTTCGGACCGGCGCAACCTTGATCCGACCCAGTAGTTCGCTCGCAAACGCATAGGTCAGCAGGCTCCGGGCAGCCGCGAGATCGACACCGCGAGAACGCAGATAAAATATCGCCTCCTGGTCATGCTGGCCGATGGTCGTGCCATGGGTACATTTCACGTCATTGTTGAAGATCTCTAACTGCGGCTTGCTGTCGATGACGGCGTCCTCGGACAGCAGGAGGTTCTTGTTGGCCTGCTTGGCGTCGGTTTTCTGTGCAGCCTTATGTACGACGATCTTGCCGCTAAAGACCCCCCTCGACTTCCCATCAAGGATACCCTTATAGAGCTCACGGCTGGTACAATGTGGCTGGACGTGATCGATCCGCGTGTGGTTATCCACGTGCTGCCGACCCGTCACCATATAGAGGCCATTGAGCGTGCACTCCGCGCCCTCCCCCTCGAGCGCCACGTTCAGATCGTTCCGGACGAGGGCGCCGCCGAGGTCAATGGCGTGGGACGAGAACGTACTACTTCGGCCAAGCTGTGCCTGCACCGTTGCCACGTGGAGGGCCTCCTCGCTTTCCCGCTGCACCTTATAATAGTCGATCGCCGCGTTCTCGCCGCCGACGATCTCGGTGACCACATCGGTAAAATAGACGTCGTGTTCCAGACCCACGTAGCTCTCGATGATCCGCGCCTGGCTGTGAGATCCGACCAGGACCAGGTTCCGGGGATACGACACCGGTGCCGAGCTGCCCCCGTCGTCAGCCGGCCCGAGGCGCGCGGAGGAGATGAACAGTAGGTGGATGGGCGCCTCAACGATCGTGTCCTTTGGGATGGACACGAACGCCCCGTCCTCCATGAAGGCTGTGTTGAGGGCCACGAACGCCTGATCGTGATAACTGGCGTACTGCGCCAGGTGCGCCTCAACCGATGCCGAGTTGCCGGCGAGCACCGTTGCCAGGCTGCTCACTATGGTACCTTCCGGAAGCTTCTCAAGCGACGAAAGATCGGACGAGTACTGGCCGTTCACGAAGACGAGTTGGGCGCACGCCACCTCCTCGAGGGTAAAGGGCTCGATCGGTAGCATTCTCTGCGCCTGTCCAGCACGCGCAAACGGGGTCTTGACGATCGGGGCGACGTTGGTGTACTTCCAATCCTCAAGCCGAGTCGTGGGAAACCCCAGTTCGACGAACCGGCCGAACGCCGCTGTGCGAATATGATCGATCCACTGGGGTCGCCTGTCCGCGCTGTCCCTCTTGATCCGCTCAAAGTCTACACGATAGCTGTCCAACTTTTCCGCGACTTGAAGCATCGGCTACCGTTGCCTCCTACACAATCGTCTGCTGGGCGAGATCAGCTTCCGCTTTGATCCAGTCATACCCTTTCGCCTCGAGTTCGAGGGCCAGCGCCCGCCCCCCTGACTTGACGATTCGCCCCTCAGAGAGGACGTGGACAAAGTCCGGAGTGACGTAGTTCAGCAACCGCTGGTAATGGGTGATGAGGATCATGGCGCGGTCCGGGCCTCTGAGCGCATCAATGCCGTTCGCTATGATCCTCAAGGCATCGATGTCCAGGCCGGAGTCGGTCTCGTCCAGGATCGCCAGCTTGGGTTCGAGCACGGCCATCTGAAAGATCTCGTTCCGTTTCTTCTCCCCACCGGAGAAGCCTTCGTTGAGCGGACGATTCAAGAGACCCTGGTCCAGCTCGACAAGCTTCATCTTTTCCTTGATCAGGTTGAGGAAGTCGATCGCATCCAGCTCTTCGAGGCCGTGGTGTTTTCTTGTGGCATTCACTGCCGCCTTCAGGAAGTAGCTGGTGCTTACCCCGGGGATCTCCACCGGATATTGAAAGGCCAGGAAGACCCCCTCGCGAGCGCGCTCTTCCGGAGGCATCTGGAGCAGGTCCTTCCCCTCATAGATCACCTCTCCGGCTGTCACTTCATAGGAATCGCGACCAGCGAGCAGATGCGCCAATGTGGTCTTTCCGGAACCGTTCGGACCCATGACGGCGTGGATTTCTCCTGCCTTGACCACAAGATTGATGCCGCGCAGAATCTCCTTGTCGCCGACTTTCGCGTGTAGGTTCTTAATGTTCAGCATAAATTCCCTGTTAAGCGGTCAGTTTTCAGTACCGGATAGAAGAGGCTAAAGGTAGATAGACTGAAGGTCTTGAGGATTCTTCAGCCTTCAGCCTAACCCTCTGCTTTTAGGGCTGACGGCTGATTGCTGTCTTTATCCGACGCTCCCCTCGAGACTCACGCCCAGCAGCTTCTGGGCCTCCACGGCAAACTCCATCGGCAGCTCGCGCAGGACCGTCTTGCAGAAACCGTTCACGATCAGAGTGACGGCATCCTCGGCCGAGATCCCGCGCTGCTTGCAGTAGAAGAGCTGATCTTCACCTATCTTGGACGTTGACGCCTCGTGCTCGAGCTGCGAGGAGTTGTTCGTCACCTCGAGGTACGGGAAGGTATGCGCACCGCACTTATCGCCAAGCAGCAAGGAGTCGCACTGCGAGTAGTTCCGGGCGCCGGTCGCCCCCTTCATGATCTTGACCAATCCCCGGTAGCTGTTCTGCCCGTGACCTGCGGAGATTCCCTTCGAGATGATGGTGCTCCTGGTGCGCTTACCAATATGGATCATCTTGGTGCCGGTGTCCGCCTGCTGGTAATGGTTGGTCAGCGCCACCGAGTAGAACTCTCCGGTCGAGTCATCACCCTGCAGGATGCAGCTCGGGTACTTCCAGGTGATCGCCGAGCCGGTCTCCACCTGCGTCCAGGAGATCTTGGCGCGCTTCCCCAGGCACTTGCCACGTTTGGTGACAAAGTTGTAGATGCCGCCCTTGCCTTCCTTGTCGCCTGGGTACCAGTTCTGGACCGTCGAGTACTTGATCTGGGCGTTGTCGTGGGCGATCAGCTCCACGACCGCCGCATGCAACTGATTCGTCGAGCGCATCGGCGCGGTGCATCCCTCCAGGTAGCTTACGTATGCTCCCTGCTCGGCGATGATCAGCG